>JAPOTS010000094.1 GCA_026709065.1 Bacteroidota bacterium
AACCAGTACATACATGTGGAATCGTTGTATGACTAAGTTATTTCTTCGCCTGCCCTTAGTATCAATTTGCTTTAATTAAGGGATAAAAATTGATAGGTGTCATCCCCTACCAGTTGTTGAATCCGCCTTGCTACCTCATGAACATCCCAGCAAATTCTGACTAATGATTTCTTCAATTAATGCACTATCACGAGCTCCAATCTAGTACTTTGAAACTATCAAATTGGGAGTTATATACGTGATGGCCCACAATTAAAGAACCATTTTTATGTTTCTTTCTTCCAGCGGTGTGGCTTTTATCGTAGACAAGTTAGGATACCACATCTCAACCATAATCTCACGCCAAAAACAGTGTACGATGAAGCGATTCTTAGTATCGTCAGCGAAGATAAATCTCTGTGGCTCTGCCCGCATCACCGCGATGTTCGTTTGATGAAGATATGAAGATATGCAGAGTTGACTTAATGAAGTATTAAATGTCATAACACTCAAACCTCATGGTATTAAAGAAAAGCGTATCACCTGGGCGTGCTGCATTTGACCGAGGACCTACCCCATATTTTCGCGGCCGAACGAATATCCTAAAAAAGTTTAGGTTACTTAGAGAGCGTGCAGTGAAGGGGAAAGAAGGGACTACATTCATCATTCATGGAGCACCCGGTGCAGGCAAGACTGCACTACTCGATCAATGCCAGAAGCGAGCCGAAAAGGATGGATGGAACATCATGAATCTTTACCCAACTGCCCTCTGGAATCCAGATGATCTATTGCACTGCCTTGGCAAAAGTCGTGCCCAAATAACTGGGTTGAAGGGAGAGGCTGGGGTGGTACCTGAGGCGCTAGGACATCCAGGCATTAGTTTTGATATTCAGCGTACCACCCATACTATGATGAAAATTCTACAGGATGGCAATAAGCCTCTCCTGCTGACTTTGGATGAAGCTCAGACTTTAGGTTTAAAAGATGTAGTACCATCTGATATGAAAGGAGTTGTTACGAGTATCCTCAACAAGATCCACAATGGGAATCTCGGTAAACCCGCAATCCTGCTTGCTGGTGGGCTGAAAACAACTCTGGATACATTTGAAATTTTCGGAATAACGAGGACAGGAATGAAGTGTGTAGAGGAAATAGGCCCACTGAGCGAAAAATCTACGCGTGCCATCATTTATGCGTGGCTCACCAACGAAGGTGGAGCAAAGGGGGATGTTGCAGAATGGATTGATGCTATCTCAAAAGAGTCACATGGATGGCCGCAGCACATTGCAGCATATGTAGAACCGGCGATATGCTACCTCATGGAAAACGGTGGGCACCCAACATCCATCGGTTTAAAAGAAGTGTTAAGTGAGGGTAGCATTGAGTGTGCGAAATATTACGAGCAACGGGTCCGCAGGATTGAGGGAGGTGATGTGATACGTTTAGCCAAGGCACTAATTGATCTTCCTGCAGGGAAGATGTTCAAGAAGAAGACGATCATGTCAGAGCTTGAAAGCGAGCATGATACTGAGAAAGCGGAGGAAATATTCGGTAAGTTCATTGAGAAAGGTGTGATCTCAGAAAATGGTCACGGATATTCAATTCCAATTCCATCTATGCATGACTGGTTGAAATCAGAACTTAAACTCTACAAGGAAAGAATCTGGAAACCGTAGCAGTCCTATCTCCTGATCATCACAAAGTAAGGATAGAGATCATGATTGCAAGGACTCCTTGAACCATAGAGCACCTTGTGGAATTGTTCGGATGATAAAGGTATGGGCAGGTTTTCAATAGATCTCATGGCTAAACCAATGGAAATTATAGAAGAAAGACAAAGACGATAACATGCGTAAAGTAGAGGCGAGTTCTCAATTGATTGATAACATAATCACAAGCAAATAGCACCCTCAAAAATTACTCTATTTCTGATGTTTCTAAGTTACCATAATTTACCTTCGTATATTGCCCAATTTTGAAACACACCGTCATTTATGGATTCGGGAGAACATTCTGATGCCATTGAAACTGGATCAATGAGTGGTGTCAATTCTACTATCTTGTTCTCAGAAGAAACGTCAGAATCTGAGTATTGCTCTTGATTCACTTATTAACAAATAATAGAGAGGTATCCTGTACTAACAAAAGGAATCGAGGTAATTTACTTTTTATACGCAAGTTTGTAAGCTCATTTTCCAATTGAGTGCTCCATTAATTAATGATAATCTATGCGTTCACCCTTCAATAATCGTTCATGTCTCAAAATTTCGTAAATTTGGAGCAGAATCATTGAAATTTAACTTTTGCTATGCTTGTTCGAACCGAGGGTATCGTCCTACGCTCAATGCCTTACAGAGAAACCAGTAAGCTTGTAACGTTATATACGCGTGAACTTGGAAAAATCACAATCATCGCTCGTGGAGGACAATCACTTAAAAATCGATTTGGTAGTACCCTGCAGTTATTATCTCATGTCCAAGCCGTGATTTTTTCACGCCCGACCCGGTCTATTCAGGTTCTCTCGGAATGCTCTCATATTACTGTTTATTCTGACATAAGGGAAGATCTGGAAAAGCTCACTATTGGCCAACGAATCTGTGAAATCGTCTTGAAGATTACTGAAGAAGGGCAACGATCTTTTGAACTCTTTCAGCTCTTAATCAATGTACTTACTGCCTTAAATGATCCAAAGTCAAATGGACTCGTCTTGAATCTTTACTTTCAAATTCAATTTACACAGCAACTTGGATTTGCTCCAGCTTTTTCAAAGAAGTCTGTGGAGGAAATTGATACATCTGGTGGATATTTAATCCTCAACGATGGAACAATCAGCAATGAAGTAAAGGATGAACCTTCCGCAGTCTATGCCTCACGGGGTGTCCTGCGTGCCTTCTCAATTCTTTGCCGTGCAGATTTTGATGTTATATTAAAACTTAAACTTACCAAAAAACAATATCCCGAACTACAAAACCTCATAAATCAATTTATGAGTTATCACATGCCTGAAACCTTTCCAGTTCGTGGACAAAAAATCACTGATCAGATCCTGCAATCTAGTCAGAAATAAGCTATCCTTCTCTTATTTCATTCTTGATCAACACGCTTATTCCCCTGAGTAGCGCACCATTTGATATTTTTGATAATACAGTTGGGCAGTTAGTGTATCACCCGTCATTACCAAATACCTCGCCATGTTGTAAAGCATTACTTGTGAATCGGGGAAATCATTCTCAATCAACTCTAATAACTGTACTGCACTGTCAAGAGCTCCTTGGCGTATCCGCATAGCTGCGAGTGTATTGAGGTATCTCTCAGAAGGGAATCTGGAGGCCACGAGTTGCATGACTTCTCCTGCTAAATTTGTGCTTTGCTCTGAGGCGAGTTGCGCTGCTTGAAAATGTAGAGACTCATTAAATGGTTGCCAATAAAGAAGTGAGCGAATGTGAGATAGAGCCAGCGAAGTGTCTTGTTCAGCAAGATTTCTTTGATATGCTTCTAAGAGAGATTCATATACAGGCGTATGAAATGTAACCGACAATGAAGCCAAAGAATCTGCATACCTTCCCGATTGTTGATGCGTAGCCAATACTCTCTCAAACTGCTGCCATTGGCTCTCTTCTGACATTCCTTTCGTAAAAGGAAAGCCTAATTGAAGTCTCACAATCAGTAATCTGGCATATGCTGCATCAAAAGGTGATGGCTCAGGTGCACCCAGACTTGAGGCTTTAGTCACCCATTTAGGTTCAACCACTTGTAGAAAGGACCGCGCCATCAGGTCATATCCAGTGGACGTTGGATGAAGATGATCAGTAAACAATGAGTCTTCGCTTCCAAATCCGAAGATTGGCTCCATATTTACAACGGTAGCATGATTAGTGGAGGCAACCTCCTCAATGACTTGGTTCATAGCCTCTGGTGCTCTAAACCTTATTGGGTCAAATTCTTTGGCCAATACAAATGCTCCTCTGGCCGCCAATGTGTCCCTTTGATTCCAATGATCAAGTCCTTTCTCCCAATGTAGGGTAGCGACTGAATCACTACCCAAAGGAGACTGACTTTGAATATTTGAGACGAGTGTTCCCACATAAGTTTGAATCTGCTCTTTATTGAGTCGACTCAGAATAGCCTCCAGATTAATTTCAAAATTTTGAATTCCAGAATGATAGACTGATCCATCTTTTGTTATGGCTACATCGGTAGTTGACTGCTCCATCATTGTTCGTGTGGATTCCACAGGTGGAGCAATAATGGATTCGAGCTTTTGAAATAACACACTCTTTTTACACCAGAATAGAACTCGGATCAGAATTCGATTCCGATTCGCTCCCCCAGCACCAAAAGCTCCATAGTATTCATTATGGCCAGCATAAATCAAAACGGCATCTGGATTCATGTCTATGACATGTGGAATCATATCTCTAATAACATGACTACTCAATGCCGTCATGCCAAGGTTTACCACTTCTATCTGTCGTGTAGGATGAACAGACCTATAATGTGTAGCAAAACGCTCGGGGAATGCCGAGTTAAATAGGTAGGGATAACCAGCGGTAGATGATCCCCCAAGAGCAACAACCCGAAACACCGAATCTGGCTTATCTCTGAGAAAAGGATTATACGCAACCTGGGGGATGAATCCACGAAAATAGCGCCCCGCATAGGCTGGGTTTACAGTGAGATAATCAGAATTTCCTGCAACAGGGATAAAGAATGGTGTATGATCAAAGGATCTCACGGTGCCTTCGGCAACAACAAAAAGAACTACTGGAAACACTACCGCTGCGAACTTTGAGAGAAATGAGCGCATTATCAAATAAGTCTTAATTTAATTGATACTCAATGATGTTCAAATGAATTGGGGATAGATGTTTTCTCATTGATTGATCAGCCAGAATTCAATGATGTACTGATCAATTATCGTGCTAATAAGCCAATCTTGTCTGTCCAAAAAGCTTTGTATAATTAAATCTGATTCTATGAGTCAGAGTAAACACCCCATGATACCCTAAAATTCTTAACTTTCTTAAAACCTGACACTCAACCTATGAAAATGGCTATAAAGATGAAAGAAAAAACGCTTACTTTTCGGCTATGATCAAGAAAAATGTCACTCAATTTCCATCCGAAAACATCCTAATCAATGGTATTGAACGCATCTTAGATACTGCGGAAGTCATTGTTCAATAACAAGTTATTTAATATAGCATGTTCAACCGCGATATATGCATCACGAATTTTGAATCATACTTGAACTCAACGAATTGATGATCAATGATTCGCATGATTAAATGTTTCTTTAAGTTGCATGTAGTTCTTTTTGCATTGACTGCAGTGATTGGATGCACCACACAGGAAAATGAATGGCATTTTCTTGAAATCACTGATCAGGCTGGACTTGGAGAATTTAAACACATAAACGGTGCCGATGGACGATGGTACCTCCCTGAAACCATTGGAGCTGGGGGAGCCTTTTTTGATTTTAATAACGATAATCTAATAGACATTGCACTAGTCGGTGGGAAAACATGGGATGATCGTCCCTCTCGTGGCATTTGGCTGTTCAAAGGAGATGGGCATGGATATTTTACCGATGTTACCGACGAGATGCGTCTCTCACAGATTCATGCATATGGAATGGGACTGATCGCAGGTGATGTAGACAATGATGGGGATCAAGATCTATTTTTAAGCGCGTTAGAGAGCAATTTTCTTCTCATTAACGATGGTGACCAATTTAGAGATTACACCTTTGAAGCTGGACTTGATACCACATCTGAATGGAATGTTGGTGCTATATTCTTTGATGCTAATCGCGATGGGTGGTTAGATTTATATGTGACTGGATATGTCAATTGGACTCCTGAGACGGACTTGTTTTGCACGCGTGATGGAACCCAAAAGCGATATTGCACACCAGAGCTCTACACAGGAACATCTGGCCGATTCTACCTCAATCAAGGAGATGGCACCTTTATTGAAGAGACACAGAATTCTGGTTTGTTAGATTCTGGAAAAACACTAGGCATTATTACTGTTGATATCAATCAGGATCAATGGACAGACATTGTTCTTGCAAATGACACCGAGCCTGATCTTCTGTTCTTGAATAATGGAGATGGCACCTATGAAGAAGTTGGGTTATCTATGGGAATGGCGTTAGACTCACGAGGCCGAGCCCGCGCTGGAATGGGGATTGATGTAGGTGTCGTTGACTCAACTGGAGAGCCTACACTCTTTATTGGCCATTTTGAGAATCAAATGAACGGAGTTTTTCGCCACACATCTGAGGGTTTTTTTGAAGACCGTGGAGCTAATAGCGGAATTGGATCCATTAGCTTTCCTGTTCTGACGTTTGGAATGCTATTATTGGATGGAGATTTAGATGGTGACTTAGACCTTCTAACTGCCAATGGACATATCAACCCCCAGGCGACTGAACTAAGTGAAATTTCTAGTTATCAACAGCCACTTCAATTTTTTATAAATAATGGTAGTGGTATCTTTACTGACCAAGCACCGACTCTCCGTCTCAATCGCAAAATCGTGGGGCGTGGTGCTCTGACAGCAGATATTGACCGAGATGGAGATCAAGATCTGCTGATTACTGAGAACAATGGAGGCGTTTATTTATTTCGCAATGAATTGAATAGCAAGCCCAATTCTTTAAGTGTCAAACTTGAAGGATTCTCAGTTGATGCAACCGTAATCGCCCATATTGGTAATCAAAAACAATTCAGACGTATTCGCGCAGGCCATAGTTATGCATCTCAATCCGAACAAGTGATGATCTTTGGTCTTGGACAACATTCTGTCATAGATACCCTGACCGTGATCTGGCCGAATGGATCTGTTACGCAACAAATAAACATAGACGCGAATCAAACATTATATCTCAGAGAAAAATGATCCTACGTGGGATTGGAATTTCGATGATTCTTGTGATTGTAGGGTGTTTAGATCCACAAGACCAAGCCGATGTCTCATCACTGATTCGTTTAAGTCAACAAGCCTTGGAATTACGAGACTATCATACTTCATTAAGTCTTGCTGACAGTGCACTTTCTCTCAATAGTCATTCTTCGCCTGCCCTTACGATAAACAGTTGATGAAGAGCAATTAGCCAGTGCAGACGGAAGTTCGGGCATGGTGGCAATGGTCTGATTGAGAAGGAGTTCAGCGATGGTGTTAGATGAAAAAACAATATATCTGATGAGATATTAATAAATAAGTTAAGATTAAAAATCATAAAACACTCATTATTAAACTATGATACATCGGGGAAACAACCGCAGGCAATTCGTTGATGAATTGTAATGTATAGAAAGCAGATGATATTTGCATCATTGAAGCCCTGAATATTATATATTTTAGGGCTTAGAAACAATAATTTTTCCAAATTATCGCGAAAAGAAAGACGCAATAGCCCCAAGATGAGATGATTAATAGGTGATGCAACTAATCAATCCTTAGAATATTGAAGGCTCTAAAGGACTGCTAATAATGGAACGGTTAATATATAAAGGGCAAATTATTTATGAATGACTCCTATTCATTGAAAATTTATCAGCCTCAGCTATTCGAATCGTTGTTGTAAGATACGATTGATGTTCAATCACAGCCCGACATGCTCCATCGGCTGTAAGAAACAGTCTGGCAGCATTGAATCCGAACTGAACACATAATTGATAGAGTTCCAAGGACTCTTCAACAGGTAGGGTTAATTGAATAATTGAGTGTTGCGAAGGCAAGTAATTCTCCAAACTCATAATTTCCACAATCTCGCCTTGTTTTTCCAGAGTTGGATGAACCGTGAAGAGTCCTTGCTGCGCAACTACATTCTTAGATACCGAGCCTCCAACCCGCAGGATTCTTACAGGACCACAAGATTGATTGAGATGTGCACCCTTTTCAAGTATGAAGATAGCGATTTTGCGTCCACTGTACCATTTAGAGTAGTTTAAAGCATGGCTCGCTGCAAAATATGCTGCGACATATGGATTCGTTGTCCAGTCCAACAATCTAGTTGGTAACCCGTGTAGTTGTGCTAATGCCATTGAATCAATAAGCTCCTCGTCTGGCCAATTTTCTGGATGTGGGCGATATTTACTGAAACTTTCATCCATCAAGTTGGTCCTGCGAAATCTGACAGAATCTGTAGGAATAATACTTCCTGCATCATCACAACAATAAATAAAATTGCGTAGATTCGTGAATTCAAACCATGTCAATTGCTCTGATCTCCATCGTGTTCCAATCAAATCGAAAAGTTGCTCTTTTGTCTCAATCCTAAAGAGCGACGGTAGGAGATCCCATTTGGAATCTGAATGTCCCCTGTAAATCAGTTCTCTTTCAGAGTTTGATTTTTTGTGCAGAGCACCTAACTCCGCCCAGAGCGCATCGGCAGTCTGGACTTTCTTCTCTTCCATTATCATAAATTGCTATTAATAATGATAAAGAGATTCATCTGAGTTGACTCTCATAGCACCAACCATTTTGCCAGAATCAACATGCTCAATAATCGTTGTGTAAGGATATACCGTATTGGTGTATACTTTCCAAGAGTCCATATCTTTTTTTTCTCTGACGATGACCTTATGAGTTGGAAGCCATTTCATTGATTTAAGAGAATCAAAATAGATAATTTCCCATTCTGACATATCATCAAGTATAAGTTTTTTTCCTAAATTTTCTACTTTGGAAATTCGTAATTCCATAAAAAGTGATAAATTTGTAAGGGAATTTTTTACAAGTATCATTAAATCATGTTCCTCTTTTTCTGAGGTATTATTGATAACACATGCAGAAAGGAAGAGAAAATAAAGTATACAGTTCAAACACGAACAAGAATAATGAAAAGGCTTCCAATAGTTTTGTATATTTGTGTAATGATCTGTCAATATGGAGGCGTTTTTGTAGGGATTTTACATATCCATACGATAATATCATATATTGAAGAACCTAGACTGCAATCACACTGATAGTGTTCGTCTTTTTTTCTACGGATGGCATCCATACAAGCGTTGTGTTTTGTAGGAGGATCGTAGATCAATCTATGCCGAGGCTGATTTACGCAGCATTCGGGAGCGTCTTCTCTTTTGTTGCCTTCCAGTGTTGTGGTAACAGCGTATACAATTCATCTTCGGCCATCGTGTCAATCCGTGTGAGCACATCCACCAACCACTCTTCGTGGTTTACCCCATGCAAGGTGCAGGTGTTGAGGTATCCAAAAGCGATATTGCACCCCAGAGCTGTACACAGGAACATCAGGCCGATTCTACCTCAATCAAGGAGATGGCACCTTTATTGAAGAGACACAGAATTCTGGTTTGTTAGATTCTGGAAAAACACTAGGCATTATTACTGTTGATATCAATCAGGATCAATGGACAGACATTGTTCTTGCAAATGACACCGAGCCTGATCTTCTGTTCTTGAATAATGGAGATGGCACCTATGAAGAAGTTGGGTTATCTATGGGAATGGCGTTAGACTCACGAGGCCGAGCCCGCGCTGGAATGGGGATTGATGTAGGTGTCGTTGACTCAACTGGAGAGCCTACACTCTTTATTGGCCATTTTGAGAATCAAATGAACGGAGTTTTTCGCCACACATCTGAGGGTTTTTTTGAAGACCGTGGAGCTAATAGCGGAATTGGATCCATTAGCTTTCCTGTTCTGACGTTTGGAATGCTATTATTGGATGGAGATTTAGATGGTGACTTAGACCTTCTAACTGCCAATGGACATATCAACCCCCAGGCGACTGAACTAAGTGAAATTTCTAGTTATCAACAGCCACTTCAATTTTTTATAAATAATGGTAGTGGTATCTTTACTGACCAAGCACCGACTCTCCGTCTCAATCGCAAAATCGTGGGGCGTGGTGCTCTGACAGCAGATATTGACCGAGATGGAGATCAAGATCTGCTGATTACTGAGAACAATGGAGGCGTTTATTTATTTCGCAATGAATTGAATAGCAAGCCCAATTCTTTAAGTGTCAAACTTGAAGGATTCTCAGTTGATGCAACCGTAATCGCCCATATTGGTAATCAAAAACAATTCAGACGTATTCGCGCAGGCCATAGTTATGCATCTCAATCCGAACAAGTGATGATCTTTGGTCTTGGACAACATTCTGTCATAGATACCCTGACCGTGATCTGGCCGAATGGATCTGTTACGCAACAAATAAACATAGACGCGAATCAAACATTATATCTCAGAGAAAAATGATCCTACGTGGGATTGGAATTTCGATGATTCTTGTGATTGTAGGGTGTTTAGATCCACAAGACCAAGCCGATGTCTCATCACTGATTCGTTTAAGTCAGCAAGCCTTGGAATTACGAGACTATCACACTTCATTAAGTCTTGCTGACAGTGCACTTTCTCTCAATAGTCATTCATCAGATGCTTATTTTCTGCAGGGGCGAGTTTATTTTGAACTTCAGCAATGGGACAAAGCCGAAATTGCCTATTTGGCCGTCATTGACTTAGATCCTGACTACCCCGGCGTTCACCATAATTTAGGAAATATATACTATGGCCAGAGAGCGTACCAAAGGGCACTATCCGAGTTTCTCAAATCAATTCAGAATCATCCATCTGCGATGTCATGGCATGCCACTGGTTCGGCCTACCAAGCGCTCAATCAATATGACAATGCTTCATCTGCATTCGGAGAATCAATTACACTTGATTCTCTTTATAGGCCAGCATATTCAAGTTTTGCTGACATGCTTGAACAGCAAGGAAGATTCTCAGAATCCTTAAAGTTCACTGAGCGTGCACTTCAACTTGAACCTAACCATTTTGCCGATCAGGTAAGGCTTGCAAGACTCTTACTCCAATTCGGAAATGTGGAGCGCACGATTGCATTGTTAGAACCCCTGGTTCACAAATACCCATATGATGCCGAATCTCGATATATCTTAGGGCAGGCACTTGATCGTCAAGGTTATTCTAATCTCGCTCGCTCATTATTGATGGAGTCGGATTCTTTAAGACAACTTGATCAGAGAGCAGGACTGTTAGCCAATGTAGCAGAAACTCAACCACAAAATTTTCAGGCCCAGATTGATTATGCAATATTTTTGAGGCGCTCGGGTAAATTACATTTAGCAATGACCCGATATCTCATAGCCCAAGCTTTGCGTCCGAACAATGTAAATCTACAATTCCATCTTGCAACCCTTGAAACAGATCTTGATGAGCTTGAGAGTGCGGAGCATAGGTTAAATCGCATACTTAACGCTGATTCAACTCATGTATTAGCTTGGTTAGCACTTCAGCAAGTTTATCAAAAATCAGGTCAACTTACTGATGCGGGCAATGCTCTGGAACGAGCTATAAAAATTGATCCTAATCATCCAGCATTAGTCCAATTTCTTAAGCATGATTCGTTTCAAGAATGAAAATAGGGGACCACGTTTTTCTTCAATATAACCCGAAAATGAATGAATTCTCATGCAAGCATATGGCACTGGGATAGTTGCTCTGAATCATGTGATTGATTCGAAATTCTGATTTGCTTAAAGATTATGTCAACGAAACATCTGTGAATCAAATTCACCTGCTCTCCTTAATAATGGTAAATTCCCAAATATTATGTAAATTATTATAGAGAACCAACGTTTCAGAATTTTTGGAAGCGTTTCCATCAGCTTTCAAACGACGGTTTTGTATCATTCATTAACAACTGTGGCTCTCCCCAGTGAGTATCTATTCATTTACAATCTGGTTGATAGGCACACAAATTCAAATACTTATGAAGCAAAAAGTTACTTCTTTAATCTTACTTTCGTTTACTCTCGTAATCGTTTCAAACGTTAAGGGACAAGCTGGCGATCCATTTCCTAATGACTTTATCTTTTTTGTAGATGGAATCAATACTGAGATTCCAGAATATGATGAAAGGATTGAAGTTGTTGATGATCCTACTGATCCTACGAATAAAGTCTTGAAATACAATCAGGCTGATTTTCAATTTTACCCATTTCATTTCACTTCAAATGCTGCAGTAGGTGCAGATTTGACAAAAAACCGAATGGACGAAGATGTCCTCCATGCAAGAATCTGGGTTCATCCAGACAATCAGGGTAAGGGGCGATTACATATTATGTTTGAAGATAAAACCGATGGAAGCGGTGAAATGGATGGGTCTGCGGATCTCCCATTCCGCTTAGCATGGCAAATCCCTGACAGCCTTAGAAATGGTGAGTGGCACGAGATTTCAGCCCCCCTCCCACCAGCAACTTTTAAAGAATTAGAGGATGCAAAAGCAAACAATGAACTTGATGGATTAGATAGCTTATGGGTCTATGCTGGAGCATGGTCTACTGGTGGTTTTGGAGTTGGAATTGATGATCGGATGGGGCCAAATTCAACTCATAACCCAGATCTTTGGAAAGAATTTGAGTGGACTAATGTGCAGAATATTGGGCTCCAGTTTGACAATAACCAAGGGGGTGGAGAAATTTATATTGATGACTTCTATATCGGCGCTCCCGATTTAGATCTTTCTGATCAAAACGCACCTGCTAGCCCTGCAATGGGTGTCAATGGAAATGCTGATGATGGTCAAAATCGAATATCCTGGGCATCGAGCGCAGGAGCAGGTGGTTATAAAATCTATTATAGTTTTCAAGCATTTACCAGTATTTCCGATCCAGGTGTGCAGTTACTTAACACGCTGGCAAAGGAGAGCACCCAATTTATCCATACAATTGAAATTCCACATGCCAGCCTTTCTCCTGTGACACTCCATTACGCTGTGACTACATTGAGTCCATCTGGTGTTGAAAATGATGATATTTCAATGAGTAAGGCGACCGTAGAAAATAGTTCATTCCCGACTCAGCCCTATATCACTGAACTCACTGAAGATCAAGCGGATCTTCTTGGAGATCTGCTTTCTGATAATTCTTTTGAGAATATAGTTGATGGATTTGCAGACGACTATAAGCCTTTTCTAATGAATATGGAGCGTTCAAAACCCGGAGATGGAGGAAGTTTAAGCGAAAATGACGATTTAAGTGGAAAGTTATGGGCAGGCTATCTTGCAGATCCCCCAGAACTCTATCTCTATGTAGAGGTGACAGATGATCAAATTTCATTGCAACCCGCAGAAGGCAATCCTGCCGACGGTTGGCAACATGATAGCATCGAATTTGGTTGGGGTAACTACGATGTTAGGGACGTTGAGGGAGGTGGGATTTTCACGGGATCACCTCATCAAGATATGGAGCGTGGAGAATTTGCCGACTATCAATTTAGAATACTTGGTCAAGGTGACGGGACAAAAGATGGAACTAATGCCGTGGCATTCACTGGTGTGAGCATTGATCAAATCGCTCAAGGAAGTGGCGCTACCTATGATGTCCTCACAGATAATGGTCAACAGATCGGTTACAGAATTCTCTCCGTGTTCCCATTGGATCAAATTCAAAATACTGAACTTAACGATGAAATTGTTGATCTCCCCACCGGTGAAGAAATTAATTATTTCCCCTTCAATTTCGTTCTTAATGACGGAGATGGTGGGAATCGCGACAACCAAATTCAATGGTCTATCAAACCAAATGCAGATGGACAATGGTGGAATACGCCCGCACAGTGGCCTGCTGTGGCACTTGTTGGTCTTGATGCTCAAGATACCACTCCGATTGCAGGTATTTCTATTTCTGCGGTGTCTGATGGTAATTCAATCACCTCACTCACCGTCACCGAAAACACCTCCCAAACCTACAATCTGAAACTCAATTCAAAACCGTCATCCAACGTTACTATTGCGATTACCGGACATGATGGAACTGATCTAACGCTAGATAATGATGGTAATCCTGATACACAGTTCACTGGCCTCACATTCACACCCGACAATTGGGACACATCCCAATCAATTATGGTGACGGCATTGACTGATTCAGATGGGGATGATGATACATTTAAACTTATCCATACAGCAACGAGTGACGATCCAAACTACGCAGGAGTAACTTTTGAGTTGTCCGTAACCGTTACAGACGCTCATCAGACAAATGTCGTAGATGGCAATGAACTTCCAACAGAAATCGCTCTGGATCAGAACTATCCCAATCCATTTAATCCGAGTACTCTGATTCAGTTTGCACTTCCCGCATCGGAAGTTGTCACACTCCGTGTATTTGACTCTCTAGGGCGTAATGTTGCCACTCTCTTGGATGCCCAAGTCCAACCTGCTGGTTTTCATTCCGTCGATTTTAATGCTTCTGGACTGGCATCAGGAGTCTATATCTACACGCTTGAATCAGAATCATCCATACTCCTCTCTCGGCGTATGCTCTTGGTTAAATAATGCAACTGATTTTAGGGCGTAACAAGCATCCTAGATTGTTAATACTGCTATTATTGCTTTGGATTAGTTGGGTAGGTGGAGTTTCCGCCTACCCAACTAACGGCCCTACTGGCAAGGTCGCTGGGCGAGTTCTTGAAGCTGGAACAGATCAAGGAATGCCTGGTGTGAATGTCGTACTTGAAGGTGTCGTTATTGGCGCAGTAACAGACACAGACGGATATTATCATATCCTGAATGTGCCTCCTGGTACATACAGCGTCCAAGCATCATTTATTGGTTTTGCCACTGTTACAGTACAAAATGTTCGCGTGGTTCAAGATCAAACATCAACCGTAAATTTTGAATTGCGCGAAGAGCTCATTGAGGGAGAGGAAGTTTTTGTAGTGGCCGAGCGCCCAATTGTTGAGTTAGACCGCACCACTACCACATCAGTGATTGATGCTGAGCAACTAGAAGTGCTTCCAGTAACCAATGTACAAGATGCAATCAACCTACAAGCAGGTGTCGTAGACGGACACTTTCGAGGTGGTCGGACCGGCGAAGTCACCTACTTGGTCAATGGTGTACCAATCACAAATGCGTTTAGTAAAGCCGCTGCATTTGATATAGAGCAAAATATGGTCTCAAGCCTTGAAGTCATCAGCGGTGTCTTTAATGCCGAATATGGTCAGGCAACCAGTGGAGTTGTCAATATAGTAACCAAAGATGTGCCAGATACATGGAGCGGCTCACTACTCGCGTATGCAGGAGCCATCGCAAGTAATCGTGAACTAGAGTTTATCCAACGGACTTCAAATTCCGGAGAATCCCTGTTAATCTCCGATTTTGCATCAGATACCGTTTCATTCTCCCAAGCGTCAACGTTACCTAATCTAGTCGATATACAAGCCTCTCTTGGTGGCCCACTCATTAGAGATCGGTTAGGAATCCAAGGTACAGTGAGATACCTTCAGGATAATTCCCATTTTATTGGACGGAATTTATTTGCGCCCTCTGATTCATCTCAAAATCTCAATACTGGACTTCCGCCAAATGCATGGCTGATTTCCTCCTCGGGAGATGGAGATTTTGTGCCCCGCAACAGCACTGATCGTATTTCTGTGAACAGTACTCTGAGCTATTCCGTCTCATCTCGACTTAAACTTGACTATAACGTATTTCTCCAATCAGGCACATTTAAACCCTATAGTCATTTCCGTAAATACACTCCTGACGGTATCAATACCGTTCACTTTTTTAATCAAACCCATATTCTCGGGATACGCTACACTATTGGTAGTAATGCCTTTGCTAACCTGTCATATAGCTATTTGCACGATAAAACAGATGTCTATTTGTACGAATCGCCGTTTGATCTTCGGTATGTAAGCAGTGATTTTGGCTTCTTGCAAGGAGCCAACGCGTTTGCTGTTGGAGGAAATGATTTATCTACCAGTGACCAACTAACAGCGACCCACACCATCGTAGCAGACTATTCTCATCAACTCAACCGAGTCCATTTGGTGAAAGCAGGAGTCCAAGGACGTTGGCATACCTTAGATAACCGAGATTTTGGAATTGAACGTTCCTTTAGAACATTCAACCTCCCCCAACCATCCCCTGATCAATTCTCAGATAACCTACTCCAAGCAAAACCCGTAGAGCTATCCGCATATGTTCAGGATAAAATGGAATTCGTCGGACTGATTGTTAATGCAGGCGTGAGGTTTGATTATTTTGACCCAGATTACCTAAGTCCTATCGTATGGGGACAAGGTGAACTTGAAGAAATTCCAGATCCCAATAATCCAGAAACTACGATTTCTAATCGTGAGCCAGCAAAAATTGATATGCAAATTAGCCCACGCTTGGGGGTGGCATTCCCTATCTCTGAAACAGGGGTAATGCGGTTTTCAGCAGGACTATTTTTCCAGATCCCATCATTTGGACTACTCTACACTAACCCTGAATATGAAATCAATCCTGCCTCTCTTTCAAACTCATTTGGCAATCCAGGCATTAACCCCGAACGGACTCTTTCATTTGAAATTGGTTTGCAACAAGGCTTTACTAGCCGCATCGGGATGGAGATTACAATCTTTTCAAAGGATGTGCGTAACCTGACTGGGCAAGAAATCTCCCGTACCCCCCAAGGCGACTTTATCATTAGGTGGATCAATCGGGATTATGGTACCATTCGAGGCCTGACTTTTTCATTGTTCCAGAGGCCTGGCGGACGAGTAAGCTGGACGCTTGATTATACGTTACAGTTCGCTGAAGGCACATCATCAAGCCCTGGTGAGGCCTTCGGCCGGCAACAATCTGGACTTGATGAAATCCTATCACTTGTACGCTTGGATTGGGATCGAAGACATGTACTTAATAATACCATTACACTTGAGCCTGTAACCGGACTATCCATTACCCTCATCAATCGATTACAGAGTGGAACGCCCTATACGACCATCAGAGAATTTATTCGGTCAGTCAAAAAGAACAACGCGACCAAACCTATCATCTTCGGAACAGATGTTCGTATCTACTACCGTATACCGGGAATTCAACCTAATGTCCAGCTATTTCTACAAGCCCAGAACCTGTTTGACACAGTACAAGAGGTGGGAGTCTATGAAGACACTGGACGCGCTGACGAATCTGTTACATTAGAATTATTTCGACGGACAGGTGCACAAGTCGGTGGACTAAATAGTCTTGACGAATTTTTCTATCGTCAAGAAAATTTTGGAGCCCCAAGGAAAGTAAGCCTCGGAATTAATTATCGTTTCTAATGCGTTTCATCAGCAGACTTATTTTCGGCTTTGGGCTTCTTTCGGTGTTAACATGCACCGCTAGCGCACAGAATATCCCATCTAATCTACGAGGTGATGAAGATCTGATTGCACGCGGGATTATGGATGGCAACTTGATTGAAACTAATTTTCGTAATCATGGCGAACTTGCACGCTGGAATGACATTCCGTGGGGCGTATGGCCACGAGGAATCGGAGGACGACATATTGATGGCGTTGGCATCATGGTGGCTGGGCAGGTTCCAGGGGAACGCCTCAAATGGAGAAGTTTCTTTCCCACAGCTCAAGCAGATACCGTCCTTAACCCCGTGATCCTTACCTATCGAGACTTTGGAAAACGGCTCAGCCCTGATGGATCCTTGTGGGGATGGACTCCCCTCCCTGGATTTATGAACGAAAATCGACTTGACCCGATCACAGCTTCGCGGACCCCTACACCCGCTCTCAGTGATGACCCAAGCTCTTGGCCTCAATTCTGGCCTGACCGACTCAACAACCCAGATGATCCAGGCTGGGCAGGAAACTGGAATGGCTTCTTTGGGCGAGGAGTATTTAATGCTGATCTGGAAAGCTTTTACGTCATGGATGACTTCACAGACTTGGAATATGCCATTGACTCTGAAACCAATCGGCCCAACAGTGAATATGGAGTCTTTTATCCAAGTGCTTCGGATTCAACGATCGGAGGAATGGGCCTTCAAACTCAGGTTCGCCTCTTTCAGTGGGCGAATGTGCTCGCGGAAGATCTGATGTTCATTCTCTATCGAATTACCAATGTCACAGATAAAGAACATACCGATCTATATCTAGGACAAATCATGGACTACGGACTAGGGAACGAAGAAGGCGATGAAAATGCTGCGTTTGATCCTCAACAAGATGTTGCTTATGGATGGGATCAGGATGGACTAGGTACTCGCATTACTGGAGGTAATTACCCGCTTGGTTATACTGGATTTGCATTTCTTGAAAGCCCGGCCCGTTCCATGGATGGAGAAGACAATGACGAAGATGGAATCATTGATGAATCAAGATTTAGCGGGCCTGGGATGTTAATTGAAGGTCAACAGCAGATACGTGCTGTAGCGAGTTCTATGTATGATCTGAATGATTTTGAGTCCTATAATGGTTCAATTGAGTCGCGCCCTGCCTTTCAGGCTGAGCGGTGGTGGACGGGGGATGAAAATTTAGATTGGGTTGGATTCTCTGATGATAATGACAACGGAGTCTTTGATCCAGGTGAAGCACTCAACAATGATGTAGGACGAGATGGACAGGGACCATTTGATCTTGGTTACCCTGGACCAGATGATGGCGAGGCAGATGGGATCCCTACCTTAGGTGAACCCAATTTTGATGAGTTAGATGTTGACGAGTCTGATCAAGTCGGCTTAACAGGTTTTGATCTTCAGACTCGACCCTTTTACGAAAGTGGAGATAATCTCCGCGATGATGCATGGATGTGGGATCGCATTGCTAACTATGCTCAATTTCCGCTCGGAACGAAGCCCGAAGCATTCAAGGCCGACTTGGAACCATTCATTCTCTTTTCTTCTGGGCCAATTGGGCTGACCTCTCAAGGTACTGACTTTTTCTCCACCGCATGGATTTTTGGAGAAGATGAACGTGATTTTTTTAAGAATCGGCGAACCGCCCAAAGTATATTTAATGCGGACTATAATTTTGCACAGCCTCCCTTTCTACCAGATCTTACCGCAGTTGCAGGAGATGGGCGCGTGGTATTGAGTTGGGACACAGTAGCCGTCCGTAGTTTTGATCGATTTACCCAAGAATTTGACTTTGAAGGATTCAAACTCTATCGAGGCACAGATCCACTGTTGTTTGATGCCAGAACGATTACCGATGTTGATGGCGTTGCCACCTTTTTCAAGCCCATTGCTCAGTGGGACTTAGTCAATGATATTCAGGGGCCAGTCACCGTTCTAGAAGGTGAAGCGGTATATTATCTTGGAGATAATACAGGTCTTCAATTCTACCATATTGATGAAGATGTCACCAATGGACTCACCTATTACTATGCACTGGTGGCTTATGACCGTGGTTTTAGAGATTTAGATGATCTAACTAAAGAAGCCATTGATCCACAGGAGAATTCCTTTAATGTTAGTGTCAATCAGGCCGGACGCTTGACTGGATTTTCAAAAAATGCTGCGGTTGTGACACCTCGATCAGCCCCCGTGGGATATATTCAAGGCGGCGCAAATGAAGACCTCAGCTCCGTAACTCAAGGCATCGGATCTGGGTCTATTCAAGTCAGAGTTCTCCAAGAAATGCTTGCTGATTTTGATGCGATTTACCGAATATCATTCTTTAGTGAACCTATCTCAGATATAACTGACCTCTACCGCACAAGCGGTTACCAGATCTCTAATTTTACATCTGGTGAAACCCTCATTAATCGTGCTCCACTGGTTGAATCTACACCTCCTTCAGACGGATTTATCATTGAGATAGACAATATTGATTGCCCCTATCCATTGGGCTGTTCAATTGATCGGGTGCGAACAGGGTTTTTGGCCAATGAAGGCACCGATACAGAGTTGTACGATTTGGATCCTCGTAACTTGGATGGGTATTCCAGTAACTGGATTGCTTCAGTTGATAGGGATACGACTTCGGCATTTCGTGCCTCACCCGACGATTATCAACTGATCTGGGTTTCACCTGATGACTCACTGTATCGCTCTCCACGATTCTTTGGATTTTTACGTGAGCCCGTCCCGTTTTTTGCGATCAACAAATCCAAGAATGCGCCTGCTGAATTCTTCATGCAAGACATGAATGACAACCGAATTTTTGACGCCGGAGACGATGTGATTATTGCTGAACGCCCCGCCCGACGAGGGCCGTGGAGGTTCCGCTATAGGATCAAATTTCAATCAGCCGATGAGAGTAATTCCATTGCGCCAAGCCCCGGCAACTCTTTACATATTCACTCCCGTAAGCCGTTTGCTACGGGTGATTTCTTCCAATTTACCCTGCGTTCCTCGTCAATAGACACAGATGCTGCACGCAACGAATTAGATCGGATTGCCGTAGTCCCCAATCCCTATGTCGGCACATCATCATTTGAACCTAGAAGTCAAATTGAAGGACGAGGTGAAAGACGCGTTCAGTTTATCCATCTACCGCCTCAGTGTACGATTCGTATTTTCAATATTCGTGGTGAACTGATCCGAACTCTCCAACATGATACAGTCACAAGTGATGGGGCGATGTGGTGGGATCTTCGGACTGAAGAACAGCAAGATATCGCCTATGGAGTATATGTCTTCCATGTAGAGGCACCTGGTATTGGAGAACATGTTGGCAAATTTGCCCTCGTCAAATGATCCCACTTATTCGCTCAACGTTGTTGCAACTCATCCTTGGTGTGATGTTAATCATCACAAGTACTGGATTAGTAAGTGCACAGAGTCGCTCAGGTACGACCGCAGCTAGTTTTTTGACCCTTGGGACAGGGGCCCGTGGGCAGGCTCTTGGCCATGCTTACACGGCCATTGCTACTGGTGCAGATGCACTGTTCTGGAACCCTGCTGGGGCGGCACGTGCTTATGGAAATAATTCGGGGGGGAGCGTGTTTCTGTCCCATTCCAGATGGTTTGCCAATATTGACTATAATGCAGCAGCCGTCGTCGTTCCTGTCTTCGGGGATCATGTCGTAGGATTAAGTGTTTCCGCAGTGAATTATGGGGATATGATTGTTCGCACTGTTGCATTCCCCGAAGGAACAGGCGAAACCTTTCGAGCGAACGATTTTAGTTTAGGACTCAGTTATGCTCAACCGCTTACAGAATCATTTTATTTTGGTGGAACGGCAAAGTATATACGTCAGGATATTCGAGACATGACCGCTAGTACAGTTGGGTTTGATTTCGGGTTCGTCTTGCAATCCGAGTACTTGCGTGGGCTTATCCTTGCAGCGTCCATCCAGAACTTTGGCGGAAAGATGCAAATGAACGGAGTCAACAGTGTTGTATTTGTTGATATTGACGAAACGATCTCTGGAAACAATCCAGATATCCCTGCACGAATTGAAATGGACAGTTGGGATTTACCACTTTCTTTCAAATTTGGACTTGCCATGCCAGTTTTACAATCTGGTATGGTCGAGATCCTTGCTCTGGCCGATATTCAACAAAGTAATGATAATAGTTTGAATAGCGATGCTGGAGCTCAACTTAGAATTCACAATCGCACCTTCAATCTCGATTTTCGAGGAGGCTATAAAGACCTGTTTTTAAGCAATGTCGATAGCCACCTGACGTTTGGAGCAGGCATTGATGTGCGCGCGTTTGGTGTTCGTCTTGGATTTGATTATGCTTACACACCTTTTGAGCTTCTTGGACAAACACAGGTGGTGGATTTTCGGATTTACTTCTAAGGTATTTAGGTATTTACCAGTTCCATTTCTTCTGGCTGCGTGTTCTTCGGAGATAAGCGAACAGGATCAGCCTCTTGTTGAGGTTAACGGGTATCCAATCACGGTTGGAGCGTTTGAGCGTTCCTATGTTCAAACGCTCATTAGCACAGGGGAAAATGATACCCCAAAGGGACGCTTTGATCATCTTGACCTGCTTATTGACGAACATTTATGGTATGAAGAGGCCCTTCGTCGCCAATTGGATTCAGATAGCTTGACAGCTCAATTCGGCCAACTCGCCCTTAAACGAGCGGTTGGAGGACGGTATTATGAACTTGAGTTCGTGGAGACGCTCTCCCCTCTTTCTGATGCAGAAGTCCGCCAAGCCTTTGTACGCGATCAACAACCGATCATGGTCCGACATCTCTTCTTTCGCAATGAACCAGAGGCCAATGCATCCCATGCACGACTCCTCGGTGGGCAATCATTTATAGCGGAGGCGCAGCAAGTCTATCAAACTGACCGATTTGACTCAACTGCAGGATGGCTTGGTGAAATTAGATATTTTCAAGTAGATGATGCCTTTGCTGAAATGGCCTTCTCATTACCAATAGATAGTTTTTCCAGCCCAACCCGAAGTCGTCAAGGTTGGCATATAATCAAGGTGGAAGATCGTCTGTCGACTCCAATCATCACTGAATCGGAGTTTCAGACTAGAAAGGATGGAATTAAAAGCCTTGTTAAAATTCGTAAACGACGCTTAGAGGGTGACCGATTTGTACGCTCATTTATGAGTGCCCTAGATATTCAAGTTTTACCCCAAGGTGTTAGATCACTTACGGCAGCTCTTGGTCGGTTGACCAATTCTTCAATTACGCTTGACCATTCATTTGATACCGCTCCCCTACCCCTGACTCCTGATACTCCGCTTGCTACCTTTACAATCAATGGAGTCAATGAGATCTTTACTGCAGATGATTATTTTTTCTGGTTACCTGAATTACCGCTCTCCGAGGCCTCAACTAATCCATCTGCTTCCTTAGGGCGCGCGATTCGTAATGAGGCCTTTGCGCTAGCTGGCCTAAACTTAGGTCTTGAACAGGATAAGATTGTTATTGAAGATATTGAGAGTTCTATCAGAACTTACTTGGCAAATTCTATGCGTCAATTGGAATCAAATAGCACAATGATCACCGATCTACGGTTAAGTGCTTCAATCCATGTAGATTCAACCCTATTTCAAGAAATTATGAAATTGTAACTGAGAAAGCCGATTGATCTAAGTATTCAGGTTGATGAATTCAATGCAACAAGAATACTGTATGCATTAGATTGATATTATTTCTATATCTGCAACAATATATCGTTGATAAACTCAACACCAACGTAATAAGAAAGACTGACGATGAACATCTCTTTTGACTCAATCAAAACCTTAAAATCTCAGATGACAATCCGTAGATGCATGCTCGTTGATCAAAAATGATTAATTTTTGATCATATTTATACCTGTGAATTATTCGCTTGTACAAGCATCACGCTAATGTCTGACCTTTTTCAAGGGAATTCTTGAAAGTTATAGAATGCACTAGCTGTATTCCTCAATTCAGCCAATCAATTTAATCATATTTTGAACCTTACTGAATAATAAGAATTAAAAGCGCTTCCAATGCTTATTAAATCTGCATGCAACAGATTTCTCTGGACATTCAATTAATCTGTGATCGTTGACTGATTAGCGATGAAACATACTTTATCATCAATTATATTTGACTGTTGTGAGCCAAAGAGCTTCATATCTCTTCTTTTCTCATGCGTGAAATTAACATGTCACTGATTACAATTATGTATGGACTTCATAACTAACTAACTATTCAATATTAATATGCTAAATCATTTAATAAGGTATAGCGTTTGTGCTATGTGTTTGATGCTACTCGGTATGATAACATCAATTCATTTAGTTCAGGCGCAAGAACATGTGGTATCTGGCACGGTGGTGTCTGAAGCCGATGATGAACCTCTGGCAGGAGCCTCAGTAGTTGAAACTGGTACTCTCAATGGTACAGCTACTGATTCGGATGGAAATTTTGTTTTAGACGTTTCCAGCCCTGATGCCTCTCTGACAGTCACATTTATTGGTTACCTCAGCCTAACAGTTGCGATTGAAGGCCAGAGCAGTTTGACCATCTCCTTGGAAGAGGACACAGGGCTTCTTGAAGAAGTTGTCGTCACTGCTGGAGGTATTCAACGTAAAGAACGTGCACTTGGATACTCGGTCACCGAAGTTGGCGGGGAAGATTTCAGGGAAGTTCGCGAAAATAATTTTGCTAACGCTCTCACTGGCAAGGTCGCTGGAGTAGTCGTGACCAAGCCTGCAACTGGGCCTGCTGGATCCAGCCGGGTCATTATTCGTGGGGCATCTTCTCTTGGGGAAGACAGTCAACCTCTATATGTTGTTGATGGTGTCCCGATTGATAACACAACTCTTGGATCTGCTGGAATGTGGGGTGGTACTGATGGCGGCGATGGAATCGGATCTATGAACCCTGATGATATTGATAAAATATCTGTATTGAAAGGGCCATCTGCTGCTGCACTCTATGGTACCCGTGCCAAAAATGGCGTGATCTTGATAACCACCAAGAAAGCAACACCCGGACTTGGATTAGGAATTGAGTTTTCAAGCAATACCACCTTTGAAAATGTGCTAGTCAATACGGATTGGCAAACCGAGTATGGTCAAGGACTTGAGGGAGCTAGACCTGACGGTGAAGCCAAAGCCTTGACAACGGCAGATGCATCATGGGGAGAGGCATTTGATGGTGTATCAACAATCAGTTGGGACGGCAGTATGCAACCCTATGCACTCGCCCCTGATGCGGTCACTTCGTTCTACAATACGGGAGTTACTAGCTCTAACAGCCTAGCTTTGACGACCGCAAATGAGGTGAGTACCCTAAGGCTCGGATTATCTCATCTCACCAATGAAGGAGTCAGTCCAAATTCAGGTCTTCAACGAACCTCGTTTTCTTTGAGAGGCACTTCCAAATTTGGATCTCGTCTGACCGCAGATGCGAAAATCAATCTGATACGTGAGTTCGTGATCAATCGCCCAAGATTGAGTGACTCCCCTGGCAACGCCAATTACTCCGTATTTCAGTTAGCTGGTAACATAAATGTTCTCTCTATGAGATGTCCTTATGTCCCAGATGATCCATTATTAAGTGACCCATTTTCAGACAACTGTACTGAATATGGTCAGGATACCGATGGTACAGAGTTACATGGGAGAGACGGATCACAATTATTTGACAACAGTTTTCAGCAAAATCCTTATTGGGCCGCCCACCAATACAAGAATTCTGATGAGGATTTACGAGCCATTGGCTTTGTTTCACTTGGCTATGAATTCGCTCAAGGAATTCAATTACGCGGACGTTTTGGTGGCGACACCTACACGACACGACGTACAGGACTGACACCTTGGGGTACCGAATATCAGAAACTTGGATCACAATCGGAAACAGAGTACAGAATTACTGAAATCAATACCGACTTCCTCTTAACAATTGACAGAGATCTCAACAGTTTAGTAGGAATTCAGGCAACTCTTGGCGGCAATCTTCTATATCAAGAAAGAGAAACATTGACTCTCTCTGGTGGAGGTGGATATAGCGTACCTGGTTTGGAAGTGGTTACCAATCAGAATACCCGGTCGCATAATTACGGATTTAACGAGAAGCAGATTAATTCCTTGTATGGATCTGCTGAAATTTCATATGATGAATGGTTATATCTCACCATGACCGCACGTAACGATTGGTCCTCAACACTTCCCGCTGAGAATAATAGTTATTTCTATCCATCTATCGGAGTCAGCATCGTCCTCACAGATGCTCTCAACTTGCCTGAAGTGTTAAGTTTTGCTAAAATCCGTGGCTCATGGGCACAAGTCGGTGGAGATACCAATCCATATCAACTCGCACTTACTTACTCATTAAGTGGAAGCCATTTAGGTCAGCCCAGGGGTAATAT
The DNA here is from genome assembly GCA_026709065.1 of Bacteroidota bacterium. Taxonomy (GTDB): domain Bacteria; phylum Bacteroidota; class Rhodothermia; order Rhodothermales; family Bin80; genus Bin80. The sequence goes on from JAPOTS010000094.1 coordinate 25,528, forward strand.
TGCTCAAGGGTCCATCCCATTGGCTAACTTGAAGCCTTCTCAAACAACAGGAATTGAATTTGGTATTGACTTTAGGTTTGTTGACAATCGTTTTGGAATTGATGCAACCTATTATTCTGAGGTCGCCACTGATCAGATTCTGTCAACTACTATTTCTGCTGCCTCAGGGTTTGGAAGACAGGTTATCAACGCTGGCGAAATCTCAAACAAGGGATTTGAAGTCCTTCTCTCCACGACCCCTGTTCGCTCAGGAGATTGGCGATGGAACTTGGATGTGAACTTGGCCAAAAATCAGAATGAGGTTGTTGAACTCGTTGAAGGTCAAACTTCATTGGTTCTTGGCGAAGCGCGTCATCGTGGAAATTTTGTCACAGCCGATGTTGGTGAACCCTATGGCTCCATCAAGGGCCGCAAGTATCTCCGACAAAACGTACCTTCTGGTGATGGTGCTTCCGATTGTGATGCAACTGGACCTATCGTTCACGATGATATGGGATTGCCAGTAGCTACAAAAGACCTTTGTGTCTTAGGAAACGGATCTCCTGATTTTAGCGGTGGCATTCGCAGCGGGTTACGTTGGCGCAACATCTCATTTAACATGCTATTTGACCTTCGCTTCGGCGGAGATCTGTTCTCAGTGACCAATAGTGCTGGCTACTCAAATGGTCTTCATAAGGCAACGCTATCTGGGCGAAAAGACGGATATGTTGGAGAGGGTGTCAATGAAGATGGACAACCAAATACCGTTTCTGTTCATCCTCAACAATACTTTCAACGCATCGGTGGTGGAACGATTGGCGAGCAGTTCATCTATGATGCCAGCTTTGTTAAACTACGCGAAGTGCAGATCAGTTATAATTTGCCTTCACGCTTGTTTGCTCGGACACCCATCAAGTTTGCCTCGCTATCACTGGTTGCTAGAAACTTATGGTTGATTCACAGCAATGTGGATAACATTGACCCAGAATCTGTCTATAACAGCACCAATCGTGGGATCGGGCTTGAGCATTCTGGCGTGCCTCAGACCAGAAGTATCGGGTTCAATGTTAATGTCCGAATGTAGAGTAGCCTATCAAACACATAAACAAAGATTAAATGACACGAATACATAAATTTTCATTGTTGCTAGCGTTAAGCATCTCGCTTATTGTTGCATCATGTGATTCAGGCTTTGAGGAGTTAAATATTAACCCGACTCAAGCCAATGAAATTGATCCCAATTTTAAGATAACCGAAATCCAACTCAGGGTTAGTGGTGAGCGTTACGAAAATTGGCGAACGAATTTGATTTACAGTTCCACAATGATTCAGCATTTGGCTGCTTTGCCTGGATATTGGTCTGGTGATAAATATTTTTACAATCCAGGTTATTCTGCTGCAATGTGGGATCGTTACTATCCCAATATTTCCAGAAACTTAGAAGATCTTCTAGTTCAGACCGCTGCTGATCCAGAAATGGTGAACATGCATCATATTACCAATATCGTTGCAGTCATAAAATATCATCGCCTTACAGATTTGTATGGTGATATTCCTTATTCAGAAGCTGGAAAGGGATTCACTGAGGGAATTTCACAGCCCATATACGATCCACAATCCGAAATTTATGCTGATATGTTAGATAGACTTGAAGCTGCTGCAAATGGATTGAGCTCTAACTTTGATTCCTTTGGATCTGGCGATTTGATTTACGGAGGTAATATAGAAAAATGGAGGAAATTTGCTAATTCTCTTATGTTGCGATTAGCCATGCGACTGGTGAAGGTTGACCCAGGTAACGCTGAAGCTTGGGTTAGGAAAGCCATTGCCGCTGGAACAATGGAAAGCAACGAGGATATCGCATATGTCCCTCATAATGATCCATCTGGTTGGAAAAATGGGAATGGACAGGTTTTTACCTCAGACGGTAATATGCGGATGAGTGCATTTTTCGTAGATTGGATGGTCAATCATCAAGATCCTCGCCTCTATGTCTATGGACAATCTCCCGTAGGAGGATCCACTCCCGTTGGTCTCCCCAATGGCTTTACTACTGGAGGGACAGATCCTGTTCATGGAATTGAAAATCATTCCAGTTGGGTAGATTGTGATTCTGGTGCTGAACCTTGCGGCCTGGATGTTTATATGGTTCCCAATGATATTGTGAAAGGTGAGAATGATCCTATGTTTTTCATGACTTATGCCGAGGTTGAACTTCTTAAAGCCGAGGCTGTCGTACGCGGATGGCATACTGGTGATGCTGCTACTCATTACGCTAATGGCGTTCGTGCTGCAATGGAGTATTTAGCAATGTATGGTGGTTCGGCGATTTCAAGCGACGATATTGATGCCTATTTAGCTGCTAACCCTTACAATCCTAGTGAGGGTATGCGAATGATCAATGAGCAAATATGGGCTGCTGTATTTCTCAACGAATACGAAGCCTATGCTAACTGGAGGCGGACAGGTTATCCTGAGCTTACTCCAGTCAACTATCCAGGAAATGTGACAGGGGGTACGATACCTCGCAGACTTCGCTATACTCAAAGTGAAGCCGTTGCAAACCCTGAAAATTATTCTGCCGCTGTTTCTAGGCAAGGACCTGATGAACTAACAACTCGGATTTGGTGGGATAAATAATAGCTGATCTAAATTGTTACAAAGGGGGTATCTGTTCGGCAGATACCCCCCTTTTATTTGAAAATCCCAGAAGATCTGCGCTGATTCTAAATGATACGTTATGACACAGATCGTATTCGTTCAGTAGCACTTCGGTTCATATCCATTGTAGCAATCTACAGCCCCTCCTGAATCTAAGGCATGTGATTTTGTGTGTCTTCTACAATCTCCAAGGAGTGATTGAAGGTAGCCTGAATTTCCAACACCGCTATTAAAGGACCTTTCAGTGTGTTTAAGACCAATAATGGTTGAGGCATATGTTTTATTTGTCATTATATTCTGTGACTAAAATATAGTACCACTACTATAATAAGCCTCTCAACTATAATCTTAAGTCGATT
>JAPOTS010000004.1 GCA_026709065.1 Bacteroidota bacterium
ATTCAGTGTCCCACTACGTTCATATTCGGTGTCCCACTACGTTCATAATACGCAGTTCAATGAGCAACTCACGCTAATTCATGGTCATACCGCACAAGGAACCGCCATAGGATCCAGAGCCAGAGGATGTGTGCGGAGGATGTCAGGCACAATTAATCGTCAGAATCCACGTTTCGCCATCGCTCTCCGCAGTACTTTTGCAATCGTGAGTGGTGCAAGTCATTGATCTTTCTGGTGACGCTAGAGGTTGATCAGGGAGAATACTCCCAACGAATAGAAACATGAACATGGAGGCCAAGCTAACAAAGTATTTCAACTTAAAAAGAAATTTGTTGAGGTGAAAAATTAAACCTGACCTAAAATACAGACATCGCATGAATTCAACGTATGGATACGATAATCTCAATACACATCGCCCTAATGCACTCTTCAATACCTTTGAACCCTCTCAGGCGAAAGCACTATGGGATCGCTTTGAATCGTTCATACTCCCATACAAGGCAGTTGGCTAATGTCGCCGAAGTCGAAATCAATCTAATGGTACGACAGTGCATCAATCGCCGTATTGATTCCATTGACACACAGCGTAGTGAAGTTGCCGCATGGCAGGCGGCAAGAGATCAGATATAAGGGAAAGTTGAATGGCAGTCCACCACAAACGACGCACGGATAAAATTGAAAAATTTATATACAACATTTGATATGTGACATGACACTAGACATTCTGTTGCTCCCAGTGTAAATGAAAATACCGAAGTAGGGTACTCAACTATACTAATGGATGTGATCAGGGATTTTGCTCCAATTAAAATTATTCTCATAGAGTGTCTCTTTCTTCCAAATAGTGTAACGCATCTAGCAAGATATTTTTTCCGTTCTTGAATCTTCCAAGTCCCGTATTACAGCTATCACAAATAAAATCTCTAATATTACCAGTATGATGATCATGATCAGCCACAATTCTGGCGGTGATTCCTACAATTGATCGTTTCTGACATATCAGGCATTGAAAAGGTTCTCCTTTTTGAGGGCGTTCTTTTTCTTTTTGTTTAGCCTGGCTACTTTTAGGTTTGCGCTTGTCTATATCTGTACGGCACCTATTACAACTTGGTCTGCGTACGATCCCGTGTTTATTGCGTTGATTCTTTACAAATTGTTCAACAGGAAGTAACGGTGACACACATTGCAAATTTTTTGCGAAAACTTATCGCCTGTAAGTGATACGTCTATCGGGTTAATTTCCTCAATGGAAATTTCCCATTCCTGATTCAATCCAATGAACCAGACCCTTCCTATTCCCTGACTTGACCATTTTAACAAACCAACTGAATTGGTAGGAAATGATCGTTTTCGGTTATTCCTGAATCCCTCGCCTTTGGGGCAAACGACCCAGTTAAACCTTGCTGTTGGCATATTGCTGAATACGTTTTCGTGCAATGCTAATATACTCTTCTGAAATATCAACCCCAATGTAGTCTCTATTTTGAAGTAGGGCCATTTTGCAAGTGGTACCAGATCCACACATCGGATCAAAAACCAAATCACCCTGATTAGACCAAGATTCAATATGATCCGAGGCAAGGGATTCAGGGAAGACTGCTGGATGTTTGAATGCAATCTTATCGGAAGTCGTTCCGTGCAATCCAACTGCGTATGACCATATATTTGTCAGTGTTTTTTCTTTTTTGAGTTCCTTGAGGACTTTATTGTTGATGCCATCCGCCCCCTTATTGGTGACAAGCATTTCATAACCATTGCGGACAGTAGGTTCAGTCAGAGGATTAAATGTTTTTGGTGATCCATTACAGAGCACAAACATAAATTCGTAACAATTTGTATAGGCATTGCTACGCATAAAAGGAGTATTCTTTTTCCGATAAATCATAACATCATGTATTGAAAATCCGATTTTCTGAAAATAAAGAGCTTGTCTGAAGCTGGAAAGAGTACGGCCCTTTTTAATTCGATCTCCAATAACCCATACCACAATTCCTCCCCTCTTTGTAACTCGAAACAGCCCATCAGCAATAGCTTCAAAGTTGAATGAATAGCCATTATAGTTCCGCAAATCGTCATAGGGTGGAGAAGTGATTGTTAAATCCACGCTGTTAGCATCCATTTTTTGCATAAATTCTGCACAATCACTAACATAAAGTTCGTTGACATTAATTGCAAATGGGCTGCTTACAAAATCTGAAGCCATTTTTTCAATTGTTTGCTTTGTGATTATGAAGAATTAAAAGTTTTGTAACTGTATACTCGTGAATCAGATCACGGTTGAATCTAGTTTTGCATCTATCTGTAAGGTCGTTTAACCCGAATACTGGTAAAGTAATAAATTTTTGTTTGTAAGATGTGAGTATTGAACGATACGTAGTAGCAATCAGAGCATTTTCACATCTGCAGTATGGGCGATTAATCACTGTCAGATTCAAATACAGCATAGACCGTAGATAATAGAATCAATAAGATATGACTCAGAATGAAATAATTGTAACATACTACGTGAATTGTAATCAAATACTCAAAAACAATGCCTACTAACATCACTTGGTACATGATCTCATAAAATGATGAGATGGTGGCTATTCTCTAAAGATCTAATAATTGTGCGATGGTCAACCTCACAAAGATCAATAAAAGATAAAACTAAATGTATACAGGAGCGTTATGGTTTTGATAATATGCGATACCTTGAGCAGAATTATTGAACGGAATGAGATTCTTTTCACATCTATTGTTATAGACATGTATCATCTTCAAATTTTAATTACATGAAAAAAGTCTGGCTTTCATGGAGTACAGGTAAAGATAGTGCCTGGACCCTTCGGACCTTAATAATGGATCCCAGATATGAAGTGACTGGACTCTTTACTACATGTACAGAAGAATTTGATAGAGTTTCTGTACACGGAGTTCGGACCTCTTTGTTGGATGCTCAAAGTGAAAGATTAGGTTTACCCATTCATAGAGTCATACTACCCTGGCCATGCTCCAACACACTCTATCAAACTGCAATGGATTATCTCTGGCAAGCAGCTTCGGATCATGGAGTTGAGATGATTGCTTTTGGGGATTTATTTTTAGAGGATGTGCGTCAGTATAGGATTGATATTTTGAACAATACTGGTCTTAAAGCAATATTTCCAATCTGGGGGCAACCGACATCAAAATTGGCAGATTCCATGATTTCTTTTGGGTTACAAGCGATTGTCACATGTATTGATACAAGACATCTACCGGCAGAGTATGCTGGACAAAATTTTGACAAAGAATTCTTGAATGGGCTTCCCCCATCCATTGATCCGTGTGGAGAAAATGGAGAGTTTCATACATTTGTACACTCATTTCCATTGTTTTCTCAACAAATTCAAGTGAAGACAGGTGAAGTAGTCAATAGAGAAGGGTTTGTATATACAGATGTCTTGGGTAGACGAGATCAACCCTTTACGCCAGTAAAAAATTTGATTCTAAATCATAATAATACCTGAAACAATGACTCAGAAGAACCTATTTACTTTCTCCCGCTCTGGATATTTTCCCTCCCCTCATATGACTTCTCTATCATTGTTACTTCATATCGTCATCCTTAACAATTATTAGTCATACTTGATCTCAATTCAAACCGCCGAAGTCAAGATTGTCATTTCACCAACTACAAGCAAATAACACTGTAGAAGAAGGCACTGCTGAAATCAGTACTTGGTTCAATATTCTGCCCTTTTTTGTTTGAAAACAGCTTTACAGAATATCGAAGGTGAATATCGTCTCGTATGCTCAAAATATATCTGCAAAGGGAGGTGACCAACTCCAACACTCCTGTATTCTCAGCGCACACTATCTCAAACCCTTGATCTTTCTTAAACATTGTTGCATATCATCGCATGGAAAATTCATAATCTTGAGCAGTCTTGAGTACCATTTCTTGATGAAATTGCTGAGCGATTTTTTGATGAAAAATGGATTAATGCCCCTGATCAAGAGGGGAAGCAGGGTGGAGTATTCAGCTATAGAGCGGTTCCATTCTATACCAGTATATTATATTGCACTGGAAGCTCCATTGATTAAGTCTACTGAACCGCCTCAGAATAGATAAGCAGGAGATGGTTCAAAGCTATTGAAACATTCAATAAGAAGATCCGAAAACAACTTGGAGCAGAGCTAACCAACCTTTCTCATAAATTATCGTGTATCATTCAAAATGAAACACATGAACTATTAGGATAATCTGGGCATCAAGAAACATAGATTTCTGTCTTGGTGTTCAAAATGCCCACCTTGAATGTGAAAAAACTTTAGGCTATGATTGTGAAATACAGTCTCTTATAAAAGACCATATAGATATACTCCTTCATTGGGCTTGAAATAGATCTGCTGATCCCAATTTGCAAAAATCTGTTCCTATTATGAAATGATCTCCATTTAACAACCAATGCCTCGTTTAACCACTGCTGACGACCTATATTCGGTGATGGAGATCAGCCCATCAGCCTCCCCAGAGGAAATCAAAACCGCCTATCGACAACTTGCCCAGCGCTACCATCCAGATCGGAATCCTGATGACGATCAAGCCGAAGAACGATTCAAGCAACTTCAGCAAGCTTATAGCATCCTCTCAGATCCAACCCGTAGAAAAGCATATGATCAACTAAGGCGCACCAGAAATACAGATCCATCTCCTATCTTCGTAGACGACTTATTTACCAGCATAGGGGATTTTTTTGAAGAACTCTTTGGTGGTGGTAGCAATTTGGTCAATATTTCACTTGAACGTGCACTTCGCGGCGGACCTGTTATTATCAGAGGAAAAGATGGATCCCTGACCAGAATTGTTTTGCCCCCTGGAATGAAGAACAAATTTCGTATCCGTGCTTCAGATGATCCAGATGCCCGGATTTTCACCATCAAAGTTCTGCCACATTCTACATTTACCCGTAAAGGAAATACATTGCATATGACACTACCAGTAAGCGGGCTTGAGGCTCTGTTAGGGTACTCGCATACTCTCGTTGATCTTTATGGAGAACAAATGACCATTAATGTACCTTCTAATTCTACACCGGGAACTAAATTGAGACTCAAAGGGCGCGGCGTAAAGTCCGAAACCAAAAAAGCAGGCGACTTAATTGTTGAGCTCAGAATTCTTCCACTCAATTCAAAAGATCTCACTACTCTGTACAATGCTGCGCATGCAGCAGGACTTATTCGACAACCGACTGGGACAAAGATGTGAAGACATGTTCAACAAACACATCTGGCTCTAACACTCCCCCCTCCCAATCAGCATCAATATCAGATGTTGGCTTAGCCGCAATGATTTGTTGCTGATCCATTCCCTGATCCATCAAAGAAGCCACAGCATCACGAACCGTGAGTAGCATGTCACGGGATGCTTGTAGTTCTAAGTGATTTGAAAGGGGACCATGCCCTGGTATAATCTTCGTGTTGTTATCTGAGCGTGAAAGTACCTCGTCTGCAACGGCAATCATACCATCAATTGATCCCCCAGTATCTACGTCAATCAGTGGATACATCCCATTGAAATACGTATCCCCCATCTGGATTACATTTCCCTGTACAAAATGAACAATCGCATCCCCATCTGTATGAGCATTTACCGCATGGAAGATTTCTATCTCCTCTCCATTGAGATAAAAAGAAATCTTATCTGTGAAGGTAGAACTAGGAAGGGCCTCTGAGTGGCAGGCAGGCACTCTCACTCCCAGCGACTCCAGAAATTGATCCGTACCGAGTCGTTTTCGAACGTTGGTATGTGCGATGATCGTTGCTCCATGCTTCATTAAATTCGCATTACCTCCCACATGGTCGGCATGCCAATGCGAGTTGAGGACATAGGCAATAGGGTGAGCAGTGCGGGTCGCTATCGCAGATAATAATTTATCCGTCAAAGGGGCAAACTGAGTATCAACCATGAACGTAGCATCCTCTCCATAAGACACTCCAATGTTACCACCTTCACCCGTGAGCATCAAGATTCCCGGGGCTGCGTCATGGATTTGAATCTCAACTGCATCAAATTGCTCCTGAGTAAATCCACCAGTAAGAAAGTTCTTCAAAGACATTAATCAATAAGGTCAATCAATTAGAGGATCCGTTAATCTTCATGCTGAGAGCGCTCGCCCAGCTCCCTGTCCAATAGAAATAGCGCAGCACCCGATTCACCAACAAGACGCAGATTGTCTCTTATTTCACGGGCGGATTCTTCTTCCTCTAATTGTTCGTCTATGAACCAGTGCAATAAGGTCTGAGAACCATAGTCCTGATCCTCCAGTGCTAAACCATACAACTCGTTGATTCGAGATGAAATATATTGTTCATGCTCCAGAACATTTGAAAAAATTTCTAAAATCGTCTGCCCAGATTTAATTTCTGGCTTCTCAAGAGCATGTAACTCTACTTTGGCATCTCGCTGAAGAAGAAAGTCATATAATTTTAGTCCATGCACTAGCTCCTCTTCCCATTGAATTCGAAGCCAGTGGGCAAACCCTTTCAAGCTTCTATCTTCCATTTCGGCAGATAACGCTAAGTAGTAATAGGCAGCTTCTAATTCTGCCTTAATTTGTTGATTCAATGCAATTTGCATTCGGTCTGATAATCCCTTTGCAGCCATTAGAATAGAAGTTTTGTTAAGGATGAAATTTATCAGAATTATATACTTTTGTACCTATTGAGTTCAACAAATCCCCTCATTTTGAATGTTGAATCTCACAAGTCTTGATCTTCCCTTTTCTTGGATGCGTACTTATGATCTTCATTAGCAGTGCTTGGGATAGTAACTCAATAGAATGCTACTGTACGCCAGCGTGATCTTCATGGGAGGACCATTCTTTGATACAGGCTTGTATGGTCTTGGTGGGTTACGATGCCTGTCACATGGTTGACTCATCTGAAATATTTACGAAACTCATCAATGTTTGAATATGATTGATCCCGCACTACTTTGGTTCTTTTATACCCACGCCAATATCTTAAAAATTCTCTTTCAGATGAAAAAACACCATTGCCCTAACAAAATCAGGCAAGTGACCTTTTATACTTCCTATATTCGAAGTATTTCCACCGCCAGCTTTATCGCTAGCAAATCTCCATTTTTCTTGTACAAAAACTTCACATCATCAAATGAGTAGAGGTTAGTGTCAATACCCAGTTTCTCTGATATTCGTCTTTAAACAAAACCTATGATCCAATACTCTTTATAATCGCTGTATGGATAAGCAATGTTCTTAGATTCAGATTGGGGATGAATATAGCTTGAGTAACTTCCTAATGTATAAGAAAACTTTTTGATCAGTTGATATGTAGGTAGTTTTAACATCTATAGCAATCTTTGATTTGTCATCACCATTTTCCATTAATGTAAAATCAGGGTAATGATTTTGTTTTATAGCCTCATGCAATTTTACCCCAAATTCTTGTGCTTAAGCAGTAACAGATTGTCTCGCTAAGATCTCAAAGATCGTACTTATTACCTTTGCATCCGAACCCAGTGGATATATGCGATTCTTCTGTCTACCATGCCACATACACTATATCCATTTTCAATCTCAGAGAGTTTTTCCAGAATAAAATCTCTCATCCTACTATAAGTGCCTCCATCATATTATTTCTTAAATTTTGGGTTGATCCTAAATGATAGATATGGCTAAATGTTTCTGGTTCTCGTTTAAGTAGACTAAGTTACAACTGTTTGGGCGACATCCTGAGATATTTACCTTAGCAGACAGGCTTCATCAGTGATCAGAACGATGCCTTACCATTGATAGGGTGGTCTCCTTGTTCACGAATTCATATAAGCAGTGCATAACCGTCTCGTGTGCCAGTCTCATTAATGACTGAGAGCCTCGAAATCTTTTCGGTGTATATCTGGTCATCTTCACTGGAAATGTTTATACCAAAACTGTGAGTCTCTCATCAGAAGTATCCTCAACTACCCGTGCCTATACTTGATGGTAGTGCGATCATTTGCTACAACCATAGTGACTTTACCAACGAAGCTCAGGCATGCATTGAGTTTTATATCCTCATGTTTACTCTTTTCTAATCTACCAAGATACGCCTCATCCACTCCAACTGGTCGATCAAACTCTTCAAGATCATTATTCCATGATTCATCCAGAGTCATACGGGTTTTGCGTATTTGACACTTTGTAGATTAATTTGTGTTTGTCCAATCAATTCACGACAGAGATATCAACATTTCCAATGAAATGCTAAATAATCACAACAATCGTAGACACACAGGCATATCATTCCCAAATGTACGAAACGATCTAAACATGATGCTGTTGCGTAAACCTAATTTATAGCCTGTCGTATCAATCCCAATATCTTCATTCCTCATTAATAACTGAATTCACGGCTACGACTCACTTAACCTTTATCCCTAGATGTCTACAGCCGGACATATTCTTTGGGCAGACGATGAAATTGATCTGCTACGCTCTCATGTATTGTTTCTTGAAAACCGTGGATACCAAGTAACCTGTGTGGCCAACGGATCCGATGCCGTTGATGTGGTTGCTCTACAAAAGGATGTGGATGTCGTTTTATTAGATGAGCAAATGCCTGGGATGGGGGGGTTGGAGACCCTCAAGTCTATCAAACACACCCGCCCCGACCTGCCAGTGATCATGGTCACCAAAAGCGAGGAAGAACATCTCATGGACGAAGCACTTGGCGGGCAGATTAGTGATTATCTTACAAAACCCGTCAATCCGAGCCAAATCCTGCTCACCTGCAAACGCCTCCTTGAGCGCATAGAAATACGCAATGCACGCATTTCTCAGGATTATATGCATCGTTTCAATGCCATTTCTGCCACACTCAGTCATTGCACAGAAATTGACGAGTGGTTCAATCTGTATCAAGAATTGGTTCATTATGACCGTGAGATGGGCAATGACGAAGGTGCTCGTCAAGTTCTTACCGATCAGTATAAAGAGGCCAACCGTGTCTTTGGCCGATTCATTGAGGATCAATATCCTAATTGGATTTCAGCCTATCAGTCTGATTCAAATGAACATAACCCTATCCTATCCCATGAAGTCATCCCTCATTGGGTGATCCCTCAGATGACAGTCGATCGCCCCCTGATTTTCTTTGTCATCGATTGCATGCGTTATGACCAATGGTTAGAATTTGAATCTCTTCTACTCCCGTTATTTTCAATCCAAACAGAGTTCTCGCTAGGCATTTTACCAACGGCTACTCCCTATGCAAGAAATTCAATCTTTAGTGGGCTTCTACCTAATGAAATCGCCAGATATCATCCTACTCTGTGGCAAGGGGAAAGTGAAGATGAACATAGCCTAAATCGGTATGAAGAACCCCTGCTTAATGCATGCCTAAAACGGTTCAATGCTGATAGTTTCTCTATCCGTTATTCAAAATTGATTGGAAAAGAAGATGGACGAAGATTTGCACAGGATGTCAGCCACTATTTAAGGGCAGACTTGAATGCTATCGTGATCAACTTCGTAGACATTCTCGCACACAGTAGAGCGGATTCTGATGTGATTCGGGAACTGGCTCCAGATGAACAAGCCTATCGGGCATTGACACGAACATGGTTCAAACATTCATGGCTGTATCAGTCGTTTCAGACGCTCGCCAAAAAAGACTGCACCATCATCATTACCACAGATCACGGAGCCATTCGGAGCTTACATGGCGCAAAAGTCTTGGGAGACCGAAACACCTCGACCGCCCTGCGTTATAAATTTGGTCGCAAGCTCGTCGCAGATTCCCGCCATGCGATCACTGTCAAAGATCCACAATCTTATGGCTTACCCTCAAAAAACTCCGGCGACAGTTTTATCATTGCAAAAGAAGATTATTACTTCGTTTATCCCACAAACTATAATCACTATAGAAATCGATTCAATGACACGATGCAACACGGAGGAGTATCTATGGAAGAAATGATCCTGCCAGTGGTCACCATGCGCCCACGAAGATCCTAATGGCTACGGGTTATTCTGACCGCCTTTTAAACCTACCCCGCTATTCTGAACTTGGCCATAAGGCCATTAGGCCCGGCGTGGACGGAGTTAGTCGACTCCTAGAAGCCATGGGGAACCCTCATCATAAATTCGCCAGTGTTCACGTTGCAGGCACCAATGGCAAAGGCTCCGTTGCAAGTATGATTTCGGCCATCGGCCAAGTTGCTGGATACCGGACAGGGCTCTATACCTCTCCTCATCTACTACACCTGTCAGAGCGTATCCGAATCAATGGCATCGCCGTTTCTGATCAGTGGATGGACCGCGCCCTAGATCGTTATGCATCTCTATTTTCGGCCTTACAACCAACTTTTTTTGAGGCAATGACGGCCCTGAGTTTCTTGTATTTCTCTGAACTCTCTGTCGACTTAGCTGTCGTTGAAACTGGTTTAGGGGGCAGATTAGATGCGACCAATATCCTGCAGCCCAAGTTATCGGTCATCACAAAAATTGATCTAGACCATACCCAAACCCTCGGCAATACACTTACTGCAATAACGCATGAAAAGGCCGGTATCATCAAGAAAAATACTCCTGTCATCGCAGCCACTGGATACTCGTTCACTCAAAAGATTGCCCATCATGTAGCATCTAGCGTTGGCGCACCATGGATTGAGCCTGGCCAAGTGATCAATGGACATCTCCATACTCATAAGCATGTATATGAACTCCCAGAAGATCTACGCCCTTCTGGAGCACATCAAGCGGAAAATGCTCTTTTAGCTGTCCAAAGCTCTGAAATTCTCTTCCCTGAAATCCTACATGATCCAAGCCTCGTCTATCGTGGACTCTCTAAGGTTCGTGAGCTCACAGGACTACGTGCTCGCCTTGAAACGCTCAATGAATTTCCGTTAACCATCCTTGATGTCGCTCATAATCCTGCTGGAATTTCTGCAGCCCTAAATTACGTACCAAGCACTGGCACTGTGTATTTATTATTATCACTGATGAAAGACAAAGACCTCGCTGGGGTCGCACAGGCACTCATCCGCCATCGGTCATTAAAAATATTTTTATGTGAACTTGCGCTTCGTCGAGCCTATTCAACGACCCAAATTGCTGATACCTTTCGTCAAAGTGCTCTTGACGTTGCAGGATCTGGCCCGGTTGCAACCATGTGGAATGATGTTCAATCGCAAGCGACTAAGAGTGACACGATTTTGATTTGTGGATCACACTTTCTCGCGGAAGCTTTTTTAAAAGTATATTCGCATTATTGATTTTTTTCCATAAATTTCTTAACTTAGTACTATTAGGGTAACCAATCATGTTGATAGTCGTATGATTTACCCAATCCTGTTTCGTAAGTAACCCATTTCACTGACAGCAATTATTTGTTGTCCTCCCTATCACTCACTCTTACCTAATCCATAGAGATTCTAGATATCTCGGATACTCTTCAATCCTTCCTTTTCAGGTTCTATCTCGCTGGAAAATTCTAAATTATATATCATGAACCAACTTGAACTTAAAGCCAAAAAACTACCAGAGCTAAAAGAAATTGCCGAACAGACTGGTGCAGTTGGATGGAAATATCTTCGAAAACAAGAGCTCATCGACTTCATCCTAAAACATCATCCAGCTCATTCTGATAATGGGAATCTTTCCGATGACCTCCATAGCCACTCAACGACCGAGACTAAACGTCCGGAACCTTCATCAGACACTAAACCCACGACTCAACAAAATTCTGATCCATCTCACTTGAAACATGTTTCGTCTAAATCTAAACCTTCAGCTAAAACTCGTCCTCCAGCCTCTCATTCATTTCGTGATCATCAACCAAAAATGAATAAAAAAAATACGATCAATCACATCGGCCCTCGCACGAATTCAAACACTTCTTATCCTGAAAAAAAGACATCTGGAAGTTATCATGAATCTGGAGGTCGGCCTCCGAGGGGACCTCATCAAGGTGGCCGATCTAAAAAACATGGATCCAATAAGCGGGGCCGACGAGACGGTCGAATGTCTTCTAAAGATGATCGACGGCGTCGGGGCCATGAGCCAAAACTGCCTTACGTGGGGCAGCTTGATCCACGTAATTTTGATCCTAATACCATGATTGACAAGACTGGAGTGTTAGAAATTCTTCCAGACGGTTATGGATTTTTACGATCACCAAATTTTAATTATTTGCCAAGCCCCGAAGACATCTATGTCTCTCCTAGTCAAATCAAACGGTTCAGCCTTCAAGTCGGAGATACCGTAGACGGGGAAATTCGTCCTCCAAAAGATGGAGAGCGTTACTTCGCTCTTATTCATGTAAAGAAAATTAATGGGATAGAACCCTCCGCTTTGGAAGAACGACAGAATTTTGACTATCTGACACCTCTCTATCCTGATGAGATGCTCAGCCTTGAAACCCGCGCCCGCGATATGTCCATGAGAGTTCTTGATCTTTTTGCTCCCATTGGCAAAGGGCAACGAGGACTCATTGTTGCACAGCCAAAAACTGGCAAAACTATTTTGCTGCAGAAAATTGCGAATGCTATCAGTGCGAATCATCCAGAGGCCCACTTAATCATCCTACTGGTTGATGAGCGCCCAGAGGAAGTCACTGACATGCAACGGCATGTCAAAGGAGAGGTTATTGCATCAACATTTGATCAAGAACCATCTCGACATGTTGAGGTGGCTAACATTGTTCTGGAAAAAGCAAAACGGCTCGTTGAAACAAAACAGGATGTGGTGATTCTTCTTGATTCAATTACTCGTTTAGCCCGCGCCCATAATTCTGTATGTCCAGACTCTGGGCGAACGATTTCGGGGGGATTGGATGCAACCGCTTTGCGAGGGCCAAAACGATTCTTTGGTGCAGCTCGAAATGTTGAAGAGGGAGGCTCACTAACCATTATTGGAACGGCATTGATTGACACTGGAAGCCGGATGGATGAAGTGATTTTTGAAGAATTTAAAGGAACTGGAAATATGGAGTTAGTCCTTAATCGAGAAATGGCCGACCGCCGCATTTTCCCCGCTATTAATGTCGTAATGAGCGGAACCCGAAGAGAGGAACTTCTGATTAATGATGCCCGCTTAGCTCGCATCTGGATTCTACGAAAATTACTTGCAGATATGGATCCAATCCAAGCCATGAACTTTCTATTGGATCGGATGCGCTCCACTAAAAGCAATGACGAATTTTTAGTTACCATGAACTCTTAGCCGCCAGAGAATCTGACGGCCCCTCTCGTTGAATGCCTTACTCGCTTGCACTCCCTTTAGTCCTCTTTGATATGGATGGTGTTCTCGTGGATGTATCAAAATCATATCGCAGAGCTATTGAGGAAACCGTGTATTTTTTTACTGGACGTAAAGTAAAACCTGTTACGATTCAGCGCTATAAAGATAGAGGGGGATTCAATGATGATTGGGTATTGACTCACGAAATCGTTGGGGATTATGGGATGGAAGTAGCCCAAAATCGAATCGTAAATGAGTTTCAGCGACACTATCGAGGGGAGGATTGGGATGGTTTCATAATGGAAGAGATCCCACTTGTGTCAACAGAGATTCTTCAGAAGCTCAGAGATCAAGGGCATATTCTTGGCATAGTCACCGGGCGCCCAAGAGCAGAGGCCCATTGGGCGCTTGACCGATTTGGATGGCGGAAAATTTTTTCATTACTGGTTCCAAGAGAAAAACAAGATGATCGCACAAAACCTGATCCATATCCCCTTCTCTATGCCTTGGGAATTCTGCATGGGGCTGGCTTAGCGATTGAACCCCATGAGTCTGTCTATATCGGCGACTCAGTCGACGATATGACTGCTGCACGTGCAGCCAAAATGCACGCTATCGGCTTCATCCCCCCTTACTTGGATCATGACTCACACGGAAAATTACTGTGCGAGCGAGGTGCCCAGTTAATTATCTCCAACCCTGACACTCTACCCTCACTGGTATCCGACCCAAATCAGTGGTCATTAGTAGGATCATCTCATTAAACGATAAAATCTTTCACCTGGACAGAAAGATTTTATCATTGAGATGGGCTCTACTTAATAAGGGGGTGTGTTTCAAAAGCACTGCTTGATCATCAGACACGGATTACGACCGTGCTCCCACAAAACAAGACCCACTACATTCTTCTCAAACAAGATGCAAATCTGAAACCATTCCATCGAAAAGTGTTCAAAGCAATGGGAATGCCTTGATCATAATTTTGATCAAGTGTGGTTTCCTCAAACTCAAGATTGTTAAACGGGTTTTCAATTTCATACACGATTGCTTCATCATATCCAGATCTGTCCAGATAAATGTTATGTAATATGGATAGAAAACCCGTATCTAATGACATATCACCAAAGTAATATGGGGAGTCACTTAACATGATGGGGGATAAACACTTTGGTAATCTAGAATGCCCTACATATACCAAAGTGCTCCGTCCCCCAAAAAGTAATAAGACCACAGTGATGGCTTAGAGCACCTGAGTGCCCACAGTTATTAGAAAGAGCCGTCTGGATTAAATTCAGTGTCATAAATTTTATCATGGAAATCGAAAATAGTAACTACGCTATCTGTGTTAATATTCCAAATATGAATCTTTTCATCTGTACAGCAAAATCCTGTCCTGTATGTAGTGATTGCCAGATGTGTGCCATCAGGCGAAAAAGTCATTGATCTAGTGCGGATAGATCCTCTCGTGATATTTGGTGGATCTTTGAGTATTAACTCCTGTGATATTTTTCCAGTAGAGATATCTCATACACGAATGGTATTGTATTTTGCCTCTGCCAAATAACCATCAGGAGAAAATATTATTCGAAATTCGTAAGAACTACAATGATCCATCTGAAAGACATTTGGAATGATGATTCGCCGCAATTCCAACATCTTGGTAGCACCATAATCGAATTTCATTGCATGACCTCAATGCCAAATAAGTCCCATCGTGCGAAAATGAAATACCATGAAATCCATGGGGATTCTCAATGATGTGTGTGGGCCTGTAATTACATTTTGACTATTAATCTCCCATATAAATACAGCGGAATTATTTAGGTTGGCTGCTACTAAATATGAGCCTTTGGGTGAAATTTCAATGTTTGAATTTTCATTAAACTTTACTGGTGCTATAAATGTATTGACCAAATTCCACGTATCTACATTCCACACCTGAATGCTGGGCGCTTGAGTATTTGTAGTGAGATATAGGCCATTTGAAGAAAAATTTGCGGAATTAGTTTGCAGGATATAATGACGACACCTTTTTCTGTGCAGAGGCAAAGGGGATCAGGGTTAGGTTCAGCAAAAGAAACAAATACCTCATAGTTGAAGTAGTGTACATTATATTGGAGTTGGTCACTACGATAGGGCATTAAGAATTAGATTGCATCCCTATTCATTACGAGAACGTCTCATTCACTAAGGCATAAGTAATTTTTTGGATCTATTTCATTATACTCTCGTGCAAGCGTATCTACACGAAGTGGTGTTATATATTCAGATCAATTTGCCCACACGATTCGTGATAGAACCATTATTATTAAAGGTTACGCACAACAGATATGCATCATCGGAATTATCCCCATAACTAATTTCTATGATTCGCTTGCCTTTCATCTTCGCGCGTGGATTTGTTGCCGCTGAAACATTGACTGAGACTCTTCCAGTTGTTCAAAGACTTGCAGATAGGGGGATGCTGACGACGATTGATCTCTTAGGAGAGCATGTGACTTCCAAATCTCTTGCCTTGAGGGCACGAGATGCGTACATTCATTTATTGCATGCGCTTTCAGCACATCCAAATTTAGAGCGCAATATCTCCATCAAACTCTCAATGATCGGGCAAATCATTGACGAAGACTTCTGCCATGAAAATCTATGCCTATTATTAGATGAAGCTCGAAGCCTCAAAGCATTTGTTCGTTTGGATATGGAGGGAACCTCAATCTTGAATTCAACCCTTCGCATTTTTGAGTCTACGTTTTCAGATTATCCTGAAAATGTGGGGACTGTCTTACAAGCTTACCTGAAGCGAACTCCCAAAGATGTAGAACATATGTGCAAGTTAGGAGCCCGTGTTCGCCTGTGCAAAGGTGCTTATCAAGAATCACCTCAGGTAGCACTCCAACGAATGCCAGACATCCGTGCACAGTTTCTGACCTGTATGAGAACACTGCTACGACATGGAAACTACGCTGCCATTGCAACACATGATGATACGTTGATCCATGAAACAATGTCCTTTGCTCAACGGCAAAAAATATCGCCTTCCAAGTATGAATTTCAAATGCTATATGGACTGCGCCAAAAGACTCAGGAAGCCATCGCATCTCGTGGATATAATATGCGCATTTATACCCCCTACGGAAAGATGTGGCTCCCGTATTATGTTCGTAGATTACGGGAGAGACCCGAAAATGTAACGTTTCTACTTCGCAATATTCTACGAAGCTGATGCGAGAAAACGCTCCGCATCAATCGCAGACATACACCCTGTTCCTGCGGCTGTAATCGCTTGTCTGTAAACGTGATCCTGCGCATCTCCGCAGGCAAATACACCAGGGATATTCGTTCTAGTTGACCCCGGCATCGTAAGGATATATCCTAAATCATCCATCTCTAACCACGAAGAAAAAAGAGATGTATTTGGAGTATGCCCAATGGCAACAAAGAATCCCCCAACTGCTAATTCTCTCTCACTAGAATCAAGTACATTTGTTAATTGAACCCCAGTGACTTCATCAGATCCAAGGACATCTGTAACAACCGTATTCCAGATAATTTCAATTTTCGGATGCTCCATTACCCGCTGTTGCATAATCTTGGACGCGCGGAGGGAATCTCGACGATGAATTAACCAGACTTTAGAGGCAAATCGTGTCAAAAATAAAGATTCTTCCATTGCGGTATCTCCTCCCCCCACAATCGCTAATTCCAAGTCACGGAAAAAAGCACCATCACAGGTTGCACATGCCGAAACACCACGCCCCAATAAACGCTGCTCATTTTCAAGTCCTAAATAGCGCGCCGATGCACCAGTAGCAATTATCACGGTATCTGCCAGTAGCCCTGACTCATGGTCAATGACCAGCTTAAAGGGACGATTGGATAAATCCAAATCAGTGACTGCCCCATATCGCACCTGCGCCCCAAAGCGTACGGCCTGGGCCTTAAAATCCTCCATCATATTAGGCCCCATGACACCATCAACATATCCTGGATAATTTTCAACATCTGTCGTAGTAGTTAACTGACCGCCTGGTTCAAGCCCTTGGTAGACAATTGGCGATAGATTTGCACGTGCTGCATACAGCGCAGCAGTATACCCCGCTGGGCCAGATCCAATGATGACGATTGGATGGCGCTTTTCAAATGAGATTTCTGGTAAATTGGCTGACTCTGACATGTCTCAATTTTACTGACGCAATAAGTGGTGCAATCCTTAAGGCTTTTGACCAAGATGTGAATCTTTCATAATCAGAATTCACACGGTCATTAAGTAGCGCTTTGAGATAAAGAGTCTAATTTCTTCTGAAGCTCTCGCTTACTAACGGCACCAATCAACTGATCTCGAACCTGCCCATCAATGAAAAACAATAACGTTGGAATAGAGCGAACATTGTATTTCATTGCTGTTTGTGGATTATTATCTACATCCACTTTCCCAATTACTGCTCTATCCGAATATTCGGTAGCTAATTCTGCAATGATCGGACCAATTGCTCTGCAAGGTCCGCACCATTCTGCCCAGAAGTCGACTAAAACAGGAAGGTTTGATTCTAAAACTTCTGACTGAAAATTCGCGTCGGTAAGTTCAATAGCTGCCATTATATGAATTTATTTGATTTTGAACGGAAGTTGTTGTTATACGCATTGATCAATAACAAGTTGTATGGTTTACTCCATAGATCTGGAAAGACTCTCAAAGTATTCTTTCTTCATTGTATCCGATGTGGAATGGATCACCTGCGCACCATTGATGCTCAGTGAAAGCATAGGTTTTTTGTGCACTCTACCTATGGGAGTTAATTGTACTTCGGGAAAATTGGTGAGTATTGAGCTGATGTGCTCACTATCTGACTTTGAAGCAGACAGAATGATTCGCGATTGTGCCTCACAAAAAAACAGCGCATCTAGTCGACTGCCCGGCGCTAATGCAATATCGATATTCGCACCTAAGCCATTTGAAAATATGACACTCTCTGCAAGCGCAATCAATAATCCTCCATCAGATACATCATGAACACTGGTAATCAGCCCTGTCTTTATGAGCGCCTGTGTCGCTTTTTGAACCTCATATTCTTCAGCAAGATCTATATGGGGTGCATCCCCACAAGTGAGTCCATGAATATGAGCCAAAAACTCTGACGCACCAAGATCCTCATACTTTGCGCGAAATACCCACGACTGAGGAGATATTAAATATATAATATCTCCCACTCCTTGCAAACCAATTTGTGTCGTATGAGTGGTTACATCCTCTACTAAACCTAACATCCCTATGGTCGGAGTTGGAAATACTGCTCCCTCTGGGTTTTCGTTATAGAATGACACATTCCCACCAGTCACAGGAGTATTGAACACTTTGCAGGCATCACTCATTCCACCAACGGCTTCTTTGAATGTCCAGTAGACTTCCGGCTTATAGGGGTTTCCAAAATTGAGACAATTTGTAATGGCTAACGGCATTCCGCCAGCACAGACTACATTGCGTGCTGCCTCAGCGACCGCAATATGTCCACCTTTCCGGGGATTCAGATATACATAGCGTCCATTACAATCTGTTTTAACGGCAAGTCCCTTGTTTGACCCTTTAATCCTCACAACCGCGGCATCACTTGGCCCTGGACCAGATACCGTCCCAGTACGAACCATCGTATCGTACTGCTCATAGACCCAGTGTTTAGAAGCAATATTAGGTGATGACAATAATTGCATCAACGCGCCAGTGACCTCACTGGGCTTTAGATCATCTATTTCTGGGATATTGATGGTTGTATCAAGGTATTTGGGGCGGGTGGACTCTCGATGATACACTGGTGCACCCCCTCCAAGAACTAGATGCACGGCTTCCACATCGGCAACTAATTCACCATCATGGTACACTTCAACATGACCTGTGTCAGTCACTTCACCTATATGATCCGCGTATAAATCCCATTTCTCAAAGATTTCGTTAAGTTTTTGTTCTTTTCCTGGGACACAGACTAAAAGCATTCGCTCCTGACTTTCGGAAAGCATGATTTCGTAGGGTGTCATATCTGGCTCCCTCACTGGAACATTATCAAGAAAAAGTCGCATGCCTGATTTACCTTTAGCGCTCATTTCGCACGAAGAGCATGTGATTCCAGCTGCTCCCATATCTTGAATTCCGACTATGACATTTGCAGCTATGGCTTCAAGGGTTGCTTCAAGGAGTAATTTTTCGGTAAATGGATCACCGACCTGAACACTGGGGCGTTTTTGTTCGCTCTCCTCAGTGATTTCTTCCGACGCAAATGTTGCGCCATGGATGCCATCTCTGCCTGTTGATGATCCTACAATATATACTTTATTGCCAGTGCCAGTAGCAATTGCAGAGGCGGTCGCGTCAGATTTGACAATTCCAACGCTCATGGCATTCACTAGTGGGTTTCCTTCATAAGCAGAATCAAAATAGACCTCTCCCGCAACGGTAGGGACACCAAATGAATTCCCATAATCACCAATTCCTCTGACCACTCCATCAAAGAGATATCGAACTCTGTAGTTTTTTAGTGAGCCAAATCTTAGGGAATTCAATGCACAAATTGGGCGAGCTCCCATTGTAAATATATCACGATGAATTCCACCAATACCCGTGGCAGCCCCTTGATAGGGTTCAACCGCAGAGGGATGGTTGTGGCTCTCAATCTTAAATGCAACGGCTAATCCATCTCCAATATCTACAAGTCCTGCATTCTCATCGCCAGCACCCACAAGTAAAGCTTCTCCTTCACGCGGGAGCGTCTTCAGAAGTGCAATGGAATTTTTGTATGAGCAATGTTCACTCCACATGACCGAATAAATTCCAAGTTCGGTAATGGTTGGGGTTCTACCAAGCCGCTCCAGTATCCATTGGTATTCCTGCTCTGTGAGTCCATGCTCAAGAGCAAGTTTTTCAGTGACTTGTATTTTTGAGTCCATTAAATCATTTTTTGAAACCTCTTGTACCCTTAAAGGAAAGAAATTACCCCAAGAAATTTCAATTACGATGATAGAACTCCCTTAAATTAACCAAGAGACAGTCAAATCCAATTATGTGAGAAAAAGGGATTCTGAAAGGAATCTTGCAAATCTTGAACTCATTTTCAGAAGAACAGAAATGGTGATTTCTCGTCATTGGATATCGCTGAAAATTCGACCTCAATAAACAAAGAATCCAAATACTCCTTGAATGCAACTTTCTAGATTTAGGATATAGGTTCTATCTACACGATAGGTGATAGAATCATCTAACATAATTCTGGTGAATCCTGATGGACTTTATCCATTGAGTCACATTCAGACTTACGGTTGAATTTTCATGAATGTCCCCGTCTGCACTGAACGCTCCTCGGGGTTGTCGGCAATCAAGCGATAGAGATAGACACCTGGTGATAATGACTCCCCGTGGATCGTGATCGTCTTGGCCCATCCTGCAGACATACGTTGAGCAGGAAGAGATAAAACCCTTCTGCCAATTATATCCACCACTTCCATGTGTAGATTTGATTCCCATGGAAGGTCAAACGTCAAACGGGTATCACTCTGAAAAGGATTCGGATAGTTTCCATGGATCAAAAAATGTTCTGGGAAAGTATCTTCTTGATTGCTTCGCTCAATACTAACGGGAGTACATGTTGCCCCTATAAAGTTTATTAAACCATTGATCCATTCCTGAAACTCTTGGTCTGCTGGGGCACACAGTTGTTGATCCATAATATTGAGACTTTGTAGACCTTGCAAGTTGATGAAACTCCTTGGGAGACTACCCGTCAACAGATTACCTGAGAGATCTAGATCCAGCAGTGAGATTAGCTGACCTAACTCCGATGGAACGGTTCCTGTGAGTTTGTTATTTGATAAACTCAAACGGGTCAGAGACGTAAGTTGGCCTAACTGTGGGGGAATCGGCCCACTTAATTGATTGTTAGTTAAATCAAAGGTGTTGAGCTCTGAGAGATTTCCCAACTCGGATGGGATCTCTCCCGTGAGTTGATTGTGGGTTAAAGAGAGCCACTGGAGTTCGGTAAGTATTCCTAGTTCTGGCGGAATCGGGCCCGAAAGCATATTGAAATCAGCGATAAAGCTTTCCAAGTTTGTGAGTTGTCCTAATTCGGTAGGAATAGGCCCTTCAAATTGATTGAGTGCTAAAATCAACTGTTTGAGGTCCGTGAGTTTAGATAATTCTTTTGGAATCTCTCCCGTGAGTTGATTGAATTGTAACCACAATTCCTCTAATCCAGGCAATTGCCCCAACTCTGGGGGAAGAACCCCTGACAAATTGTTTTCAAAAAGACGAATAGACTGTAATCTTCCCTCAACTACCATAAGACCATGCCATCTTGATAGGTCACTTAAAGTGGGTATCGTTGTGAAGTCCCATCCCGTCTTTCTTTTCCAGTTATCACCATCGGTTGCGGTATAGAGAGCACTAAGTGCTGTGTACGTCAGATCTATGCGTGGATGAATGCGGAAATTTAACACATCTGGCTCATCAAAATATGAATCATCTTCAAAACGAAGAGTGAAAAACGCAGCACGGTTAGCGGGGGTAGATTGATCTACCGAGATCTTGAATTCCACTGTCGTAGAATCATCATGATTCAATGCCCCTATGGAACGCTTTGACTCAAGAGATTGAAGATATGGATACGATTCTACGGGTACCATTTCTACAGACAACTGCTGAGCATCAGCTAGATAGTTGATGACAACAATTCGGACGGTGACTTCGTCTCCTGGGTCAATCTGAAAATCTCCATCATCATCTTCCCAAGACCAACGCTTAACGCGAACTGCGGGTTGGGTCACCAGATTCAAACTTGCCTCCGCATCAACAAGGCCTCCATTGATATTTTCCGCCACAAGCGGATTATCTGTATCAATTAAGCCAGCCGAGAGTCGCAACTGCTCACGAAGTTCATCGGGGGTTAGATGTGAAAAACGCGTTTTCACGAGTGCGGCAATACCACTGACCAGAGGAGACGACAGAGATGTCCCATCAAAACGAGCATATTGATCATTGGGAAGTGTGGTCAATATCTCTTCTCCTGGAGCATAAATATCAACCGTCTTTCCATAATTTGTGGTTTCAGAAAGTTGTGGACCTGTCCCAGTCGTCGCTCCTACTGCAAGCACTCTTGGATGGGAATCGGGGTAGGTGAAAAACATATCGTTATTGAAACTATTATTCCCAACCGCAGCAACCACCAGACTTCCCATATCTGTGACGAGATCCAAGGTCTGGGTTACCATTCGCAGTTCAGTATCGCCAGCGAATGCACCCCAACTGGTATTGATAATATCCGCCCCCTCCACAGCGGCATACAAAATTCCCTCGTATCCAGGACATGTGTCTACGTTCTCACAGTTTGCATTGATATGCATAATCTTAGCGTTCCATGCAGAGCCTGCTATTCCTAGTTCATTGTTTGTTACCGCTCCAGCAGCACCAGCGACGGTCGTGCCATGCCCCGCAGGATTCATCTCCCCCACATCTTCCATGCTAATATCCATCGGGGTAGGATCATTGTTCAGAGGATCACCGTTCGCAAGGTTGATCCCATAGATGTCATCAATATATCCATTGTTATCATCATCAATCCCATTGCCTGCAATCTCATCTTCATTCGTCCACACATTGGCTAATAAATCCTCATGATCCCAGTCTCCCCCAGTATCCACAATTGCAATGACTACGGTTGAATCCTCTGACTTAACTTGATCCCAAGCTTCAGGCAAATGCATCAGTTCTAAATAAGATTGCTCACTGTATCGGGGATCATCAGGGGTTGCCTGACTCTTCAAATGATAGATACGGTGGATGAGCACTGGCTCAGCATAGACTACCCCCTGCTCTCGTGAAAATTCATGGGAAATATTCAATGGATCCTCTTGAATTTCATAATGAATATAATAGGTATGGCGAAGGGATACAATATTGTGTCGGGTTTTCGGCGTGGGTTCTATATGGTCTAAAATAGGATATACAGGCTCCACTGAATGCACCTCAAATTTGGAAAACAACCGATTAATCCTTGAATGATCGGTTTTACCCTGTGCAACGATGACATCTGATGCAAACTGTACCACTACAACCTGATTCTTGAATTCTGGTAGCAGATCCTGAGCCATGAGGGATTGAGTAGCCCACAGTAAGATCACAAAGATCACAATAAGTTTCTTGGTTAGGAACATTGAAATTCTGTTTGATAAATAGTCATTTCTTGGTCAGGAATGAATGATAATAGACTTCAGTAATGCTCTGCTTCTCTACTCACCAACTATGGCAGGATGAACTCATGATCCAGTTCTTGGGACTTGAAGACTGGGGGTTACGGGATCCTTGTGAGGACTTGCTCAGCATTTTTGATCCGTATCAATGAAAGTTTGTCCGATCATCTTGTGAATCATTGCGGTATCGGTTGGGCAAGATAGCCCGTAATACAAGCTCGGAAACTCTGTTTGTAGATGATTCTGTCAAAGATTTCCTCACAAAAATCAATGCGTTGCATCATCATTTCTCGTTCTTCCCGAAGGCTGTCAGAGACAATGTATTGTGCAACGGGATCTGTCGTTACATCACTGATCTCCTGATGATTTCCACCGCAACTTGAAAGTAGTAAGATCAAGGCTAATACGAAAAATGATTTCATGTGGTTACGATTTACTGATCTCATGAAGAGATTCTATTGGTTCTAGTTTTTCAGCATACCCTTTCTATGGAGGAAGAGTATATGAACTTCGCTTTACCTGATATGCGATAGCCGTTTCATGCGAATCGGAAGTTGATGCTAAGCAACGCATATGCACAGGCTAGGAGTGAAAACCAAGATCAATCTAAGATGTTCACAGTCCCCATTTCTTGTAAGTGATTTCTCATTAATATTCAGCAGAATCTTGCGGAATTGATTAAACCCTTTTGGGCTGCTCTGTACAGTATGACCTGTTATCAACAGTATCTGAAAGATTGGAGCTTTTGCAAAAGGCTATCTAGGTATAGAGGCATTTGAAAAACCTCGGCGTTTCAGGAGAAATAATGCCATGGAGCACTCTTAACGCGTTTTTGGAGTCAAATCTGAGGTCTTACAAAATGCTCTATAGGGCATGTAATCTGAAGTAATATTTTTGGTTCTACCACGTTTTGTGTGGAAACGATTGATTTTGGTTCCACACATTTATTTTTCATACGCGATACATTTATAGAATCCTTGTTGCTTCTCTCACTACATTAGGATCTCGCTGGTCTATTACAATGTGGAAATAGAGAAGAGGCTAAATCTAGAAGATGTTTATGTATCAAGTCTACAATGCATTATTTATCCACAGTCCAATGGAAAAAGCGGAGAAATCAAAGAGATCAAAACTATTGGGAGAGGATACAATAAATTTAAAATTTTCAGAGTTGTTATCCTCTTCTTCTGTGATAGTCTGGACCTCTACCCACACGATTCGTGGTAGAATCTTATTTCATTTAATGTGTCGGTCGCACAAAGTGACCGGATAAAAGAAATTCATGATATATTAACCGCCTTCTATGTCGCAACAAACGGAGGAGAATGGAGAATTAACGCGGGATGGGATACAACTATTGCCCCAGTGTCTATGCTTGAATTTAACCAATGGTGGGGTAGTGATATATAGACAGAATGACTCTCTGAAACTGACAGGTCTGCGGCTACCCTTCAACCATTTGACGGGTAGCATTCCACCAGAGTTGGGGAATCTGCAGAATCTCTGGGACTGGGTGCCAACCAATTGACGGGTACCATTCCCGCCAGGTTTGGGACTGCTGGAGAATCTTTTTCGGCTGTCTCTTAACGATAACCAACTGACGGGTAGAATACCTAAGTCTTTCACTAGACTATCAGCAATGTGAATCTTTGATTTTCATGCAAACGATGGGCTATGTATTCCATCAGATTATGAATTCTGGCTTAGGCTTGTAATTATTTGGAGTAGGGAGATTTGTGAATCTAATGTTTCCGTTGAGCAATCAACTACTCTACCAACGGATTTCGTTTTGCATGGCAACTACCCGAATCCATTTAAGGAATCCACGACCCTACAATTTGATCTATCTTACTCTTCCAATATTGACATGGATGTAGTGGATGTTACGGGTAGAATTGTATATGAACTTTCTACGGTGTGCATACAAGCTGGATGGGAGCGAGAAATACAGTTACGTAACCTTTCACTCCCTTCTGGAATGTACCTATATAGATTGACAGTAGATGACCATGAGGGGGTATTGATTCACACGAAAAGTTTTGTAAAGATTCGTTGATCGACTATAACTGTGATTTTACCAATGAACCTTAAGGACCTCAAAGACACTTGGAACCAATCACCAGATTTTGTATTGAGCTCTCAAAAATACATGCCGCGTGGCCGCTGGAAAAAACTGTGGAGCATCAAAGCCAGCATTCCCATATAGGAGTACTTTTGAATCCAAAACATTATTGATATCAAGGGAAAACTTCAACCCTCGCAGGAATGACCGTTCATGAAATGTCCATTGCACCGTTGCCGACACCAATGTATAGGGATTTACCTTGAGGTTATCATCAACACTCCCATCCGATGCTCGTCCTCCTCCATTATCAACATATTGAATTCCTGCCAGTCGTGCATCTGCACGAAGAGTTAAGCCTGATTTCTCATAGGTGATCCCTAGATTACCACTTTGGGCTGGAAACCCCGCTATTGGATTGCCTGCTCGATCAATCGATCCACCACTAAATGTGTACTCGGTAAATTTGATAATTCGGTTACGACTCAATGTCGCATTCGCAAATGCATTGAGCTCTGGTAGAATGCGTGCAGACACTTCCAGTTCAATACCGATATGACGGGTACGATCAGCGTTCCCTGTTCGCGGAACGCCGAACTGATCCAGTCCACCACTCGGCACTATCTCATCTCGGAACTCCATCCAATAAGCTGCGAGTTGCATGCGAAGCAAACGACTCTCATACCGACCACCTAATTCAATATCAATGAGCTGTTCTGGCTTTACGATGGGGTTGTCATAGTCAAAACTCCCGTCCGACTTTGTCGAAAACTGGGGCATAAAACCAGCACCCGCCTCTTCTCCATCATAAAGGGATTTCATCCTTGGTTCTCGATTTGCAAGGGAAACACTTAGATAGACACTCAAGGGTTGCTCGGGGTTCAGCGTCACTCCTAATCGTGGATTCAGAAATATATAGGGAACCCGAAATGAATTGTTAAAAAATGCTTCCTCAACTATTCGATACTGCCGCCATGTCAACTGCACATCGGCCTGAATGGCAAGTAACCTGTGAGGACGCATGAGATGGCTGGCATACAATGAGCCAATCATTTTTTCTCCACGAACACTGTAGACGCGATAATCATTTTGTGGCCCAACTATTTCGGCAGGAAGCCCTGTAGACTCTTCAACACGCCCCCATCTTAATGATCTGTGCATGCGGAGTTCACCCCCAATGGTGGTTTCTGACTGAGAGCGAACCACTTGGTAGCGGGGCATCCAGCCTACTTGCCATTGATCCAATGCGGCACGAAACAGAACCGGGACTCCTGATGCACTCGTAAATAAAGGCTGTTGCCGTTGTGTCTCCGTAAGATCTCTCCAGTTGGCAGGAAGTCTCAGGTAATCCGCACTGCGAAATGAACCGTCAAAATCAAATTCGCCTTCACCTTTGATCCAGTAGAATGCCTGCTCAAAGCTTTGATTGTCACTGGGGGTGAATCGATGCAAAAACTGTATATGTGGCTGATGAAACCGCTCTATATCCTCAGTGAACTCGCTAAAGTTATAGCGGCGATCTATCGTTCCTCCAAACCCATCGTCAACCTCCTCTGTGTTAGCCTCTTTGGGAATTCCTCCATACGCCAAACCATCCCGCTGTGGGCCTCCAAACGACTGTAATGTAAATGTATGTTGATCTCCATAGCGGCGGATACCAATGTAGTATCGCCAAAACTCTGTCCAAGACCAATCTCTGTATCCATCTGATGTGAGCCGACTCGCTCGTACATACGCCGAATACCGCCCTCCAAATAGCCCCGAATTGGCTTGTATGGTATAACGCTGGGTGTTGTAGGTCCCATAACCCGTTTCCAGACGGACATCTGGATCAGGTTTGTAAGGATCCGTTACAATATTGATGGCTCCTCCAATTCCTGTTGAGCCATAACTGGCTGCTCCAGCTCCTCTCTGCACTTGAATGTCCTGAATGGATCCCTGTAAATCAAAGAAATTAATCCAAAATACATTATGCTCTTCCGGATCATTCTGGGGAATTCCGTTTATTGATACCGCCACTCTTCGTTGTCCGAAGCCCCGTAGTCTTAGATAGGTATAGCCCAAGTCATTTCCGTTTTCACTGTAATGAGTGATGGATACAGAACGAGCCAGTGTGGCAGGGATATCCTGCATTGAGGGCAAGACCTCTAGCTCCCGTGCCGTGATATTGCTGTAGGTAAGGGGAGTTAGTTTTTCTCTTGCACGGCGTGCTTCGGCGACAACCTCACCTCCATAATAAATTGCCTCGTTGAGAGTAAAGGTAGAGTGTGCTGCTTCACGGATTTCAATCGCTTGCCTTAGGGTTTCATAGCCCAGATATCGAATTTCAACACGATAATTACCCTCAATAACATCCAGCTCAAAGCGTCCTAGTCGATCAGTCACAGTCGAGTAGGTAACCGAAGTGGAGTCAACCGAGAACAGTTGTACGGTAGCGCCTTGAAGGGGAGTCCCGTTTGGGGAATAAACGACTCCCGAATAGACTGAGAATGAAAACGATATAAACCAAGCCAATAACGAAAATAGCATGAATCAGCATCTAATTTTATTGCCTGCGTGGCGGCTGACTATACTCTCGTCTGCATTTCCCTACGCCAGTATTATCTGGGTCAGGTACAAAGGGTGTAATCTCAGTCTCCTTACGGAAACACCCCCAAGCAATTTGGCATCATGAAAAGAACACAACAGTAGCCAGATCCAGTCGGAAACTGGCTCTGTTGCAAGTGGATCTCCTGGCACCGACCTACTCTCCCACCATAAGGCAGTACCATCGGCGCTGCGGGACTTAACGACTCTGTTCGGAATGGAAGAGGTG
>JAPOTS010000050.1 GCA_026709065.1 Bacteroidota bacterium
TTCCGGAAATCTTATATTTATCAGCTCTTTCGTAAACGAAACCGCCGAACTCAAGACGACTCTGAAATTTTCAAGTGTTCTGTAACCTCTATCATTGGATTTGACTTCTCGGATTTTTCAGTTAATTCTCTCTGCTTTTGCATTGGGGCTGTCGGTTCCAAAATGTGTTGTAGATTCCATATTTAACATCTACTGGTGTAGACTCACACCTATTTTCATATCTTAATTGATCTGATAGATCCTTATTTGCCAATTGAAGCAACACAGGTTCTTAGATCTATCATGCATGGAAATTGTTAGAGATATCGAAATCAATCAACTCCAAACAAATAGTGCTACAGCCATTCTATATTGATCTCATTACCTTTTGAAGTTTCTTGATACACATCAATTGACATAATTTGTAAGACCGTATTGTTTAGAATTGTCGCTGATATGAATGAAGCTGGCTAAGCATTAGAACGAAGTACTAATCAATTTGAAGCATGATAACCGTAGACTTCATTTGCTCACTTCATCGTCACTATATTCTCTATTCTTGATTCCTGCTCGCCATTTTGATATCTCAATGAATCAAACTAAGAAAAACACCATTGTAGTTCTGGACCGCCATTGTTATATTTCAAAACGTCTTGATATCGCTCGCGAGTGCTCTCACGGAACACAAATAATGATGATGAGTGACCTTGCAGTCAGACTTGCAGGTGGATTCATTAAAGCGGTTGACATTGCATTTCTTCGTGCAATTATTCATGAAGTCTTAGTAGATACAAATCTTGGAAGCCTAAATAATATTAAAGATCTGCCAGGATTTGTAGGAGCAGCTACAAACACTCTCAATAAGGCATGGCTGAGCGGTTTTGATCTTGATCAACCTCATGAGCGTGTCAAAGAAGTCTCCCAGCTCAATGATGCAGTTTGTAAAAGATTACCAGCCTCAATGCTACCGCCTCAGGCACTGATCAATGTAGCCTATAAAAATCTCAACCTTGCCCCAGTCATCTTAGGTCCAGTTAATTTCATAGGAATGACAGAACTTCACCCATGCTGGTGGCCTCTCATAGAGGAGTTAAGTCACTATGTGCCAGTCACTTGGGTGGCTGGACCTCGACACATTCCTCATCACCTACCAAAGAACTGCACCCAAATCACTGAACCAAACCAATCGCCTCAAATTACGACGGTCAGCTGTTCAACCCCCTATCACGAAGCGATTGAAGCTATGCGATGGGCACGCCAATTGGTGACCCAAGAAGGAATTCATCCACAAGATATTGCCATTGCAACCACAGATACAAAAGTCTACGATGATTTCTTTATAGCACTACGCGAAGAGTCAGACTTGCCTCTCTATTTTGCACATGGAGTCAATGTCACACAACCCTCCCACGGCCAGTCAACTCTTGCATTAGCAGATCTACTGCTACGTGGAATCTCTTCTGACCGAATTTTTAGATTGAGCTCTCATAAACAATTCCTCAACGACCAAATCAAAGAATTAAGGATAACATGGCGGAAGTTAACCACTAAAATTCATGACATTAATACCCTTTCTCCCAACGAATTAGAGCTACGGATTCAGAAGTTGATCGCCAACGAAAAAAAATCTACTTATTTTCCGTTGTTATCCCTACTTGATGAGATCTCCAAGAACTCCAAATTCAGATTGGACAATAATCCCGTCCTAAACTTGAATGATCATATTGAAATGAAGCAATCTTGGCTTCAAACTGGGGAAAAACTTCTTTCAGGCGCTGCTCTCAAACTCTGGAATAACCTCCTCAAAGTTTCTCCTGCTGCCTCTTTTGAACAGGAAATACTCAGAATTTCAGTGCGCGAACCCCCAGAATTCTGTGAGCGTGTTGCTTGGATGCCTGCGCAATCCCTCGCTGCTTCACCGCGCCAGTATGTCCGACTTCTAGGACTTAACTCATATCATTGGCCCCGAGAAAACATCAAAGACCTTCTATTGACCGGGCCTGGGTTAGAAGACGCAAATCAATCCTTAGACCCCCTCCCAATGTATGATGCTGACCAACGCGATTTTTCTACAATCTGTCAAACGACATCCAAAACGGTGATTTGCTCATTTTCTAGATATGATGCCGATGGCAAAATATTAGGCCGAAGTCATCTGCTTAGCTCTGAGATCTTCAGTGATACCATAGAATTATTCCGCAATTCTGTGCCATCACATGCGATGAGTCAATCGGATCAACTACTAGCATCGCCCACCAAGTTTCGTACGACTCCTCGTGCAGCCAAAGCATTGACATGTTGGAATAACTGGCGAAATCAAAAAATTACTGAGCACGATGGTCTGATCAAAGATAATCATCCTATGATTCAACATCTCCTGAGTCAACCTGCATCTGCTACATCATTGACGAGAATGTTGAGAAGCCCGCTCGGGTATATCTGGCATTATGGATTACATTGGCGAGGCATGAATATTCGGACCGATAGCCTAACGTTCAATCCTATGAACTACGGTGTTTTGGTTCATCGAGTATTACAAAATACCCTTCATAATCTTGAGGTTAACCGACAAAGCCCTGAACCAATTCCCCATTCCGATTCCATCTCAGATTCGCTTAAATCTACATTTGAGAATTGGGAATCTATCTACGGGACTCCACCAAAATTGCTCTGGGAAGAGACAAAGCATCAGATTGAATCCATGACCAGACAAATCATGGATCACTTTCCATCTACTCAACACATCATGTCGTTTTGCGAAGTTCCCTTCGGTGGTGCTAAATCTGGTGAGACTCAGAATATCCCATGGGACTCTGATCTCCCTGTCTACCTCCCAGGAACCGATATAAAGATCACTGGATTTATTGATCGCATTGACATTGATACTGGTTCCCTGAATGCGCAACTCACGGATTATAAAACTGGAAAGCCCAATCAAGATTCAGGGTTAAACGGAGGGCAGGAAATTCAGCGATGTATTTACTATGTTGCTGCAAACTCATTGTTGAATAAGGACTATGAGATTTCTCCCAGCCTCCTTTATTTAAAGAATAACAATCTACAAACATTGTCAGAACCTCGCCATGAATATGTTGAACATCTCTCCAAAAATGTCAATGAAGCCAAAAAGAATTTAAAGAATGGCCATGTCCTGTTTGGAGCAACTCCCAAAACTAAATATGATCTTGGAATTTATGGTGACTTTAAACTTGCCTTACCAGCCGACTTACTTAGAGGATATGTTTTGAGAAAAGAAGAATCACAAACTCAAAGACTAGGCGAAATGCTCCAAGAATTTTGGAAGACAGACTGATGGCTCAGCACAGCACTTCATTAGCTGATTCCAAGTCAAGAAATCGTGCACTCACTGATATTGATGTATCTCTGGTTGTTGAAGCGGGTGCAGGAACCGGTAAGACGACGATTTTAGCCGGACGCATTGCTGTCATGCTAGCCCATGGAAAGCCCCCAGAACATATCGTAGCTGTCACTTTCACCGAAGCCGCGGCCAGTGAACTCCTTCTTCGGGTTCGTGAGTATGTCCATCAACTTCGATCAGGCAAATTCCCGCCAGGGCTTAAAGATGCTTTTGGAGGAATTCTTTCACCTGAATCGCTACACAACCTTGACTGTGCTGAAAAGAATCTTGATACATTAACCTGCTCAACAATCCATGGCTTTTGTCAACGCGTACTAAAAACGTTTCCCGTCGAAGCTAATATTGACCCTGGTGCCGTGGTGATGGATGAAATGCAAGCCAATGGAGTCTTCCATGAAGTGATGCATGGTTGGCTTCGCACCATACTTTCAAAAGAGGATGGATACTTAGTTGCACAACTCCTCTTTCGCAACAATCTGAACTATCTTCAAGATATAACGAACTGTTTGCGATCGCATCGCTCCGCAACTGTCAAACCTCCAAATCAACTTGGTGAAACACTCACAAACTTCAAAGGAACTCTCAAAGAGTATATAGATGTTTTGAAGGATCTGCAAGCAGAAGTCCCTTCAGCGAATGACATTACTGATATCTTTACCCATTGGATTGAGATCCCTCTAATTAATACAGAATCTCACGCATGTGATGTAATCGCATTCATTGACTTTCCCTTTGAAAATAAACTCGTAGTAAACAATAGCTCGCGAACTCAAATGAAGGCATACTCTGGACTGTCAAAACAAGCCGACTGGTTGGAGGCTCTTGATGGCACAAAAGTCTCCATCAAGAAAGCGCACAAACGAGCAAGCGATGCCTACAACAAAGTTCGTACTCTGTGGAATGACAAGGCACGACATCAGCTATCCGATCTCCTTCTCGCAAAACTCATGGTTGACCTTAATGGCTTATTTGAGCGCTACCAACAGTACAAACGATCCGCAGGACTTTTGGATTTTGAAGACCTCATCATAGGGGTTGTAACCCTAGTGCGGCACCCCAAATACGGGCAAAATGTTCGGCAAGCCCTTGCTCAGCAGTATAAATATATCTTGGTAGACGAGTTTCAGGACACTGATGCGCAACAAGCCGAAATTTTTTGGAATCTCTCAAGTGACGATAACCACCATGACTGGACAAAACTAAAACCGCGCGCAGGCTCATTGTTTATCGTTGGTGATCCAAATCAATCTATCTACAGATTTCGGGGGGCGAACGTTGAGATTTATTCAAAAGCCAGACAAACATTCCCGCGTGATAATGTGCTCAAAATTGTCACGAATTTTAGATCCACTGCCCCAGTCCTAGACTTTATCAATGATCGATTCATGAAACCTCTTTCACAATCAGATCAGGCTGGTTATACACCGTTGAAACCCTTTATCCAGAATACCTCTGATTCTCAATCCGTAGCTACTATACCGTTTGATGCAGAAGAGGCCTCCGCATCCAAGCTCCATGAAACCGAGGCCGTTGCAGTCGCCCAAATTTGTCAACAATTAATCAATACTCAATATCGTGCCAAAGACATTGCACTATTAACACCTACAGGTACTGACATACATTACTACGAACGAGCACTTCAACACTTGGGAATTCAGTTTGAGACTCAGGCAGGAAAGAATTTCTTCCTCCTTCAAGAAATCCAAGACTTGGTCGCGCTGACTCAGATTTTAGCGGATGGTTCCAATAGCTTAGCCTTAGGGGCCTTTCTAAGAGGACCATTGATTGGGTGCACAGATCAGGAAATCCTTGATCTGGCATGGGAACTACCACGAAACCCTGATCGTCCCGATGACACCCCCTATCTCAATGCATGGATAGATGTCAATCACATCAAAAATGAAATGATCTATGATGTCATCAATAAACTTCAATCATTACTAAAGATTGCGAATCGGTGTACCCCCTACTTATTGTTAGCCTCTGCCGTAGATTGCTTCCATATTCGCGCACACCTTAATTTACGTTATGGAAAACAAGCCCACCGAGCACTCTCAAATGTTGATCTCTTTCTTGAAAAAGCAAGGGCCTACAATGTCAGAGGGCTTAGAGATTTCGCGTCATCAATTTATCAGAAATGGGATAGCCAAACACCTACTCCAGAGGCTAAGTCAGATATTTCACAAGATGCCATTACGATCAGTACCATGCACAATGCAAAGGGGCTTGAATGGCCTGTAGTAATCCCAATCAATACATGGAAGGAGCCTAGAAGAATTGACAACATTCTCGTTGACCGATCGACTGAACAGCTTTACGCCACATTATTTTCTATTCCAAGTAGCGGGATTCAACAGATCAAAGCCTCCGAAACCGAGCAACAACAGCATGAACGTACCCGCCTTTGGTACGTCGCAACAACGCGTGCCAGAAATCTTCTTCTATTGACTGCCCCTATCACCTCTCCCCCCAAAGTGGACAAGAGTTGGCGAGGGATTGTGGATCTGCACATAGATGATTTACCAATTTTCACTTCCAAGAATAGCTCACATCCAAAAGCAGGGGCTGATCTAAATCATGTCCAAGTGCAGTCATACGAAGATTTTATGAAAGAAGGCCATCAAATTAAACACGTATCAAATCGACTCAAATGGATCAGCCCGAGCAAAGATGAAGTACCCTCCATTGATTTGGATACCACGATTATAGACGAAGATAACCGCTCTATTGAAAGCATTGATCCGTCTGATATTCAAGGAAAGGGTATCATTCGCGGGCTAGTGATTCACCGACTAATTGAAGAAATTCTCACTGGAGAAACCACCCGTGATCACCTGCTCAGTAGAGCCGAGCAACTCACTGATCAAATTCATGCATCATTTGAAATTGAAGCCCCCGATCAAATCAACTTTGAAGAAACCTGTCGACGAATCCTACACACACTGGATCTACCACAAATACGCCCACTCCTCAATTCATTAGTCCCAGAATGTCCAGTCTACAACTATATCACTGATACCGAATCTGAATCCGCAATCACAGGTATTGCAGATGCAATCAGTTTTTCATCAGATGGTGAACCACTATTGATCATTGACTGGAAAAGTGGGCAAGTTGACCCCCACCATAGAAAGCAAATCGGAGCTTATATGAATGCAACAGGCATTCGGAAAGGCCTCTTAGTTTATATAGACAGCGGACAAATCACAGAGGTACATCTAGACGCTTAATGCATTCTGTAATGCAGAGTCAAACGCCTCCATGGTTTGATTAAATGATTTTGAATCGTGTGCGGTTGAAACAAACCAAGCTTCATACTGCGATGGAGGGATGTGGACTTGGTGCGCCAATAATCCTTGAAATACATCTGCAAAGAAATGAGTATTTGACCTTGAAGCATTCTTCAAGTTAGTGACAGGCATGTCAGTGAAGAAACAACTAAACATCGTTCCAACACCCTGAACCTGCATTGGAACAGAATATTTTGTTGCAATATCTGACAACCCCTGCATCAGTGCACGAGTTTGAGATGCTGCCTGATCCCACGCTTTCAGACCTATATCTAAGGTTGCCAAACCGGCCGCGACTGAAACTGGATTCCCCGATAGTGTTCCAGCCTGATACACAGGTCCATCAGGGGCTATCAACGCCATGATCTCAGCACGTCCACCATAGGCACCAATTGGGAGTCCCCCACCGATCACTTTGCCGAGAGTTGTTAAGTCAGGAGAAACCTGATATAGAGTTTGAGCACCTCCTGGGTGCACCCTGAAACCAGTCATCACTTCATCAAAAATCAACAGAGATCCATGTTCCTGCGTGAGCTTTCGGACACCTTCTAGATAGCCCTCCTGAGGAGGGACTACACCCATATTACCCGCAACTGGCTCAATAATCATCGCAGCAATTTCGTTGGGAAAATGATCAAATGCTTTTTCAGCCGCCATGAGATTATTAAATGGAATGACGACGGTATTCTCGGTTGAACCTATTGGAACGCCAGGGCTGTTTGGTAGGGCTAACGTGGCAACGCCACTCCCTGCTTCCACTAATAATGAATCTGCATGACCATGGTAATTTCCTGTGCACTTGATGATCTTATCCCTCGTTGTGTAAGCTCTGGCCAAACGCAGAGCACTCATTACGGCCTCTGTTCCTGAGTTCACTAGACGCAATTGCTCCATCTTAGGCATCACTGTCTGGATTTTGCGCACTAATTGTGCCTCACCTTCTGTGCAGGCACCAAAGCTTGTTCCTTTTTCAATAGCCTCAATGATCTTAGCCTGAACCTCTTGATGGGCATGCCCAACCAACAATGGCCCATAAGAGAGGACATAATCTACATACCAATTTTGATCTACATCACACAACCATGCCCCTTGACCTTTATCAATAAATACGGGGGCACCTCCAACGGCTTTGTAGGCTCTTACAGGTGAACTTACACCTCCAGGCATGCATGCCTTGGCCTCATTGAAGAGTTGATCTGACTGGGTGCGCGGATTCATGAAATCTAATTGACTACAGTTATACGCGGTCTCTCTCGTTTTGACGTTGATTACCCTGTATCGTCATAAAATACCCTTCAATGGTTGCAACAATGCCCTATCAATTATGAACCGTTACCAATAAATGTTGTTTATTAAAATAAAAACGGCAACTCTTAACAAAGGTTCTACTACGAGACTTTTCAATGCGTACTACTTTTTTTTTGCTCTTACTCTTGGTGCTAGTGCTCGGCCTTGGAAATGCCCCTTCATCTCCATCGCTAACGGTTAACAAACTATTTACCTCTGGAGCAGTCCTTCAGCGTGACACGGTCGTACCCATTTGGGGAACAGCTCCCGCTGGGGAGCCAGTGACAGTTTTTCTTGATGAAAAAGAATACTCAACCGATACAACACCAACAGGTACTTGGTCCATTTCATTAGACCCTCACCCTGCAGGTGGGCCACACACGCTGACAATTACCTCAGGTAATGAAGAGTTGGTTGCCCATAATATTGTTTTTGGGGATGTATGGATTGCATCTGGTCAATCAAATATGGAATGGTCCGTTGAAGCATCGGCAGATGCCGCATCCGAAATCGCATCTGCTAACGATTCTCTGCTCCGCCATTACAACGTTCCTCGGAGCTGGTCCTACTCTCCCGTAGATACACTTTCTGGTGGCCAGTGGCATTCCGCTTCTCCAGAGCATGTCGCTTCATTCACAGCAGTTGGGTATTCATTTGCCCGAGAACTTCGTACTCATCAAAATATTCCGATTGGTATTTTCAATACAACTTGGGGCGGAAGCAGAATTGAAGCATGGATGGATACCAATGCACTTGAAATAGACCCAGCTGATGTCATGGACATCTTAGAAGCCGCCCAAACCCGAGAGGACAGCTTAATTAAGGTTCTTACCGAAACCCATGGTGCATCCATCATTGATGATGCAGGCTTTGAATCTGACCAACCTATCTGGGCCTCAGCACAATTGGATGACTCCGACTGGATGGAGATTGAAGTGCCTGGATCTTGGGAGGCCGGTGGACTTGAAGCAGTCAATGGAACTGTCTGGTATCGTCATAGCTTTGACCTTACCGAGATCCCCACCAATGCAGTTATCCATTTAGGGTTGGTCGATGATCAAGATATGACATGGATCAATGGCGCATTGGTTGGACAAACAGACGAATTTCTTGTCGATCGACAATATCCAGTTGAGGAAGGAATCCTGAGCCGCGGTGTGAATCAAATTACAATCCGCGTCCGTGACCTGTGGGGAGATGGCGGATTGGTCGGCGCTGATTCAAAACTTTCACTCCAGTGGCCAGAAGGAGAGTTAGACCTTGAAGGGACTTGGAAAATTCGCGTTGGTCAACTTGAAATTGAACCCGAAGGAAGTCCTAACCAGCTTCCGACCCTACTTTATAACGCAATGGTTCATCCCATCTTGAATTTTCCTATCACAGGCTTTATCTGGTATCAAGGAGAAGCTAACGCAAATAACTCCATAGAAGCTATCAAGTATGCCGATCAGTTTCAGTCCATGATCACCCAATGGCGCCAGCAATTCAGTCATGAAGATGCGCCTTTTTTGTTTGTGTCATTAGCAAGTTATCAAGCGGCCGACCCACATCCTCAGGAGAGTGACTGGGCACTTATTCGTGAATCCCAAGCCGCTGCCCTCAATCTTCCTTATACTGGTCAGGCCATTACCCTGGACATAGGCGATGCAAATGATATTCATCCAAAAAATAAGCAGGATGTGGGCTATCGCCTCTCACTGTGGGCAAGGAGGCTTGCTTATGCTGAAGATATCGTTTATTCAGGTCCTGTCTACCGCGACCACACGATTAACAATGGAATGATTCGTATTGAGTTTGACTATATTGGGAGCGGGCTTACCTCCCGACAAAACGATGCTCTTGGGGGATTTGCCATTGCGGGGAATGATGGTCATTATGAGTGGGCGAACGCTATCATTGAGGGGGAATCTGTGATCGTGTCTCATCCTGATATTATTAATCCCGTTGCAGTACGGTATGCGTGGTCCAATAATCCTGCGAATGCTAACTTGATTAATTCCGAAGGATTACCCGCAGCTTCTTTCAGAACCGACCGTTGAAACCGCATGGATGGAAACGTAAGATCTTAGCCTAGAATTATTCAGATTTATCTTACACAACACTCACCGTAAACGGCTTACTATTGAAGAACCTCGCCATGATCAGTGTTACTGAATACGTTAACTGTTAGAGCTTTGACCGCTTTCAATCCAATCGTATTATAGAAATTCTTAGCGCACTTAATCATTGATACCTTGAACTCCGACTCCACGACTGTCACCGATTCTGGCTCGCGCTCCCGAGGAACTGTGGGATTAAGGATTGGGATTATTTCCGTGTTTATTCTGGTCAGTCTATTTCTGACCTATATAGGACTTACTTCGACAGAGGTTGGTCGCGATTACTTACGCCAGGAACTTGAAGCCAGCTTTGCAGAAAACTTCACTGGCCATATGGAGATTGCAACCATATCTGCCAATCCCCTTAGAAGGATTCTTATTCAAGATATTTCGTTCTACGATGAGAATCAGAATCAATGGCTCCACATTGAGCAGATTACAGCTCAGCCAAATTGGGAAACGATATTTGGGGGCAAGTTTAAGCTCGGCTCCCTCACTATCATTGCACCCTCTCTTTCTGTTAAATATCGTGCAGATAGTACTTGGAATTTATCTCATGTCCTCTCTCGCAGACAATCCAATGGATCTATAGACTGGGAATTTGAATCTACGTCAATTAGTGTTTCGGGAGGCAATGTCTCAATATCCTATGAAGAGCATGCACCCCCACCTGTTTCATCGGGTTGGCTTTATGATGTGTCTCAGTCAATGATTGATGGTATTTCCCTTGAAGGGCATCTCAACCTACAAGCCAATCGCAGACTTTTTTCCCTTGAGTCATTCAATGCCTCAATTGATACATTGGATATTAGTGCTAATGGAGAGCTATTACATGACGGAAATTTAGTCCATATTAATTCTCTGAATCTCTCGAGTTCGTTAAATCAGGCCTCCATTGTGGGTGTGCTATCGATCACTGATCGAATTGCCGATCTATCATTGATAAGCAGTACTGTGTCACAGGAATTTGCACAGGTCATTTCTCCCAAAATACAACTGCCGAGTTCTGTATCTCTCTCTGGACATATCCATCAAGACACAGATCAATGGTTAATCAACGATTACACGATTAGTACTGATTTATCGCGCATTGAGATCTCTTCTGCCCAATTTAAAACGTCTAAGGATATCATATCATTTCAGGCCTCCATTGAGCCGAGTACACTCAACCCTGATGATCTTCAATCCATGGTCAATACATCGCAATGGCGGGGAGGGGAAATTCAAATTGATGGACAGATTCAAGGCAATACATCTATCGACGATTTAGATCTGTCTGGATCTCTAAGAATTTTGACTAAATCCGGAGGCATCACCCACTTACACGCATCCGCCACGCGTAACGATAGATGGAGTTATGATGCGAATCTGATAAC
Source organism: Bacteroidota bacterium (assembly GCA_026709065.1). Lineage (GTDB taxonomy): Bacteria > Bacteroidota > Rhodothermia > Rhodothermales > Bin80 > Bin80. The sequence goes on from JAPOTS010000050.1 coordinate 11,411, forward strand.
ATCAAGGCTGAATTTAAATGATATTATCACGGAGGAATCACTTCAAGGCATCATCAATGGCTCATTAAATTTTTCTGGGGTAGGGATTGGCTCTCCATCACTATTTGGATCCCTCGTACTTTCATCCTCAGAAATCAATGGTCATAGTGTTGACAGTCTTTCAGTAGAGGCAAGTGTAAACGATCAACAGTTGCGTCTCCGTGCATTGGCAGTTGAAGAAGAGTCGCAGATCATGACTGAGTTATCTGCAGACTGGGCGACCCATAAACCTTCCTACCAAGCCACCGGTGTTCTTTCTTCGGTAGATCTTGGATCTTTGTTAAATCATCAAAAGCTAGAGACGAAGATGAATGCAGTGTGGGAAATGAGCGGTGCAGGAAGAAACTTAGATGATCTTGCTGTTAACCTTGAGATAAAAACCGATTCATCTCTCATCGCATGGAATGAAACTCAACTTAATGCGCCCCCGACGGTATGGTCTATTCATCTCCAAGACACCTCTGCAACCGAAAACCGTCTCAGGGTTGAAAGTGATGTTTTAGACATAACCGTATCAGGAACAATTGTTCAACATTCCATCAATCACATCGGACCTCTGTGGTCAAATGCGTTTGAACAATTGGTTGATCGCTTTGACAATCGTTTTAATTCTAACGATTCTCTCATCACACCAGATCACAATCCTCAAGAAGCTTTAATGATGTTGGATGAAAAAATAGAGCAATCAGCCGCAATTACCTCTGCGCCGATTGAATTGAATTTCGCATGGCAACTACATGGTCATTCTGCTATCAATCCATTCTTGCCCTTTTTGCCAGAATTTAATAGCCAAAGCACTGGGGAAATCTTGCTGAAGATGGACGGAGAATCATTTGAACTAGACTCACAATTTCAGGACAAGATTTTTCAAACAAAGAATTTATCCCTTCATCAAATTAATGGTTCATTATCACTAGGAGCCGATTTAGCCGAAAATATAGAGTCTAATTGGGATGTAGGATTGACCCTCACTGCCGATTCAATCAACAGTCAATCCATCTCAACTCAGGCTCCAAGCATTTCCCTGAATCAGATCGGAGAAACTGGAATTTTGGAAATTCATTTGGGCAATAGTCAGTCATCGTTGCAGGGATTCTTTTCCTCAAATATCCATCTAATGGCAGATAGGCTTCAACTTCAAGTTCAAGATATGCAAATTCCGATTGGAGATGATATTTGGACAATTTCTCAAAAAACCGATATTGAGTTTCTTGATGATGCAACCGTCATCAACCCTCTACAACTATTGGCCGTCAATCCACTTCTTGAAGAAATGCAAACCGTGACGATCCAAGGCAAGCTATCGTCTATGCCCGAAGATACATTACACATCAATTTAGCGGGGGTTGATCTCAATCACATATCCAATACTTTTGAATTTAGACGCTCGTTAGCTGGTCAGGTTGATGCAGACCTCCTATGGACAGGTCTATGGCAACCCGAAATCACTGGAACACTTGAAGTAGATACCTTAGTTTTTGCTAACCGAATCATTGGAAATCTGATAGCTTCAAGTACATTGCTCCCAGGGAGTCCAGATTTGAAATTTTATATGGCCATTGATTCTATCTCTGCCCCCTCAACAAGCTATATTCCTTTAACCAATCAAGTAGAATTGAGCGGGGACATTATAGTTGACACTCAAGACAGGCAAGGAGTAGTTGATTTGAATATGGATGTGCAACGTCTTGATGCCTCATTATTGACGATATTTTTACGTGACCAAGTTGAATTTGATGGTGGATTCACTGGAAAAGTAGTGTTACGGGGTCCCATCAATCAACTTGCCTTTGATGGTTCACTGCTCTTTGTTGATGGTGGCTTCTCAATTCCAAGATTTAATTCATCCTATGAAACAATAGGAGAATTTGATCTGTTGGGGGATCAAATTCTTTTTGATCAGATTTTGGTTGATGATCGTCAGGGTGGACGTGCTGAATTCAGTGGAGCATTGAATTTCAATAATTTTAGGTTTATCTCATTTGATGCTAGCACTGAGGTTGAATCACTCCAAATCATGAATGTACTGACTCACCGATCGGGGCTTCCCTTTTACGGTGATCTCCGCGTCACCGGAGATGCAACTTTAACTGGCCCGATATACTCTTCTTTCTTGCGTTCAGACAATCTGATTGTGACACCCCAAAGTGAGCTCTATATCCCAGTTCGGAATTCAAACACGGCCTTTGACCCTGGATTTATTATTTTTGCAGATTCTACGGAATCAATTGAACAACAATTTGCCACGATCACTCGGGCTCGCCAAACGATATTGCACCGTCGCCCCGAAGGAGAGCGAACATTTCGTGATGGTTTGGACATAGATCTCAATCTCCTTGGACCTCCAGGATCAAATATTCGCTTAGTGATTGACCCGTTACTCGGGGATGTGATCAATGGGATTGGATCTGCCCGAGTACAGATTCAAAGAACAGGTGGAGAGATTTCTACCTATGGATCATTTGAAATCAGTTCTGGAGATTATCTCTTTACAGCAGGTGAAATCTTTGTACGTCGTTTTTTAATTGACTCTGGTACAATTATATGGAATGGCCCACCGCTGAATCCTATACTTGACATTAGCGGAGCCTATCAAACGCGTGCATCCCGCAGTGGTCTACCAGACGATGTGGGTGGAGCAATCCAAACAAGTTTGCCCCTTATTGTAAACCTTGATGTCTCTGGAACGCTTAATGCTGTTCTTGTTGATCTGAATTTGGAAGTAGATCAGAGGCAAGAGGCAATTAGTGAAACTCCGCTTTTAGATACGTATTTGAATCGTCCAGACTTAGCTACAGAGCATGCCACCAGCGTATTGCTCACCAATTCATTCCTGCTATCCGCTAATTCTGCGGGGAGTGATGTGCTTGCTAGCTCGGCGGTCAATAGCGTTTCTAGTCTTGTTGGAAGTCAGCTCAATCGTTATTTGAGCCAAGTGATCCCACAGGCTGATTTTAGAATCGGCCTCCAAAGTGATGAGACGATTCAGGATTTAGACGTATCCGCTGGGATTGCATTAAGATTACTTAATGAGCGTCTAGTGATTCGGGGACAGGGTGTGTATCGAGGACTTAATACTGAGGAAGTAGCCTCACAAGGGCTTCAAGGTGAGTTTATCGTAGAAATTCAACTGAGTCCATCGGTATCAATTGAGTTCTTCTATCGCCGAGAAGGGGATGTGCTCAGCGAATCACTGATTACCAGAGAGGTTGGAGTTGGACTCAATTATCGAACTGAATTTACATCGTGGAGGCATCTATTTAGACGAAATGTTTCGGACTTGCTTGACACTTCTGATGACGATGACCTATAGGTTCTAACGACTATTATTCCCCTGTAATATTCAAATAAAAGGGGGAGGAGAAAACATCCCCTCCCCCTTTTTTTGAACTACATTATCCTACAACCCGGCGTTCATGATAATTGGTATAATAATCATTGAGAACAGAAGCCAATGTAACTCGCACTTCTTCTAATTCCGTAGCAGTGGAATTTTCATTCAGAAATTCTTTGACACTGTCTCCACCTATGGTGTGAAGGAGTGCAAGAGCGAGTTTGCGATTATCCGAAAATTTCGACTCAGTATAAATTTTACGCAAGAGTCCGCGTTCATCGGTCAGATCAATCTTGTCACGGTATAGCGTCACAATCACGATCGCATTCTTGAGAGTCTGCTCACGAACCGACTGATATTCAGAGTCAAGGGAGCTTTTTATCTGTTCAGTAGTGAGACTCCATCTGATTTCCTCGTTATGAATCAGGGAGGCAACATTCTGGGCAGAGGCAGGTACGGCCAAGATGATAGCAAAGCATAAAGCAAAAATAATTTTCATCGTAGTAAATTAGTTTGATGGAATGGAAAGATGAGCTTCTTTCTTCACTTACGGAAGCGCTTCCCATTTAGTTACAACCAATATTTAATTTTTTTATTTTCTCAATGCTACCATTTGATACTGATCACGCTGTGCGCCTAATCAAAGAATCTGATCCATGTATGGCTGATCTGATTGGTCATGTAGGTGCTTTTGAATTGACCCTCACTAGAGAATGGAGCCCCTTTCAGGCTTTGGTTCGATCGGTGATTTTTCAGCAAATTTCAACTCAGGCTGGCCAGGCAATTCAATCACGCTTATTTGAGCTATTTGAAGGTCCTCCAGAGCCAGATACGTTGCTCCAGACTCCCATTGGGACGCTTAGAAAAGTGGGCCTTTCTAAGACAAAGGAGGCGACCGTCCGAAGTCTTGCGACCAGTGCACTGTGCGGGGAACTCCCGAACAGAGATGAGATGTTAATTCTAACTGACCAAGAAATTATTGACACTCTTTCAAGGCATAAGGGCATTGGCATCTGGACAGCTCAGATGTTTCTAATTTTCAATCTTGGCAGGCCTGATGTGTGGCCGACTACCGATCTAGGGATTCGACGAGGCTACAAAATTACCTATCATCTAGACGAATTACCCACCCCATCTGAGTTAGAATCATTAGGAGATTGTTGGAAACCCTTTCGGAGTGTGGCGAGTTGGTATTTATGGCGTGCAAATGATTGAGACGTTAATTCATTCTAAGTACAAAAACAATTTCCGTATATCGCTTGATGTCCCCGCATTTGCACCTAATTTTCAATCCATAATCATAGAAATTTATGTTAATCATTCATTTCGCCATTTCTTTGATTTTTAATTCTCCTCATCAACTCCATCACCTCTTCTCGTGAAAGAATTGAGTTGCTAGCCACTTTCTTGTTGTGTTCTTTCTTTTTTATTTCTTCCCAAACTAACCATGGATTATACTCTACTTCTGCGAGTACCCAGTCATCTGTAATAGGATTAACAACTGGGGTTTCATCAACTTGTTCTTTAATCAGTGACAGATAACTAACGACCTTAAATGAGATAGCCTTACGCGAGTAGTCCTGTAACCTTACTGACTCATATATTTGCCTCACAGACATCTGAAATCCACTTGCATCAACCATTGCAATGCGATGAGCAAAATATTCTAAGTGATCTTCATTGAGTAAATCTTCACGAAGTTCAGCATCACTTCCGATGGTCTTGATTCCCTCATCTGTAAGCCTTTGTTCAATCTCTTTACGCAATCTAATCAGCTTTAACTTGACTGCGGCTTGAGCATGTTCGACTTGAGTGATTTGTTTCTGAAACAATCCGTACATCACTGTCACACAATTAAATAGTTGATTCTATCACGAATCAAGTGGGTAGAGATCCAGTCCACCCCAGAAGAGAATAGTAATTCTGAAATTTTCAAATGTTTTTTACTCTACCAATGGATTTGACCTCTAACATGCCCCTCTATTGAGTATTGAACGGCTAACCTTTGAACAGCGTCTTGAGCACCATCTACGTTCAATATTTATTCACATTGTAAACTGATCATTCTGGAACTGATTCCAAGACTCTGGTGTAACTGCTTCAATTGCAATCTCTCTATTCTGCACAGGATGCTGAAAACCCAAATGTGCACAGTGAAGCGCAATGCCTTCGGATTCACATACTGTATGACGAGCCCCATAACGAATATCGCCCATGATAGGGTACCCTCTATGGCTAAATTGACATCTTATTTGATGGGCACGCCCCGTAATTAACTTGATCTCAACTACTGTAAAATTCCCTACACTTTTTACGGACTCCCATTTCAGACTGGCATACTTGCCCCCCTGACGGATATGGGCTCGGTCCGCTTCCTTAACCAAATAATCTTCCATCATCCCACTTCCTGACAGATTACCTTCTACGACAGCCATATATTTCTTAGTGATTTGTCTATGGCGGAATGCCTGAGAGAGTCGTCTAGCCGCCTTTGAAGTCCGGGCAAGAATCATGGCCCCCGATGAAGGGCGGTCTAAACGATGAACCAATCCAATGAAAACATTTCCCGGTTTGTTGTATTTCTCTTTAATATACTCCTTTGCCAGTGAGACTACATCAGGCTTACCAGTGCTGTCAGACTGCGACAATAGTCCAACGGGTTTACTTAATGCCAATAAATGATTGTCTTCATATAACCACATCAATTCAAGTTTATGATTGATTATAAATGTCGACGCTGTCCAACATAACCGAAACCAACAAATAGCCCCTGCTGATCTACCCTGCGAGTAATATTTATTCTCAATGGTTGCCGCGAAATGCTCAATGTCACCTCTTGGATCCATTGTCCATCAATATTGGCATGAGCTCCCCCAAGACGAAGACTTACATTTTGATCAACTAAAAAATTCATGCGAAGTCCCTCAAACAAAAGACTCCTAAAATCATGCTCCCAATGAAGTCCTATGATTTTATGCCCAAATAATCGACGATTCCGAACCGAGCGAAGTACCCCTAATTCTCCAATAGGCCCAATCGTGCCTTCAGCGAACAGTAAACGATCTCGTGGTGCATTGTGGGTGATGATTCCAGCGTGAAATCGCAAGGCAAGCCCTGCAGGTTTTGGACGGCGAAGCATCAATGTATTTACATGATAGTCAGCTAATAATAAAGCTTTAAGATCGCTACGATGACCCGGAGAATTTGCATACTCAACCCTGAGCTCGGCTCTTTTTGATGGATTGATGTGATAGGGTTGCCATGGATCCCCGGTTGCAAGCCTTAATCCTATTGATTGCCTGCGGCCTGACATAATTGATGGGTTATCGGGGAATTTCTTGGTCAATGGCCATGGGCTTTGAACCTGAGATCCGAGCGAATCAATCCATGCATAATTTCCCTCAATCGTCATTCTAATTCTTTGAGCCTGATAATGAGCTCCACCGCGAATATTGAGCGACCAATGCCAATCAAAATATTCGTGAGCAAAAAATCTGGCAGATAATGAATTCAGGGCTTCGCTATGAATGAACGTGCCGTTCTGTGGAAGGGAATTTCGGTCAATGGCCAGAAAAGTATTCCATTGAGTATTATGTTTCTTGTTCATAGCAGCCGCTAACCTTGTTCGTCCTAATTGCAAAGACTGCCCCACTCGAGCAGAAACGATCATATCGTCCCTGAAAGGAACCGATACTAGCCCGCCAAAAAGAACCCCATCCACCCTGTTATATCTTACCCAAGGAATCAACCCGAAAATACTAGGCCATGTAAATTGTGGGGGATCTCCAATCTGAAATCCATATACATAGTCTCCTGAAGTAGTAGGAGCAGATTCCCTTGGTGGAAATGCTTGACGAAGCGTAAGGGTGGGCTTCCATCTGAGTTTATCCAAAGCCTCAGCTTCTAACTCTGTAAGAGCGATCATATCCAATCCCATCAAAAACAAGTCATCCCGTAATACAGATACGGTATCTATTTGTAATTTATCGTTACGCGTAAATAGGACCTGTGGTACAGGTTCATTGGTAATATAATCTGTCAATCTGACATTTTGCTCTACCACCGCTGAACTGGTACGCTGCCCTTCAGGCTCTACATGAATCCAACCTTGCAACTGAAGATCTATTGGGAGCCAGAACGAATCAACTTGGGCAAAATTCTGGCGGTAAGAAACACGCCAGTCTCGTGTATCAGGTGGGTAAATGACATGTGATGCTGGTTTCAAATCTGTCTCAACCATTGCGTACAAACTATCAATGACCGAGATCCGGCCGATCAATGTTCCCTCTTGATTGGTTTTCGGCGCAACGTAAATATCAAATAGTAATTGATTGTTCCAGTATCTCCGACCAGCAAATGTAAATGTATAATGATTTAAGGCATCTGGATGTGTCGGCCCAAAAAAGGAGATCCCATTGATTTGCACCAAGTCGGAAGAAAAATCCTGAGGCACTAGACTCAATCCTAAATCCTGATGAAAGTCAGACGTTGAGCGCTGGGATCGGATCACGCTCCTGATTCCTCTACCGTACTGAAAATATCTGTCAAAAACAGCCTCATTGACTAAAACGATCCTATCCCGATTCAATAATGTGATTCTGGAATACACGCTTGCCTGATGAGATTGCAAATGAAGTCTTCGGGAGGCTTTTCTGCGAATGACCTCTTCCATGATTGCAGTGGCCAGGTAATCTCCTGTAATGAGTAATTCTGGCAACTGTATAGGGACGGGTTGAAGGGCAATCGCGATCGATTTAGAACTATTCGGCCTGAACTCTACCCGCACAGGATGATAGCCAATATGCCGAAAAATCAGACTAGCTGGAAGACTGGGAATCGTGATTCCAAACTGTCCTTGCCGATTTGTAATGGTTCCTTGATTGCTCCCTTCCAATATAACATGCGCAGATGCAAGTGGCAATGAAGTGATTGAATCCTGTACACTACCCGTAATCAATACCTGTCCTTTTGCAAGCTCAGGGTAAATCTGAATACTAGCGTATCCGAATAAGATCAGTAACTGAATACCCTTCCAAGTTTTCAATGCGTAGATGTGCATGTTGTATAATCACGGGATACAATAGATCTCTATTCACCGAATCAACGAACATAAACCAAGTCATTCAAATCAGACTGAATGATGTCACTATGGGCTTCTTTTTCTATGATCAAAAAATTCGTGCGACACTTAATGATGGATATACTCGTCTGGTTTCCATTCGGTAGGCAAGATTAATCCTTAGGACCGCACCAATTCCGCTCACCGAGACTCCTAACTCGTTATGGCGGACCCAGTCATTATTTTTGGGGTTAGCTCCCCTGATAAATGCATGCCCTCCGAAAACAATGACGTTTAGATTACGATTCACAAGTGATCTCAAACCAATCTTCTCAAAAGGTAAGGTGCGAAAATTATGCTCCCAGTTTCCTAATGCGAAACTATTTCCGATATAGGGTAATCCCCGTCTTGTATACAGTGTACCACCCCCATGAAAAATAGATATCCCGCCTTCCAGTATAAATGCCCGCTGAGGGGGCAACTGGCGACCATGATCCGAAGCGAGTCCTGCAGAAAGATTAAAGTCCAGTGTGGCTTTTAATAATCGTCTCTTTAAAAATGTGTTGATTCGCCCACCAGCACTCACAGAGTATCGCTGGAAAGAAAAATCTGAGCCAGGAAGTGTGATTTCCACACTAGATCGAAAATAGCGTTGAGCAAAAACTTGTAAGACTGAACGCCCACCAAAAGAAAAATCAACCCTTACACTTCGTAAATCGCCCTCAGGTATGAGTGGATTTAGACGTTGAAGTTCGTCCCTCATAAAAAAATCATAACTAATTTCCCCAGACAATGACTGATGTGATTCATTCAAGAATGTGCCTGATATTTTCGCTGAACGCCAATCAAACTGATATCCTGCTGATACAGCAATCCCCTCCCGACGATAATAATCAAAATAATCATTTTGCCCAAATAACATCGTTACCGAGTTTATCAGTCGATTTCTTATTAGTGAAGAATAGGTAGGCATGTTTTCGGCATGATAGGCAACATCAAGAAACCAGTCTTTCTCGTATTGGGCCGATCCCTTATAGGTAATCCATTTAGGATCTGGCTGACCTGTATTTAGCCCTACCTGTGCTGTGATCTTCAATGCATCGTTTAACTGTCGATCAAACTCTAATCCCCCATGAAAGGCATCTACCCGATTATACCAAATAACTGGGCTTATTCCCAAGTCTGTTGCAAATGAAAATAGATTAAGGGCATTTGAGCGTTGATCTTCAACTTGGTCCATTCGGTTGATTGCTCTGCCAAGTGAACCTCTGGGGGCAAAGGCATCTCTAAGTACATTGGTTGAATCAATAGATGCGTATGCAATTGATTCTTTGGGGGTCAGAGGTACAATTGTTCCATCACGATCAAACATATCATTAGATGCTACCGAGGATGAATCAATATTCACTGAACCCTCTCCCTCAAATACACTGTCTGGCAATGCTACATTCAATTGATAGTCTGTGAATCTAGAGACGAAATCTAGACCGACCGGAGGCAAGCTCAACAAAGGTCCTAATGTAAGAACGAAGTTATAGTTTCTACGTAAATCTACAGGAACCCAGATTTCTCCACCGTAATTTGAGAACTGTTGCTGAAAGGACACCTCAACATTCTTAAAAGGTACTGGAAAGATAAATGCAGGGCCTGGTTGTAAATCCACTTCAATGAGCGCGAATTCACCATCCAAAACTGACACACTTCCCAAAAACCCACTCGTTGTTGAATTCTTTAACTCTACATCAATATCATATACAATCTCATCGTCAACACGTCGAGTCCCTCCAAGTGTAAAGTTATATTTATCTAATGCATTTGGATGCGTCACCCCTATGAGGTTATGCCCAACTACGTTGATATTATCGCTGTAAAGGTTCACTAACGAATAAGCCCCAGGTGGAGCTCTATCTTCAAAATTTAGATTTCCTGTGTATCTAATGCCTGTAATTTGTTGACGAAGCCCCAGTTTATAATCCCACCATGCGGTGGCAACAGATTCTTGAATTGCAACAATTCCAGTATCATTGGAAAATGTCCCACGAGAATAGGCTTGAGCTTCAAATGTTTGAAGTTTTTTCTGCCATTGCTGTTTTCTCTCTATCACCTGACGCATGATCCATACGGCTGGATCCTCATCGGTAATCACTATCTGATCCATCTCAAATTCCACAGGGTCTAACTTGAATTCTAAAACAGTTAGAGCATCCACAGTAAGTGTGTCGGTTCTGTAACCGATATAACGCACCACTAAGTCTACTGGAAGCTCACCCACGGCAATGGCATACAATCCTTGGGCATTGGTGATCGTACCCTGATAGGTCCCAGCTATTTGGACTGTTGCTGCGGGTAAAGGCTCATTGGTTCTGCTATCACTCACACGTCCCCGAATAACTTGAGCATGTGCCATTGTGGACCCAAAAATTCCTCCAATTACAATGACGAAGAAAATAATGTAATTATGATTTTTATGCATTATTGCTACTTTCAATAAATCTCTTGATGTTATCACCATAGCGCCAGCCATCTTCATAGCCCAATTCAAGCACCTGATGAATAAAACCTGGATCAAACAGAATCACGCTTAGCCAATCAGGGCTAAGCGTTTCTCCACTTCCTAAACCCCGCGTTAACATTCGTAATACCCCTCTGGTTTTGATATCAAATCCTCGGGCTAGTTTACCAATATCCTTGGACGGTTGGATTAAAAGAGTATTAACTGGCCGGATGCCATTTCGTTCTGATTTAGGAGTGTGCAGAGCTAGCTTTGTGATCCGATTTGCCATCTGAACGTCATGATCAAATGCATCCAAAAATGTAGCATTCAACATAATTCCCATGACCTGCGCGGCAGGCGGATACCCATGAACTAATCGTTGTGAAGCCTCACTTTGAGTACGCATGTGTTTGGGGGAAATGCAAATAATGTCCGTTGCCCCAAGATGTAGTGCTGGTGACAGTGGAGCAATCAAACGAATTCCACCATCTCCATACCATGCACCTCTGAGTTTGACTGCTGGAAATAAAAGTGGAAGAGAGCTCGATGCCATTACATGATCTAGTGTGATCTGCCCCTGATGAGCCACACGATTTGGACGTTCCCATTCTGAAATGCTACGCCCCTGTACCCAACTGACAGACTGCCCCGTTGTGAAACTGGTCGTTGTGATGCAGAGTGCAGTTAGTCCTCCATCATCAATATTATGGGTAATCTGAGGCAATGATCCATCTGATTTAGCTGGGAGTTGGTTAGAGAGATACTGGCGAAGAGGTTGAGTATTTAAAATCGCTTCGCCCTCATTGACTCGAATAACTGGGTTGTGAAATAGATTCCCCGGCAAAACCCTCCGAATGAAGCTCATGGATGACTCAGCTTCAAAGACCTTATCTTGATTGATATGACTCCAGCATTTCATTAAGGCCTCGGCTCCACGGAGACCAGAATTTCCAGCCAAAAATGCTGCATTGATAGCCCCCGCAGAAACACCTGTGATCACAGGAAATGAAATATCTGGAGCCAGATCATGCATGTAATGAATCACTCCTGCCTGATAAGCTGCCCGTGCACCTCCTCCCCCAAGTACCAGTGCTAATTGTCTTTTTCCATCATCATTCTTCATCAATGATTCACGTCTCAGTACCTAATTCAGCGCAATCTTTTAAAATTAAACCACTCTCGATGATGACCAATAAGCACTGATCTAAGTCTACCGTTCTGATGCCTTAATGATTTCGTCTACAAGAAAGTTGGCTTGATAAATCTTTTCAAGTGAAGCCAAAATTGCACGGACATCAACGGATACAGCCCGGGCTACTTGATCAGAAAATACATACACATTTGGGAGTGATTCAATATTACCATCAAAGACGAGCCCTACAATCTCTAAGTTCTTATTCAGCAATGGAGACCCTGAATTTCCACCCGTAATATCATTGGTACTCACTAGATTCAATGGCGTGGAAAGATCAAAGGAATCAGGCGGATCCTGCCACTTCTCGGGCAAATCCCATGACTCGCTTAGATTACGATACGCATAGTAGTGGTCGTATAATCCGTAAAATGTCGTAAACGCAGGCGCTCGTGTTCCATTGTAGGAATAACCTTCAACAGTCCCATCTGATAGTCTAAGAGAAAATGAAGCATCGGGCGGAACATTGGATTCATACAATGCAAAGCGCAATGAAGCTAATTCTGCAACGAGAAGATCTTCTCGATTACTGAAACTTTCTGCCTGTTGCTGCGCGGTAAAATATAGAGGGGCTAATGCACTAATAACTTTAACCGTAGGATCATCACTGCTCAAAAATCCACGATCCAATAGTGCGGCAAACCCAGCAGAATCCGTCAGAGCTGTGGAGGTAATAATTTTTGAAGCTAGACTATCAATCGTAAATCCATCTAATATGCTTCGCATCGTCGGATCCTGGGCACCCAATGCCTCTTGAACCTCCTGAAAACGAATGACCATCATGGCTTTGTCTACATCAGATGGAATATCTTTGAGCGCCAGGGCATCCGAACGTATTTTATCCAATGCATCTTTATCAACGAAACCTCGGCGTTGAATAGTCGCATAATAGTATCCATAAAGTGCACGCGTTAGAACTCGTGACCCAATTGATGTACCAAAGAACATAAATGCTCTCATGCGAGTAGCTTCCGCACGCTTAGACAATTGCAGATCATTCAACTCATCAAACACTGACCCATAGCGAGCAGTCAGCGAATCTGATTTGAATAAATCCTCTCTCACTTGAAATTCACCAGCGCTACGGCGGGCAATCAGCGTATCGTTCTGAAGTCCATTTAATTGTCCAGAGAGTGCTTTCAACGAATTGCTGAGACTAAACCACATATTATCTAAAGCATCTGCATCTGGATCATCAATTCCAAGATATGTCCGAAGCAAAGCTTCACGCTTTTTGAGAGCCTCTACTTGTTGAACTAACACATGGTCTCGTTCATAAATCAGCTGAGAGACTGTACCAAATCGACTGGTAGATCCAGGATTCCCAACGACAAAAACCACATCTCCTAGTTGCGTACCTTTCCGACTCCAACGATAATAATTGGGGGTCATGGCTGGATTTCCAGACGCATCATATGCTCGAAAAAAGGCCATGTCCAGAGTATAGCGGGGAAATGTAAAATTATCCTGCTCCCCACCAAAATAACCCAATTGCTTTTCAGGTGCCATCACCAATCGCACATCTTCAAACCGCTTATAGGTGTATGCTGCAAACCTTTCCCCACTATATAATTGGACTACCTCAACACGGAGCGTGGAATCTCGCATCTGTACTGATTGGGTCATGGTTTCTTCTATCTCTTCGGCTCTATTACGACGCTCTCGGATGCGTTCATTATCTCCTCGAACCATGAGTCCTGCACGATGAACCCGCTCAGTGACATCGGTAATTTCTAAGAGTTGTTCAACATAGAGATCTGGAATTTTTCGTTCATCTGACTTGAGAGTTGCTACAAATCCATTTTCTAATAAATTTTCTCCAGTATCAGATACTTTTGTAATGCTTTCTCGTGCGCAATGATGATTGGTTAATATCAATCCTTGCTCCGATACAAAACTTGCAGAACATTGTGTTCCAAACCGGAGTGCACCAAGCCGTGCCTTTTGAAACCATAATGAATCTGCCTCTATTTCATACGCCTCAGCAAGCCAATTAGATGGCGGACTGTCAAATGTCCACATTTTCCCTCCATCAAAACGCCCCACATCTACATCAAACCGATCAACCGTTAAGTTAGGATCCGTTGGATTCAATGGGATTGATGATTGAGGAGAAGAAGGTGGTGTCTCTTCAACAATGATTGGCTCATTTATGACTTGAATCACCTGCTGAGGAGCTGGTGCACATCCAGCAATGACAGCAAACACCAACATCCCCAACCCAATTATGAATTCTTTACTCATATTGATCACCTCCGTTACGCATTTGATGCGCCAATTCCTCTGCCAAGGACTCAGAGTCAAACGCCGTCTCAATGAGTTCTAAAATCCCAGAAGTTGATACAGCGACGCACCGTGGGTTACCCTCAGGATATACGCTATCAAATATAATTCCCAAAAGCTCCATATCAATATCAATGATTGGGCCTCCATACTGAGGACATTGGCCAGCGACAGAAAAATTTAATACTGCAGATAAATCAGGATGACTCATATGAATATTCCAGCCTGATGGGAATGTCCAATCATGAGTTCCTCCATGGGAATGATAGAGATCCAACATTCCGTATAAAGTTGTATATGGAGGTGCAGTTGTCCCATTATAGTCAAACGTATCTGAGAGTGTTGAGTGTATATTGAAGCTGTCATCATTAACCATTGGAATATAGAGGGCTTCACGGGTATACGGGGGACGATCACTCCAAGCAAAATAACTTTCTGTTTCAAGGGGAATTCCGTCTTCGTCATAAACTCTGAAGAGTGCAAAATCCAAGGCATGGCGAGGATAGACCCCGTCTTCATTGCCAAAATTTGAAATTTCCACTGGCGGAATCATTACCAGTCTTACATCATCATAGATCTTCCATGAGTACTCCCAATAATAGCTGCTGTCTTCGCTCGCAATTACATCAACCCGACTTATATCTGAGACATCGTTAGACTCATCCACAATACGATCAATTTTTCGCAGGTCAATGAGTTGGAGAATATTGAAGCCCGCTAAGGCATGTTCCTGTGATAAATCTTGCGCCACAAATAAAGTATCACCTGGCCGAATCCATGTTTCCAAAGATCGAAGACATGAAGCAGTGGTAACAGCAAGCCCATCCGCACTTACAAAAGCTGCAGCACAATCATCAAACCTTAGCAGCCCAAGTCTCACATTTTCTATCCATTCCGAATCAAATGAATCAATAAACTCCCTCTCTAAATTGATAATGCGACCGACTTTAAGTGTATCTTTGGTTCCATCCTCTTGAATCTGGAGAGCTTGAACGGGTAAATTGAGTATAACCATAACCGCGATTAAGATGGAACAAATTCTCATCAATATATATCCATGTTAGTTTTAATGCCGGAGTGGCGGAATTGGTAGACGCGCAGGTCTTAGGAACCTGTGTCCTTTGGATGTGTGGGTTCGAGTCCCACCTCCGGCACCATCGATGATCAAGTCACTGGGAATCGTCCTCACTTCTTGATATGAATTTCATAGAGAGTGAATTGACGCAGTGACGGGTATTTTTAAGCGTAAACATCTCCCCCGTAAAGACATGTCCGAGATGAGCGTTGCAATTTGCACATACGATTTCGGTACGGTATCCATCCGCATCAGGGACCCGTTTAACCTGTCCTGATATCTCGTCATCAAAGCTTGGCCATCCACACCCTGACCGAAATTTATCCTCCGATCGATAGAGCGGAGCATCACATCGCCTACATACATACATCCCTGGAGCGTAATGGTCATAGTATTCTCCAGAAAACGGGGGTTCAGTCCCTTTTTGTTCAATTATATGAGCTTCTTGGGGCGTAAGCCGGTTCATGAGATGAAAGTTTTTAGTTGCAACTATGGCGTAGACATAATGTTGCAGAAGCATTCATTATTAGCCACATCTATTATTGAAAAAGAAGTCCACGCCACCACTAGAACCCGCATTGACTATCATCTTTTAAAAAGAATCTCCATTGTATGACCCACAGCCCTAGCTCATCTATTACTGTGAGCTTTTTTTCTGCAATAATCCGTAAATGTGCTCCCATCTATCGATTGATGTCTGCAACTATTGTTTACGATTGTCAAGGTGCTTAGACTTGCATGAATAATGGTATGCCCCCTAAGAATTCGGCTAAAATGCCGTATGTACTTCATTTAGGAACATCTCAAACAGACTTTATGTTGACACTCTTGATAGGAAGGTTGTAAGCCCTATAATGGCAACGCCTGTGGGCTTTTTTTCTTTCCCAGATCGGAGGTATCCATACGATAATACCATTAGTTGAAGAACTTAGACTGTAATCACACTGATAGTGTTCGTCTGTTTTTCACTGATGGCATCCTCACAATCCCCTGTGTTTTGTAGGCGGATCGTAGATCAATCTCTGCCGAGGCTGATCTACGCAGCATTCGGGAGCGTCGTCTCTTTTGTTGCCTTCCAGTGTTGTGGTAACAGCGTATACAATTCATCTTCGGCCA
>JAPOTS010000007.1 GCA_026709065.1 Bacteroidota bacterium
TATCGTCTAACTCCTTTTCCTTGCTTCAACCCACTTAAAAAATGGAAGTCCCCAATTTTCAAGGTAAGCAAATTATACTAAATTAACAATTGCGTAAGTTTGTAATTAAATGTTACGCGTTGAGAAATATAAATATTCTATTACAATAGATTCAAAGTTCAAAGATAGTAACTCAGATTATTCTTGATTGTTCATTATTTTACTCAATTGTTGGGTAGAATATCCAAACTCTCATCATAATGATGGGTTTTAACAAATTCTACAACCGCTCATCTTATACGTGCATGCGACACCAATGATAGTAGATAGTCACTTATCTTCTAATCGCCGATACCTCGCTTTGGGCTGAAATATTTTTCTAGCTTATTGTTTGTTTGTGTGAACTCCTGATAGTCTGGCATTGGTTCCTTAGGAACTGTTATGTTGGGCCAAATCTCTGCGTATTGGGTATTGAGCTTAAGCCATTTGCCGTCAGGTTCATCTTCACTTTCAGGTTTAATTGCTTCAACTGGACATTCAGGTTCGCACACTCCACAATCAATACACTCGTCTGGATGAATAACGAGCATATTTTCCCCTTCGTAAAAACAATCAACTGGGCAGACTTCTACGCAATCGGTGTGCTTACAACGTATGCACGCATCCATCACAATATATGACATGTTCTTTCTCAGGTTTGTCTAATCCTATTCAAATTCCGAGGGCTCATAGTTTAAGATCGGTCCCAACCAACGCTCTGCTACAGGCAGATCCATCCCCTTACGTAAGGCATAATCTTGAACTTGATCTCGCTCAATCCGTCCCACTGAAAAATATACACTCTCAGGGTGAGCAAGATATAATCCAGATACTGAAGGAGCTGGTGACATCGCATACGTAGATGTCATTTTCATTCCAATTCGATCCGCTTGAAGTAAACTAAAAATTGTAGCTTTCTCTGTATGATCGGGTTGACAAGGGTAGCCTGGTGCTGGCCGGATTCCTGAATAAGCTTCATTGATCAAATCGGGCTTATTCAAATCCTCATCCATTGCATACCCCCACAATTCTTTTCGTACAGTCTCATGCATATATTCAGCCATTGCTTCGGCAAAACGATTCGCAATAGCCTTCACCATGATTGCTGAATAGTCATCAGCTTTAGATTCAAATCGTATAGCAAGCTGTTCGGCCTCTGGTCCGGCGGTAACGGCAAATGCTCCTATATGATCATCGTACTGAGCAATAAAGTCTGACAGTGCGTAATTCGGACGCTGATTGTTTTTAACCATCTGCTGACGTAGAGTATGTAAGATCTCTCCGTTTTGTAATCGAATATCGTCTCCATGTCTTGCCGCCCCCCAAAAGCCAATGACAGCTTTGGGGGTAAACCAATTCTCTCCAGTAATTTGTTTCATCATGATCTGAGTATCGTGCCATAATTCACGCGCAGCTTTGCCTACGACCTCATCTTCTAATATCTGGGGGTACCGCCCTGCTAAGTTCCAATTCACAAAATAGGGAGTCCAGTCTATGTATTGTGATAACTCAGACAAATCGAAATCATCAAACACTTTACTTCCTATATAGCTCGGAGCAGGAATTGCCACTGAACTGAGCTGATGCCGATGACTGCGTGCTACATCGATAGGATGACGAGGTTTTGGAGGGCCGCCTGATCGACGTTCACGCATACGCTGATACTTCGCTTGTTCAGTCTCTACAAAAAGAGGACTCTCAGCATTTGATAACAACGAAGAAACTACCGTAAATGCTCGACTTGCATCAGACACATGAATGGTCGGACCATTGGTTCGAGATGGATCAATCTTGACAGCAGTATGGGCCGGTGATGTGGTCGCGCCACCAATCAAGAGAGGTTGCTTCATATCAAGACGCTGCATCTCACGAGCTACATAAACCATTTCATCAAGGCTTGGGGTAATCAGCCCTGATAGCCCGATGATATCAACCTGCTCTTCTTGTGCTTTTGCAAGGATCTCTTCACATGGAACCATGACTCCCATATCAATGATTTCATATCCATTACAGGCTAATACCACTGCAACAATATTTTTACCTATATCGTGAACATCCCCCTTGACAGTCGCCATAAGGACTTTGCCATTAGATTTATCTCCAATTCCTAATTCGTCCTTTTCTGCCTGCATGAATGGATCAAGATACGCAACTGCTACTTTCATTACACGAGCGGATTTGACAACTTGCGGTAAAAACATTTTCCCCGAACCGAACAAATCACCTACAACATTCATCCCATCCATAAGTGGTCCTTCGATCACATGCAATGGCCGGTCTGCACTCGCGCGGGCTTCTTCGGTATCTTCAACAATAAAATCCGTAATACCACTGACAAGTGCATGTTCCAGTCGCTTTTCTACTGATAATTCTCGCCACTTCAAATCCTTTTGGCGAAACTGCCCTGGTTGCCCTCTAACCGTTTCAGCAAAATCAACGAGCGCCTCAGTGGCATCTGGGTTACGGTTGAGAATCACATCCTCTACCAATTCTCTCAATGTAGAATCTATCTCGTCATAGATATCTAACTGTCCTGCATTAAGTATAGCCATGTCCATCCCAGCTGGGATCGCATGATATAGGAATACTGAATGCATTGCCCGCCGGACGGGTTCATTCCCTCGAAAACTAAACGAAATGTTTGAAAGCCCCCCAGAAATATGACATCCTGTACATGTTTCTCGGATAACTTTGACTGCTTCAATAAAATCAACCCCGTAGTTATTATGTTCTTTGATTCCAGTGGCAACAGCAAAAATATTCGGGTCAAATATGATGTCCTCCGCTGAAATTCCAACCGTTTCGGTTAGAATCTTGAACGCACGCTGACAAATCTCTATTTTGCGTGATGCCGTATCGGCTTGACCAACCTCATCAAATGCCATTACAACGACCGCAGCCCCATAATTCAAACATTTTCGGGCTTGCTCTTCAAACAGACTCTCTCCTTCTTTCAACGAAATTGAGTTCACAACTGCCTTGCCCTGTACGCATTTAAGTCCCGCCTCAATCACCTCCCATTTAGAACTATCTATCATAAATGGGATACGGGATATATCGGGTTCAGCAGCAATAAGATTCAAAAATTTTTGCATAGCTTCCACACCATCCAACATCCCCTCATCCATATTGATATCAATGATCTGTGCACCATTTTCTACCTGCTGCCGAGCGACTTCTACCGCTTTAACATAATCACCATTAACAATGAGCTTTCTAAACCGAGCCGATCCTGTGACATTAGTCCGCTCTCCGATATTTACAAACGACTGAGAAGCTGTATTCATCATTGAAATCTATCGACAGTTAATTGACTCAATTACGATGACCAATCCCAGAATGAAATCTATATCTACATCAATAAGATGTATCCAAAATAAAGGAATTGAGCGATATTCAACTATGGTATTAATATCCCCCAAATCAAGCGCATTATCTATGATATATATCAAGGATAATGCAATACCAAACTGGTGCTTAACCCTGAAACACGGAGGATCTGATAGTTGGTCAATACCCATCAATCAATTGTCTCTATACAGCTAACTCAAACGGTTCTAACCCTGCAAGTCTGAGAGAATTTTCATTCTTGACTGGCTCCCGAGGCTGTATCCCTTCAACCCTTTTAGCAATTGCTCGGATATGATCGGGTGTCGTACCGCAACACCCTCCGAGAATATTCACAAACCCCTCTTCTGCCCATTTGAAAACTTTTGAAGATGTTTCATTAGGTGTCTCATCATATTGCCCCATTTCGTTAGGCAATCCAGCGTTTGGATAAGCCGCCACCATTGTATCAGCGATGCGAGCAATCGTAGAGATATGGGGACGCATGAGATCTGCCCCAAGAGCACAATTTAATCCTATACAAAAGGGTTTGGCATGACGAACTGAATACCAGAATGCTTCAACGGTTTGTCCAGAAAGTGTCCGACCAGAACGATCTGTAATAGTACCTGAAATCCAAATTGGGAGCTGCTCAAGCCCATCATCTTCTAGATCTTTAATCGCTTTGATAGCAGCTTTACAATTCAAGGTATCGGTTATAGTTTCAATCAAATACATGTGGATGCCTCCACGATTGAGAGCTTCAATCTGTTCTTTGTACGCTTGATAGACCTCATCAAAAGTCACTTCTCTAGCACCTGGATCATTGATGTCTGAGCTCATCGAAAGCATTTTATTCAGGGGGCCAATTGATCCAGCAACAAAGCGTGGCTTATTGGGTTCTTTTTCGGTCCATTGATCGGCAGATGCTCGAGCAATACGAGCCCCTTCAAAATTTATGTCAATCACTGATTGAGTATCAAGTCCATAATCTCTCTGGGCAATAGTGGTAGAAGAAAAGGTATTTGTCTCGGTGATATCCGCACCCACTGCAAAGTATTCATCATGTAATTTAGCCACATTCTGTGGTCGTGTCAAATTCAGAATATCGTTATTCCCTTTCATTTGACCCGGATACTTTTCAATGGTAAATCGTTCGCTACGATAGTCTTCTTCTGTTAGATTCATTCGTTGAAACATAACTCCCCAGGAGCCATCTAAAATGAGTACGCGTTGCTTAGCTACATTGAATAGTTGATTAATTCGCTCTTTCCTACAACTCATGCGGTATATCAAAGATTTTTTCGTTGATTATTAATTTTGTCAATGGATGGCATTTAATTGGGTTTTAAACCTAGTAAGCGGCATATAGACACGGCTAAACTTGCCCTATTGAGCGTATAGAAATGAAAATCATTGACCCCCTGCTCAATAAGTTTCTGGCATAATTCAGCAGCGACGTTTGCAGTAATCAGTTCGCGGGTAGATTCATCCTGATCGGTGCCAGTGTATAAGGTATACAACCAATCAGGTAAATCAACCTGACAGAGTTTAGCAATGCGTTGAAGTCCTTCAAAGTTTGGCTGCAACATGATTCCTGGAATAATTGGCATGGTCACACATCCAGCTCTGGCCCGGTCAAGAAAAGAAAAATAGGTATCGGGTTCAAAAAAAAACTGAGTAATCGCACGATCTGCACCCGCATCCTGCTTTGCTCTCAAAAATTCTATATCCTGATCCCATCCTAAACTTTCGGGATGCTGCTCAGGGTAGCATGACACGCTAATTTCAAATCGTGCCCCAGGCTCAATCTCATGAGACCTGATTCCTTGAATGAGTTCAACACTATTTTTAAAGCCATCGGGAAATTGTACAAATTTTGATCCCAGACCTTCGGGAGGGTCTCCACGAAGGGCCACGATATGGCGGACACCTATTTTCCAGAATCTGGATGCTACCTTTAAAACATCTTTTTTAGTTGCCCCCACGCATGTCAGGTGTGCGGCAGGTATAAGCGAGGTATCCTGTGCAATCATTGATACGATTTTTTGGGTTTGATTCTGGGTAGATCCTCCCGCGCCATAGGTCACCGATACGAAGCGCGGACTTAGTGGTGATAACCTGGCAACGGACTCCCAGAGTTTGGCCTCCATCTTGTCGGTCTTTGGAGGAAAGAATTCAAATGATACATTCGGTGGAGATGTTGATTGTTGGGTCGTAATTGCAAGTTGATGATCATCTGCTATCCCACGATTCTTTATACATTTTGATGAATTCCAAATAAATACGCTCAGTCCCTGTTTAAGAGATTCTGGGGGGTCAAATATTTGGGATGAACGAGCAAATAGCCCCGCTGTATCTGTCCATTGGCGCAGATCGTCTTCCGAAATTCCAAGTCGTCGGTGCCCTTGCGTTTCGCGTAAATACTCCATGTCATGAGGGGCAAAATCAACAATAAGAAGCTGACCTCCGGGTTTAAGAATACGGGCTGCTTCAACGAGAACTTTCTCAGGCTGATCAAGATAATGTAATACTTGATGGATAATTACTAAATCTGTACTGTTATCCTTGAATGGTGTATTCATAGCATCTCCGTAACGGACTCGTGCATTGTTGATCCCTGCGCGATTCAGGTTTGTTCGGGCGACGGTCAGCATATTGTGAGATATATCAAGACCCTCTGCTTCAATTGTTTGGTGGCCTAAAAGGATGAGCATCCTGCCTGTGCCAGTTCCAAGATCCACCACACGCTCAAATTGATAGTTTTTCACATAACCGAGAATTGCCTGCTCTATGGCTGTTTCGGGATAATGAAGGGCTCGGAGATGATCCCAGTCATTTGCGATTTCAGAGAAATAGGATTCTGCAAATTTTGCTCGGGTTTGACGAATGTCCTGCAGAGCTTCATCATCGGAGTTAAACGGAGCAGTAGCTAGATCTAATCCAGAAAATAGATCTTGCAACAATCGTCCTGCCCATCCTCGACTTTGGATACGATAAAACACCCATGAGCCTTCTGGAAGCCGTTCAATCAGTCCTGCTGAGGCAAGAATTTTGAGATGATTGGATAGGCGAGGTTGGCTGAGGCGTAGAATTTGTGCAAGCTCACCGACAGACAGATCTATCTGTCTTAATAGAGCTAATACACGTAGACGCGTGGTCTGACCAACTGCCTTTAACGCATCAACATAATTATTTGGGGATGCATACATATTTCATAATATAAACATTTACTTATATGTTTATTATAGTAAATGTTTCATCTGTATGAATATTCTTCATTTTGATCACTGATATATTATTCAATAACGGCTAATTCATACTGTATCATTGAGTATAGAAATAGTGCATTTTACAAGTATGTTGAACCTAAGCATATTCATAATCCTCCATCATCGTTTTAATCGTTAATTAAACGCTATCCAATCTTGCGTTAAGAAACGAGTTGGTTAGCGGTGCTATGTGGTCATGAAGTCAATGCAAGCAACCACATGTTTACTCCTTATACAGATTTAAAGAGTGCTCTCTTGTTAGTCGCCATCATAAGCGCGGCATGGATCGAAAGAGTGATCCTCCCCTGTGCACGAGTTCAGATGCGTGCGATCGGATATGAGGAATTAGGTGGTATTTATGACTTGGTGGAGCGCCCGCCTCCTTAGACCTTGAGGCAGAGAAATTCTCTCACATTAGAACAGTAAAGGCAAAAACTACGACCCAATATCATTCTATGCAATAGTATGGAATAGAGATTCAGGTTTCAATGTTAATGCATTATCATGACTATTGGGGCAAGTCTATAGTATGAAGCATTCGGTTAGATCAGGATAAGGGAGACCGCTGCGCGTGATCAGATGCAATGGCCGAAAGAACTGAGGGGCGGGGCACTCAACGAAATGAAATTTCCCCTTGAGTGGTAGGGATGAACCAAGGTGTCATTGGTAACATGTAGAGTGAATGATGAAAGGTTTTTGAAGTACCCGCCGATCCATCCTCCAGTATGAGGCTATCCAAGATCGGCAACCCGAGAGTTAAGAACCACCTGCGAACAAGAATGTTATTAACCACCCACCCATAGTCAAAATAATACCGATACCGGTAGTTATACCAATCTTGAGCCATTTAATCACTGAATCAAACCGTTTTTCTAGTAGATCAAAACGCTGACCTACTGTATCAAAACGCTGATCTACTGTATCAAAACGCTGATCTACTGTATCAAAACGCTGGTCATGCGAATCTTTGAGAGAACTAATCTTGAAATCAACTGAATCAAAACGTTGGTCCTGGGACGCTTTAAAGGAACTGATCTTGTTATCTACGATATCAAACCGTGCGTTCACTGGCGCAATTTTGGAATCAACAATGCTCTTGAAGGAATCTGTTTCAGACTTAACTGAAGTCATTGGTAAATCCGTCTGAATTTCCACGAGTTCATGAGTTTCTGCTTCAGTCAAGGATCCGTTTTGATCCAACTTCCGCAACAAGACAAAAGCACGGGTGCGCAGACTAGATGTAGACTTTGATGTGGATTCCATGATGCAATATAGATTGTTAAGATTTAAATAGTTATGACCACAGTGTGTTCCGTAGAGAAACTATTACTGAGAGAAAGAAAATTGCCAGCAGAACAGTTAGCCTTGGAACATAAGCCAATTACTTCATTTCCTATTGGCTTAGATATTAAGTTCTATTGGTTGTATGTGATTACATAGCTTAGGTTCCCAAGCCTCTCTGAATATCAGGAGTCACCCAATTATACGCCATTAATTATACTGAATTGAGATGTTCTAAGACGTAACACCTCGTTGTATAGATGTAAAATGAAACAAATCTCATTGTTAAGCATGATCGTCATTACTGGGCTGGGCTATGCAGCCTGGACCACGCTTATGCATCAATGTCTCCCTCATCAATACGCATTGAAATATTGCGCTTCCATAAATAAGAAATATTCTTTTAAGCTCCTATTATATATAGTATTTCTGGTAAATCAATGAACCTGAACATTTGCGGTGGACTTTGTATATTTGTCCAATATTATACAAAGTATTACTTTCACCGTACAATCTATAATATTAATACAGTATTAACTTCCTAATCAATGATCTTGATAAAAAATCTGTCTATCAAATTATCTTTAGTTTTCTGCTTATTTATACTCTTCGCTAGTTCTCATATCCAGGCCCAATCAGATTCTTGGGAATTGGCATGGAGTGATGAATTTGACTACTCTGGACTTCCAGATGCGTCGCGTTGGTCCTATGATGTTGGAGGTCACGGTTGGGGTAATCAAGAAGAGCAGTTTTATACTGACAAGCGCTCCGAGAATGCCCGAGTTGAAGGAGATCAACTGATCATTGAAGCAAGAAGAGAGTCTTTTGGAGGCCGAAATTATACATCTTCTCGCCTAATCTCAAAAGAAAAAGGAGATTGGACGTATGGGCGAGTAGAGGTGCGTGCCCAACTCCCTTCGGGCAGAGGTACTTGGCCCGCAATCTGGATGCTTCCCACTAACAGTTCCTATGGGAATGGTCGATGGCCCCAAACGGGAGAAATTGACATTATGGAGCATGTCGGTCATGATCAAGGAAAAATTCATGCGACAATTCATACTGAAGCATTCAACCATCTTCAAAACACGCAAAAAGGTCAATCAATAAATATTCCAACTGCATCAACCTCTCTACATGTATATAGCCTTGAATGGACACCAACCGAACTTGAATTTTCCGTCGACGGAAATGAGTATTTTACATATACCAGGGGTTCACAAAATTGGCGAGGATGGCCATTTGATACTGACTTTCATCTCATCTTAAACATTGCAATCGGTGGATCATGGGGTGGTCAGCAGGGAATTGATAATAATATTTTCCCACAGCAGATGGTGATTGATTATGTTCGCGTCTATCGCTATACAGGTTTGCCAAAGGTTACTTTGAATATTCCTTCAAATATTGTGACTGGGCAGGACATTTCCTTCACAGGAACTGCGTCAGATCCAGATGGGCAAATTCGAAGAGTTGAACTCTACCAAAGAGATGGGTTAATCCAACGACTTATCCGTGATACAGATCAATGGACTATACCCGTTGAAAACATTTCACAGGGCTGTTACATGGTACATGCAACAGTGGTAGATAATGGGGGATGGTCTACTTCATCAGATCCCCGCCCTCTTAACATTGGAGCCGATTGTAGCTCCCTTGCACCCTACTTGATGTCCCCCCACCCGATCAGTGACAGGATTGAAGCTGAGTACTATGACTTAGGTGGCCCACGTGTTGCTTATAGAGATCTTTCTCCCGACAACGATGGAAAAGGTATTCGCTTGGACGAGGGAGTAGATGTGTATCCTACAACTGACGGCGTTGGATATCATATAGGCAATACATCAAGACGAGAATGGGTGAAATATACCGTTAATGTTGATAAGGCAGGAATCTACGATTTTCAAATTCGTTTAGCGAGTAAATCAGACGTTGTATCTTTCTCGGTAGAGTTTGATGACGAAGACAAAATTTCAGAATTTGAAAGCCCCATCTCTAATTCTAATTTTCAGACTATCCGAGTCATAACTGATGAAGGGATTCAACTCAATGAAGGTACTCAAATCTTGAAGCTCACTTTTCATCGGGGAACACCAAGTGTAAACTGGATGAGATTTCGATTGCGTCCATCGCGAACAAATAATGAACCGCTTGATGATCTAGATCAAACCATCCTTTTGGGAAACTATCCGAATCCGTTCACAACTTCAACTACAATTGATTATCAGATCGGAAGACCTGGCCATGTCGTACTTGAATTATTCAACACTTTAGGTCAACATGTCCGTACATTGGCAAATCATCATCACCAATCTGGACATTATTCAACCATATTAAACGCCTATGGACTCAGCCCTGGTATTTATATCTATCGGCTGTCTGGTGATGTCACTGCCAATGCATTGCTATCAATCTATTAAAGCGTGTATCACGCAAAGCACCTACTCGCAATCAACTCCAAATATTATTCGAATCTCTTACAACGAATAGGTCAGCCAATCTGCTCTAAGATTTCCGCATTCCTGCACATAGAACATATAGAAAATGTGAGAAATTCAGATGAAAACCATCCAGATGCACCATACTCACACTTTGAGAAGATCGTAAATTTTCCCCGTATCAGGACAAATAAGGTTCTTTTTAGAATTTGAAGGACAATCATAAAAAGACCCATATCTGGGCCAAAAGCATTACTCATTTTCCTGCTATTCTGCACTAATACGAAGGGGGCAGCATGACTCAATACATAATTTCTTTTGTTATGAATTTGAGGAGTTTACTTATCTACGTAATCATTTTACACCGACTGCTATTGAACAATTTTTCTTTTTTTCATACAAGGTTATTTCATGATTACTTTTCGGAAAAATTTTTGTAATTTTGACTAATCAACTCATTAATGTAGGCTAATTTCCTTTTTTTCTGTTAAAAATTTGTGAATTATCTAATATCCCCGAACATGTTGCAATGGTGTTCGTAGAACCCTAACCTTTACATTAAATTTCATTCAGAACCCTTTTTTTTTAATTATGAGTAGTCAACTTCACAATCTTTCCGCAGCAACAAAGTACCGCAAAAACAGTATTGATAAAATCACACCTCCAGACTTGGAGGAAGATTTTGGGGTCAATACCTTTAGCATTGATGAGATGCGCAAACGATTACCCAAAGTCGTTTTGCAGGGAATGATCAACTGCATTACAAAAAGTGCGCCAATTGATACTCAACATGCTGAAATCGTTGCCCTAACCATGAAGGAATGGGCTCTTGAGCGTGGTGCTACTCACTTTGTCCATTGGTTTCAACCATTGACTGGTGGAACTGCTGGAAAGCATGATAGCTTTATCAATCCCACTGACGTAGGGAAAGCAATTACTACCCTCCGAGGAAGTGATCTGATTCAAGGTGAACCTGATGCTTCAAGCTTTCCTAATGGTGGACTCCGAGCTACTCATGAAGCCCGGGGATATACCGTATGGGATCCTTCTTCCCCTGCATTTTTAGTAGAAAACGAAAATGGAAGTTTTTTAGCAATTCCTACCTGTTTTGTATCTTGGACTGGTGAAGCCCTTGATCATAAAACTCCCCTGCTAAGATCCATTGATGCTCTTGACCGCCAAGCCCGTAGAGTCCTCCGAATGCTCGGTGAAAATGTTGATCGTGTACAGACAACCGTGGGTGCAGAACAGGAATACTTCCTGATTGATGAAGAATATTATTATCGTCGCCCAGATTTATTCAATACTGGACGAACTCTCGTTGGAGATGCACCTCCCAAGGGTCAGCAATTGGATGATCATTATTTTGGTGAAATTCCTAGCCGCCAACTTGCATGTATGCTGGATGCCGAAAAAGAACTCTATCGTCTTGGAATTCCTGTGAAGACTCGACACAACGAGGTCGCACCGAGCCAGTATGAACTTGCACCTGTGTTTGAAACCAGCGGGATCGCATCAGATCATCAGCAACTCATCATGATCACACTGAAGCGTATCGCCCGTAAACATGGGTTTGTTGCTTTATTACACGAAAAACCATTCGCAGATCTCAATGGATCTGGTAAACATATCAACTGGTCTATCTCCACTGATTCTGGGACAAACCTTCTTGATCCAGGAACCACCCCTCACACTAATCTCACATTCTTGATTTTCTGTACATCAGTCTTACGTGCTGTATATAAGCACCAAGACCTACTTCGCATCTCTGTCAGTTCTGCAGGAAATGACCATAGGCTTGGTGCTAATGAGGCTCCCCCTGCAATTCTAAGTGTCTTCTTAGGTTCCCAACTATCTGGTGTATACCAGAAACTTATCAATGGTGATGAGTTAAGTTCTGACAAAGACGCTGACTTATTCCTTGGTGTGAGCATGTTGCCCCTGATCCCCAAACATGCTGGTGATCGTAACCGTACCTCACCATTTGCATTTACTGGGAATAAATTTGAGTTCCGTGCTGCTGGTTCCAATCAGTCGCTTGCCTTCCCAAATGTTGTCTTGAATGCCTCTGTGGCTGAATCGCTTCGAGATTTTGCCAACTCTCTACGTGATGCACTTAATGGTAAGGATAAAACGGATCCTCAAGTATTCAAAACTACCGTTTTGGAGATTCTAAGAGAAAATGCTAAAGAGTTTGAGACGATCTTATTTGAAGGTGATAACTACTCTGATGATTGGCATGAAGAGGCTGAAAAACGTGGATTACTAAATCTTAGGACAACACCTGATGCCCTCAGTCATTTTGATTCTGAAAAGAATTCAACGCTCTTTTCATCGTTCGGCATTCTCACCGTGGCAGAACTTAAAGCACGTCAAGAAATAGCTCTTGAACAATACGAGATGGCCATTGATATTGAAGGACAGACTCTCAAAAACCTTACTCAAACACAAATTATTCCTGCTTGCTTTGAATATCTGAATGAACTCACTCAGACTGCTTCCCAAGCTCGGTTAGTGGGTATGAATGTCACTCCTAAATCGCCTGCGATTCGCACAGCAACGAATGTATCTAAACATCTTGAAGCACTTATTGACGCGGTTGAAGAATTAACTAAGGAACTTGACACTCATGTTGAAGATCTACAGGAGAATGTTCAGCACAAAAAAGATGGTGTGATTCCAGCAATGCTCAAAGTTCGCAGTATCGCTGATGAATTAGAAGGTATCATTCCTCAAACGAAATGGCCATTGCCTAGTTACAGTGAAATTCTCTTCATTCATTGATAATTAACTGAATATTTATCTGAGAGGATTCATGCTTAATGAATTCTCTTTTTATTATCAGTCACCTTCAAGCCATGTCATTAGTTGATCATGGCTTTTTCGTTTTAAATCTGGAACTGTCGCATTTGTAGCAGGATATCCCACTGGAAATAGAA
Organism: Bacteroidota bacterium; assembly: GCA_026709065.1. Taxonomy (GTDB): domain Bacteria; phylum Bacteroidota; class Rhodothermia; order Rhodothermales; family Bin80; genus Bin80. The sequence continues at coordinate 13,273 of JAPOTS010000007.1, forward strand.
TATATGGTCTTTCATTATTTGGTCGTCCCAAGATCTCTCCAAGAAACCGCATCGGACTGGGTGTATGTGTCAACGTCACAAGTCCTAAATTATGGACTGCAGTGATAAAGAATCCGCATGCAATACCACAACTCTCCTGAACATAATAGTTTTTTGCGCCATCATCGCCGATATTCTTAGCAAAACATATCACCAGCCATGGTGCAATTTCCAAATAAGGTTTTCTCCAATTAGTGCCGATGGGTGTTAGGGCATCAAGCCATTGCTTAGGCATTCGATGTTCATAGCTTTCACGCTCCTCTTTCTCAGCAGCTGTTCGAATCTGTGACTTAATCTTTGAGTCACTTACAGCTACAAAATGCCAAGGCTGGCGATGTGCACCACTGGGAGCAGTTCCAGCGGTAAGAATCGCATGCTCAATCAAATCTTGAGGGACAGGTTGGGGGCTAAATTCCCTTACAGAGCGTCTCTGTTGCATCTGCGTGTAAAATTGCTCTGCCCGGTCACGCATTTGATCTGGTGCAGTTCTGTTAAACTGTAATGGAAGGTCAGGCTTGCACTTCATAAATTAAGGGGAAAGTCGTCCTAACATCCTTGGAAAAGGGATTGTCTCACGGATGTGTTCTATCCCACAAATCCATGCAACGGTTCGCTCAAGTCCTAAGCCAAACCCGCTGTGAGGAACTGTCCCGTATCGCCGTAAATCGAAATACCATTCAAAAGCATCTTTGGGAAGATTATGCCGTCTCACCTGCTCCTCTAAAAACGTTAAGTCATCGGCCCTCTGCCCTCCCCCAATAATCTCCCCAAATCCTTCAGGTGCTAATATATCCATTCCTAATGCTAAGCGGTCATCCTCTGGATCTCTCTTCATATAAAATGCCTTGACGGCCTCTGGATATCGATGAACAATGATCGGAGATTCAAAATACCATGTTAAGAGGGTTTCATCACTTCCACCAAAATCACTCCCCCACTCAAATGACTCAGCTGAACTCCACCATTGAGGCAGATTTCGTAACTCCTCCTCAATCTCACCTATTCGGACATTAATTTCAATTTCGCGTGCATCAACTCGTCGCTTTTTCCATTCTTTAAGTCGCCCATAATTTTGTTGATTGCTAGTACGCTCTTGTTGAAGTTCTGAATGCTCAGAATGTAATTCTTCTTCTTTTGCTTTGACCTTGAGTCGTGTTTCATCACTCTTGAGTAATTCAACAGCCTCGGTGTAAGTCATACGTGGAAATGGTGACTGCACTTTTTGAAGAGCATCAAGGTTTCGCCCTAATAAATTTAGCTCCTCATCACACTCGCTTAATACATCAGAGGCTATTCTGACAAGAAAGTCTTCCGCTAGCGCCATGTTCATGTCCAAGTCGTAAAATGCCATTTCAGGCTCAATCATCCAAAACTCGATCAAGTGTCGACGTGTTTTTGATTTTTCGGCGCGAAAGACGGGGCCGAATGTGTAGATTTTATTAAACGCCATAGCCATCACCTCTCCGTGAAGTTGGCCACTCTGTGTCAAATATGCAGGATTGCCAAAATAATCAATTTCAAAGAGCGTACTGGTGCCTTCAACCGCATTCTTTGTCAGCAGAGGGGCATCCATTTGAAGAAATCCACGCTCTTGAAAAAATTTATGGATGCTCATGATAATACGATTCCGAATTCGCATCACTGCCCAAGGTCGCCGACTGCGTAGCCATAAATGGCGGTGATCCATTAGAAAATCAATACCATGAGACTTTGGCGTAATGGGGTAATCATCTACGTATTGAATGACTTCTACACTGGAAACCTGAATCTCTACTCCACCAATCTGACGCTCATCTTTGAGAACTTCTCCAGTAATGATCAGGGAAGATTCTTGGGTAGCTTGTGTTGCACATTGCCATGAAGTCTCATCTACCTTCTCTTGGTTAACAACGCATTGAACCATGCCCGTCCCATCTCTGAGGACAAGAAAAAATAGTCCTTTGGAAGCACGCTTTTGCTGTAACCAGCCTTGCAGCGTTCCAGTTGAGCCTATCTGTTGAGTCAGATTATCAATTGTCATCTGCATTTCAATGTGTCTCTGTAATTTTTTGGAACCAATCATATAGCTTCTGCTCTCCTAATACTGTAGAGTGTAGCAGTTCAAGATGGCCAAATCCATTCATGTCTGCAAAAACAAATTCCGCATCTGTTTCTCCAGAAATTGTATTGTATTTCCATATTTGATATGGCTTGGTAAGTCTCTCATACAGATGTGATTCTATTGTAGTGGGGTGGCCGTATTTCATCAATGTGATTCCGCGATCGGTTTTCCATCCTTCAATTTGCTGGAATGAAAAGGAATCATTAGCATACGACACTCTGTTGATAAATTCAACTCGGAATTCATTGATTTCGGTGTCAGGAATTGGATCTCTTACTTCCCAAAGATCTTTCAAGAAGCTTCTACGTTCATCCAGATCTTTCAGTTGTTTGATCCGTTTTGATTCCTGATAGGTTGCAATCACCAAAACCTGTTCAAGTTCTATATCAATTTGTGCTTGGGTCATCTGTGCATAGATACTTAAATCAATTCCATTTGATTCTTCATTAAGGACCGATTCAGAGATCTGTATCAATGGATTAAAGACAAAAAACTTTCGACTATTCTGAGCAACCTCAACAAGATTCAAATCCAATACTGATACGATTAGGGCATATGACCCTGTGGATATTAGGCTTACATCAAATGAACCTGTAATCACATCTGCGGGATAAGTTTGACGATTCATTCGCTGTTCCAAGCCATCAATCGGGGTAGTACCGTTTGCATCTCTCACATACACATGGATTGAATATTCTCTGTCATGAGATACAGTTGAATCAGGTGCATAGACTTCTGCATAATATGAAAGGATCTGCGAATCCTTATCAAACACCTGATTAACATTTGGCAGAATTGAATACCCATTTTTCTCAATCATATCACATCCATCATAGGATTCAAGAATCGCATCAGCCAATATGATATCTGAAGTTACAATCCGTTGATGATAGTTGAAGTCTGGTATGTCAATAACTTTTGCATAATGAACCGAATCTTCATCTGAAATAAAGAGATTCAAATTTAATTCATATCCGCCCGGTGGTGCAGTCACTGAATATTTGTGAACAAACATTCTATCGGAATGGGTTGCGACTGTATCTTGAATAAATATGGAGGGGCGTTGATCACCTAAATTTTCAAATTGATTCTTATTACCGCTTTGTCCCATCTCTGATGAGCTCAAGAGACTAATATTTATGGGCATAGCAACCACATTTTCTATGAATGTATCTGGATCCACCGTGATTAGGCTTTCAAAGGAAAAATATATTTCCATTAGCGATTCCATTTCATCAAATGCAAAGAATGCGTAATCAAATTCAATCATCTGTGCTGATTGAGACAAAGCTGAACCTGTAATATTCATCAGTATAATCCATCCAACCGCAAGTTGTTTAATGCATTTCATTGCGAACTTATATGACAATATATAAACCTTGCAAGAATTTCTATTCCAGAGATGAAAACCCACTCTTGTTTATCACATGACTTGAGAACTCTTCATCAAATGAAACTACTACGACTTTAATACCTTAGCAATATCGGGTGGAATCCAATCCTTGGGCTTCATCCATTTTCCGTCTTCACGGACATAACTTCCGTGACCAAACTTACGCAGATTGGCCGCGTCAACTTCAGCCAACAATTCTTCATCATCAATTCCAAATGAGATCAAGGTGCCAATGGTAACGACTGAAATATCTGCGCAGCCATCAGCCACACCTTCAAGGTCTACTGGATTATCTGAGGTTATGTCGCACGTATTGATTGTCAGAAGTTGATTACTGTGTTTGACACTAATGCCTAATGCAGCAATCGTTTCTAAGGCTTCTTCTAGAATAAGTCGCGCGCGTAATTCGCGCGTAGACGCATCGGGTATTGTTACATTAGATGGTGTGGCTTGGCCTGCTTTTTCCATAAAGGCTTTGACACGTTGATAATGATCTGTAGGCATTAGAAATACTGAATTTTTTAATTTCTGATATGAGGCAATCAAGCAGTATAATGCTGACTCTGAACCTCTAATGATGATTGTTGCATCATAAATTTCTCTTAACGGAAAAATATATGTAATTCTAATCAGGAAGTATTGATATAGGAATAATTCAACTATAAACCGAGACTTATCTAGCTACATGAGTATGTCCGTCATTGAAGATCAGATTCACAAACAATAGACTGTGATCAACCAAAGAAGCTTAATCTAGAAGTTAGCGACTGTTTACATCCAAATAAAAAGTGAGCAGACTTTGCGATTAAATTCTAACTCTTCATGTGTAATTAATCGGATATCAACGATCAAGAAGCATAATGATAGATATTACTTCAATGACACCACATAAATAGCCTCATTCCTATGAATTCAGAGCATCAAGCAAATCATCATACTCCTCAACATGAACACCCCAATCAAGACGCTCAACGATTCCGCGGAGTGTTTCATCTGGAAGTGGCCGTTCTTCATCTGTGAGCATCGCCTTCATAATTGAATATAACTCTTCCTCACTCTCATATAAGACAGGCGCGTGCAACAGTGGTCGATGAAGGTTCTCAGGAATCAATTCTGGATAACTTAATCTATTGGGTAAAAGCGGGTGACATCCACAATAAATGGCTTCTAACATGGCAATACCAAAGAACTCATGAATGGATGTTGAAACAACAATATCTGCACGATGCAATAGTTGACTGTACTCTTCAAAATTTTCAGCGTACCCATAGTGGAGTATCCTCTCTGCGTAGCGTTCAAAGGCAACATCAAATTCAGACGGTTGCTCCTCAAAACGCTTACCTGCAAGGATTAAGCGAAATTGGCACCCCGAATCATCTAAACGATTCATAATCCGAAAAAACGCCTCAGGATTCTTATCATACTCCCACCTTTGATTCCATAATACTATAGGTGGAGAGTCTCTGGAAAATGACGGATCAGCGTAACTGGCATGTGCTTGAAGATCCATTCCGAGATGCAATACCTTACTTTTTTGCCGAATTTCAGAAACAGTATGGAGGTGGGTATAATCTGGAAAGACACGCAATAAACCTGGAAGAGCACGAAGAAACTCCTCATAATGGAATTCAGAATTGAAAACAACCTGATCCGCCGCAAGGCACGATAGATAATTGATATAGGCGTAGGATAGATCTCGTTTTGTCTCGGCAGGAAGTGGATAGGTCAATTGGTTCTCATGAAGATAGTAAACCACTGGAATGTTACCAATATCTTTTCTAACCAGTGCTAAAAACGCAGGTACATTGACCATACTAGAGGCCAAAATTATATCTGGTTTAAATCCCTCATTGATGGCCTGTCTGGATTTTCGTGCAAGTGTCTGAGCGCCTCCCTGAAGCCTCCATTTCCAGAATCTCGCAGACATCGTTATGAGTTGATACTCATGCCGGCTACTACGAATGAGTCCATCAACAAAGTTTCTGTGAGAGCCTCCATACCATGGTTCTAAAGCCAGTACATTCATTTAATTTTCTTTTGAGGCTTCTTGGTTGTTGAACCAAACTTTTTCTGAATCTCTTTGTTTTCCTTTTCAGTAAGGGGACGAACGATGGCTAAATCTCGAACCTGTAAGAGATCTCTCAAGGCATTATCCATAACCTCATCAGAGGTCACACACACTTCCTCGCCCGGTAGAATCTCCAATTGACGTCCTTCCAGTCTCACAGAGATAGTTTTTTTGTTCGCGTTTTTAACAATCATCCCCTTACGATGTCGGGTAATCATGATAGTAAATATTTAGTTTTTAACAAATTACGACTATTTTATTGAAACTCTATATTTTAGACGAACTAGAACTATATTTTTCAATACTCAAGGATTTGGTTGCCATTTCAATCTCTTTTGGAAGGTTGGATGCAATTACAATTAAATGCCCGATCTGCTGTGCATGATCAATCAGCGCTTTAACAATCTCTCTCCCTTTAGCATCTAGTCCTATGGTAGGTTCATCAAGTAGGAGGATCATGGGCTCATGAAATAGCGCTGCCACAAATCGAGCTCGCTGCTCCATACCAGTTGAGAATGTTCTAATCAACGAATGAGTATGACCCGATAGTTCAACAGTTGATAAAATCGTTTCTATTTTTGTCGGGTCCATCTTCATAGACCTAGCCTTAGCAATAAATACCAAATTCTCATAGAGCGTAAGATCCTCATACAAATTAACATATGGGGCTACGAGCCCTATACATAGGGGGCGATACTCACGCGGGATAATTTGTCCAGATATGGTTAACCTAACTTCGCCCTCTGATGGCTGAAGTATTCCAGCGATAATCTTGAGTAATGTTGATTTTCCTGAACCATTAGCGCCGGTAATGGCCAGTACGTCTCCTGAAGTCACGGTGGATTCAACATCTTGGAAAATAGCTCTGTGACCATATTTGTGCCCCACCTTACGTAACGATAAGCTTATCATTAAAGATACTGGAACAGAGTAATATTATTTTACTCTGATCGGATGAAGATGTTGATTTCATTAGGGTAAGTTTGTAAATAACTTTCTCATTTAAGTTAATTCTTTCCTATGTAATTATATCTCTCCGTTTTTGATTTAAGTTGTATCAGACACCTTCTGTTTAGCCATTGTCTCTCTGAATGCAAGTTTGTAAAATGGTCCTCTGGGTCCAATGGGAAGTCTTTGATGATAGGGATACATGAGAGTAAAATCGCCTTTGGAAATGCCATAATTGATGCCGATTTTTCCAACAGAGGAGTCTTTTTGCAGGGACAAAATGATTTCATATAACCATCTTAAGATGAGTACTTATCCGAGGAAATTCACCTACAGCTGTAAGAATTCTTGATTGAAAATTTATTGGATTTTCTTGAACCAAAATCGTTTCCCGATGCAACTACGATTATTGGGTTGGCTTCACGCATGAAGTTCACAATCCTGTCTTAGTAGAACCAACCTCAACTTTTACGTTAGATTTTCCAGCTTTCTTGACCTTCTGCTGAGAAATTAGCAGGGACATGTTTCTTCTATCAATAACAAAATTTTTAGAACCATCATGATAGTTGTTTTTTTACCGCAAGCATTACCCTAGTAGCACTGATGATTATATCTATCCTCCCAAGTGCCGATCTTTTAACACAGACTCAGCTTTTCGTCTTCCCCTCTGAGAAAGAGAAAGTTCTCTGTGCTGAGTCGAAGAAAAAATAGGGATTTCCATACGTGAGTTACCACATTATGCCATCACACCTTTTGTGTATCCATTTCACGGCCCATCGGAGTTACTAACGGAAACGCATCCTCCACATGCAAATGCGCCACCTCAGGTTGGCATACGGATAGGTTTTTTCAGTCCATGCCCCAAACTGTCGCTCCAAGTGCATTGCTGTTACCGCGCAAACCATTGATTACCTCTTCGCTCTTTCTTCCGCGAATGATGTTGCGAGATGGGTTGCTTTTCAGCGTATAGATTTGCCAGGCACATGTTCGTCCACCAACCATGTCTGCATGGAGGGGATAGGGATAGCATAATCCCCGTTCGGCCGCTCATCCAGAATGCCTTGTCTGAGTGCACGCTCAAAAACTTTGAGCGCCTCCTCGCTTGGGTACTGCTCCTCAAGTGCGTCTAAGATAGTCTTTCGGGCTGTGGTAGAGCCTATAGGTTCGTCCGCAAACAATCTCGCGATGATGGTGCGCTGATCCCGCTCAATGCCGTGGGCGCGGGACTCGTAATAAGCAAGTTGGTATTCACGACCAGACTCAATCACAAGATCCAACACTGATTGTGTAGGTTTCTCACCACCCTCTGTGATAATTTCTCGCACAGCTTCTACGTAACACATAATGTGATGGGGCCATCCATGCGTCTGCTCGGCAAGGATAGTAACCCAGTCTGCTGGGAGGGGGTCCAGCCCGCAACGATGACGAAGATTATCTTCAATAACTGCACGCGTGGGGGCTGATTTCAGTGGTCCAATCCGCACTTTGAGCGATTCCTCTATGCGGGATACGCCCAGTGATTCAAATGCGAGTTCAGTCGTGCCCAGACCGCCAGCGAGCAAGATGACAGGACGGCCGACCTTACCGTTATGTATCATATTTAGCGTGGATGTGGCAGCGACCTTGACGGAGGCGGGTGAAACAAGGTCTGCGATGTGTTGGGCTTCGTCCAACACCAATAACAGCCCATTGCTACGGGTCACTTGGCGAATGATATCAACTACGGATGGCTGCTCCACAGTCTCCTTTTTACGGAAAAAATTCACTATCTTTGCGTCTATTCCCGATCCACTCTCCCGTCTGGGCGTATAAGTCACGCCTAACCTTTTCGCCATATGGGCAGGGTCGTGTAAGTCAAATGGGGTGATATCGGTTGCTATCGTATAGCCGATGGCCCCCGCGTGCTTTGAAAGCTCGCTTATCAACGCGGTCTTGCCCACCCCAGGTGGACCTTTGATAAGAAAGATACTGCCTCCTGCACGACTTTGATAATGCTTGAGGGCACGTAGGAATGGGTTGATGATTTCTTCCCTTCCATGAAAGTAGTCTGTGGGCCCTCTGAACTCGGTGAATATGTGCATTATTGCGGGATAAGACTGATCGTATAACTCCCAGTTACAGTTGATGTTCTAGTTAGCACGAAGTAATTCATGGTATTATAGGGGAAAAGAAATTAACCGGCGGTTGGAATGCAATGTTGGCTACGCGACGTACGCATGTTCAAAGGATATAATATCCAGATACCAACCGCATACTACCGCGATACTAATAAAAACCGCACTCTTTGCAACCATAAGATCTTGGACAATCCACATAGTAAAGTCAAAAATTGCTGATCCCCCTCCAGCACTCAGGTATGTAATTCCCAAATATATTTGGATATCCAATGAGTCAAATCTGACAGAGAAACAATAAAAGCAATCGAGAGGATTAAAGGACTGTGCACTGAAAACTGCCCGCACCTGGGCCATGAAAGAAATGAACCAGTGTCTATGGAACTACAAGAGGCGGATTTGGGCGCTCTAGGCTTTGAAGCGATGGTTGGCTTGACATAAGTCAGTTGGATCCTATGAAAAAAATTTTCTAAGACGATTAAAAAGCATATGTGAGTAATGGACTCGCTGAAAGTATCAATACTCGGATGAAAAGCCCACAAAGTACGTGCACGAGGATTCCGAAATAAAGAACGATTTGCAAATGCAATATACTACTATCTTAGCAATCTGGATTTATATCCAGTAGGCTATCAAAAAAACGATTAACCCGCTACAAAAGCTGAAGAACCATTAAATAATCCCCAAGATTTTAAATGCCATCATCATGACAGCAACCATTAAAACAATTCGGATGACTTTCTCTCCTCTTCGGATGGCCATCTTGGCTGCGAAAAAGGCCCCAAAAGCATTTCCAGCTGCAAGAACTAGACCTAGTATCCAATCAACTTTCCCCATGAACGCAAATAGTAATAAAGCGGGTATCATATAAATTAATACAACAGTAAGTTTATGAACCGTAGTGGTCAACAAGTCAATCTTTAGCAAGTGTACAAAGACTGCCATGAGCATAAACCCTACCCCGACCTGAACAAATCCTCCATAAATTCCTACCGCAAAAAGAGACGGACCAGCCCATATTGAATGTCTTGGATCTTGACCAATGCTTGAATAATTCGTTGGAACAAGCATACTCAGAACAACAAGTATTAAGATACCAGCAAGAATTTTTTCAAAGAGAGCATCCTCAATATGAGTTGCAAAGAAAGCACCTGCAATTGCACCAGGGATCGTCCATAAAGCATATCTAAAGCTTGTCTTAAGGCGTGTTTTCTTATCATGAGAGAACGTCAAAGTGGCAACGATGTTTTGAACCAGAATTGCTACTCGATTCGTCCCGTTAGCAACACCTGCGTCTAGACCTAGAAGAATGAGTGCAGGCAATGTGATGGTTGAGCCACCGCCAGCCATCACATTGATGACTCCAGCAGCTAGGCCCGCTAAAAACAGAATTAGAAGTAATGCCGGAACTTCTGGCATCAGATGGCCTCAGCTAGGGACCAAAGCTAAAGTATATCTTTTACCTTCAAGATTTGATTTTTCAATAGAAAACTTGAATCCCGCTGGATGTTTCCAATCATCCAAAGCTTCTATATTGATTGCAGGACCTCGAACAATAAAGTTCATCATCTGCCCGAGATACACCATATCGTCTTCAATTACACTTCCATCGTGATTGTAAAAATTGATGGTGGCTCGTGCATCATAAGATTCATTGTCATCCCATGTATCTTGATGACTTTCAGGCAACAAATCCCAAACAAACTTATTCTGAACTACTTGATTGAGGAATGGGCTAATCTTGGGCTTCCAGTATGATGATAAAAGGCCAATCTCAGGAACAGTCGCAGAAATGTTTAGGGAATACTCAGGAATCAAATCATCTGGACGTAATAAGCCAAAAAGTCCACTAATAATGACACTATTTTCGAGTAAACGTCGCTGAGCACCCGTAGGTAAACCCTCAAAGTCAACTGCGCTGTAAAATGGGTCTGGAGCAAACCGTTTACGGGCGGCCATGAGTGGTCCACTATAAGCAGATGTCGTAAGATCTATACCCAATGATACATTATCAGCCCCAAATATATCTTCAAGCATCGCCGTTTCATCTTGCTGAATTGCCTGAAGGAGTTGATCCATAATTTCACGGCGATCAGGAATCAACTGATGGAAGTAATTAAATGTGGTCTTGGAACGATAATCAAACACATCAGGAGCAAACGGATTCCCCCCACTAGCCATAAAATTAGCGGAAGCAGCCAAGACTGTAAATCGATCGTCGATAATACTCCTCCCCACTCAGGATTCTGAATTAGGAGCCGATGTGGAATCTATGATTTCGTCCATCTGAGTATTGATTTCCTGCGCTTTTTCGTTAGCCTTAGCTACGACGGCTTCGCTCTCATATTTTGCCCCTTCATTTTCCGAAGAAGTTTTAATATTCTCAGCAAGATTCCCAACCTGTTTAGCTAATTCTTCAAGGTGAAATTTTACCCGCCTCCGCATCTGACTACCTTCTTCGGGTGCAAGCAGTAACCCTAACGCAAAACCTACTCCACCACCCATCAACAGCCCCCAACCAAGAGCACGGGTTATGTCTCCTAAACCATTATTTTTTGACATAATTTTAAAAGTGATCAATGACTAACACAACATCCAACAAAGATTACCCTAAGTTAGTAAAAGCTTTTCAAGAAATCAAGTTCGCTTCTTGTGCCGATTTTTACGCAATCTCTTTTTACGTTTGTGCGTGGATATTTTATGACGTTTCCGTTTTTTGCCACAAGGCATAGAATTAAAATGAGTTAGATGATAGAAAAACTACACCTTTCATTTAATCTTAATTATATCAATTAGTTCCACTATTATCCTAATTGTAATAAAAAACTTATCTTTAGACATAATCATCTGCTCAATGACACTTTACGATTATCTTAAGCCCGTTCCAGAAAACCTCCAGATCCATGAGTCTAATGATTTCAAATATATTGATTCATGTCAACCTTCTCAGCTACCGCCAGTAGTTTTTTTACATGGTCTCTTGGGAAATATTGACTGCTGGTATGACACTGCATCGGCAGTTGCGAACGAGGGATATCGCGCCATCATTCCATTTATACCCATTGACAAGATGCCCCGTGGTCATGCGAATATTGACGGAATTGCCAATTATGTTGAATCCTTATTTCAGCACATGAATCTTCATCAGATTGTTTTAATTGGCAATTCTCTTGGTGGTCAGATCGCGGTCAGATACACAAGCAAGAACTTGAACTCCATTATAGCATTAGTGCTTTCTGGCTCTTCAGGGATCTATGAAACGGATGTTGGTAAAACTTCATTTAGACGTAATGATCGTGAGTTTATCCGCAAGAAGGCAGAGATGACTTTTTATGATCCCAAGATGGTCAATGATGATTTGGTTGAACGAATTTTTAATATTTCAACCAATCGGTCTCGGGCCATTCGATTTATATGGGCAGCACGGAGTTCCATGAATGACCTTATCATTGACGAGTTAAAGGATCTGAATATTCCTGCTTCTATCATTTGGGGACTTGACGATCAGATCACACCCTCTATGGTTGCCCATCAATTTCATGAACATCTTCCCAACTCAGAATTACATTTTATAAAAGAATGTGGACACGCTCCGATGATGGAATATCCAGAGCTATTCAACGAATTATTGATTGACTTTTTGAATTGCACCCTAAAAAATACTCCCGCTGAAGTTGAGGCTTAGCGCCGTGCACAAATATATTTTTGTGGTCTTAGTTCTATCATTAATGGGTTGCTCTCCTGCCTTGCATCCACTCTACTTAGACTACGAATATTCCCCAAAAGATACTATACCATTCTATCAAATTGAATCAGCCCTTCAAGAGGCTGGATGGTCAATCGCTACCTCTCCTTCCGACAATTCTGTTACAACAGCAGACCGAGAGATTCAAAACTGGTTGCTTTATAGAATCGTTGTGTATGTGGAGGTGATTCCTATTGGTCCACAGCATATTCGTCTTCTCGTTCACCCATACAGAGTATATTTTACTGGTTCACGCAGCAAGATTCCCTTTCTAAAACCTGGCATACACCGTAAGGTGATTCGGAAGATTAATCACGTATTTGAATCATACAATATTGTAGAAGTTGGCAGAGACGTGTGACAAATTTCAGAATATATCTACCCTGATTGCGTATCTCTGTAAAGAAAAGTGTATATCTTTTTGCATATTGAAACTTTCAAATTCTTTGAACGTAGCAGATACAAATTATGGGGATGATCAGGTTTTCGACGAATGGTATCGTCCTTCAAGTTGCATGTCGAGCTATTCTGACTTGGGCTCGCAAATCACGTCAGTAAACTTGTAACTGCGAACGATTATTCGTACGCGATGGCGGCATAAACCCGCTATCTGTTTTTCATACATGCTCCCGCTCACTGGTGGTATGAAAAGCATCGACTTTGTGAGCACCCCTATCTGAGATGCTGGCTGAATCTTTGATAGGTACTTGATCAGCCTTTGCTAGATCTGGCTATGATTGCACGCCATGGGTTTGGCAAGACTTAAGTGCAATCTAAACATGTAGACGCTTGTCAGATCGTCCTTTCGGACCCGGGTTCGATTCCCGGCATCTCCACTACGAAACGCTCGCTTGGCGAGCGTTTCTGTTTTAAATGATTTACCTTAGTTCTTTTGAGATAATTCTAACAGAGTATCAAACAAGGAACGCTGATGCCTTAAAGCAACAATCCGATCTGGCGGATTTGTTCTTGCCTCCAATAATACCCACCCCTGGTATTGAGATGCGACGAGTAGATTGAATAACTGGGAGTACGGATACGATTTACCGTCTAGTTCACGAACATGTATAGTTTGACCAAAATCTGGCCGAACGAGGTTAAAATTGCTTTCCAATCCTAGTTCATTAAGGTCAGTTTCATTGCAGTTCCAACAGACACGAACATTAGAGTGGTTCGTCGCATCCATAATTTTACGAATGTTGGGCAGTTGATCTGTCAGGTATCCATGGACCTCAAGCCTGATCTCCTGTCCATAACCCTCACCAAACTCTCCAAGCCCTCGTAGTGAACGTCCAATCTGTGCAATCGTCTGCTCTTGAGGGACACTATCTGGAAGTGCATCTGGTTTGACTTTGATTCCGCTTGCGCCAACATCATGGGCTAAAATGATAGACGCTTTGGCTTGGCTAATGGAGTGAGCTAGAAGTGCCGCATCCTGATGGTGAAATGACCAATTTGTCCCTAATCCGACCAATACCACATCGCTGTCTGCAAATTGGTTTAGCACATTGATCCTCTGAGGCTTAGAGAGGTGAATCTCAACGCCATGAGCATGCTCTGTTCGCAATTCAACACCCTCAAATCCAGTCTCCTGACAATTATGAATCAGCTCACTCAGATCCCAGTCTTGACCCCACAGATAGGTGACAAGCCCTAACTTCATGGCATCATCAAGTTGGGAAAATGATTTGAATAATGCCTCAAATGGACGCTCAATAAATTGTCGACGAGTTGACCGCATAAAATGAATTACTCAAGTTTGAAATAGATGATCCATGTCAATTAAAGACTATGAGACATGTAGCTGTTATATTAGATGGTATAAATATAAGCATCCCTCAAAAAATCAATCAATGCATGAAGTTTGTGTATTGGTCTATCTTGTGTGTTTATCTGGTGGGCATATTGTTTGAACTTATACCTTGGTAGATTGATTACTGAAAACTTTGGTTCTACCACATTTTGTGTGGAAACGATTGATTTTGGTTCCATCACATTTATTTTTTCATACAAGA
>JAPOTS010000113.1 GCA_026709065.1 Bacteroidota bacterium
CCGTGAAGGCGGACGAACCGTTGGGGCTGGAGTCGTTTCTAATATTCTTGACTGAGTCTACCCCATCAGATGACAGGGCAAAAAATCCGTATTAAACTCAAATCTTACGATCATACTTTGATTGATAAGAGTGCGGAGAAAATAATTAAAACAGTTAAAGCAACGGGTGCTTTGGTAAGTGGTCCCATACCTTTGCCAACGCATAAGTCAATCTATACTGTTTTAAGGAGCCCGCATGTCAATAAGAAGAGTCGTGAGCAATTTGAGAGTCGCAGTCATAATCGATTGATAGATATTCTTTCAACGAGTACCAAGACAGTTGACGCATTGCTGAAGTTGGAGCTCCCAAGCGGAGTTGATGTAGAGATTAAAGTCTAATTCTGATGGAAATTACAGTGCAGAAATGAGTGGAATGATCGGCAAAAAAATTGGAATGACCAGTACCTTTGATGCTTCGGGGAATAATGTACCTTGCACCGTTATTGAAGCGGGCCCTAATCGTGTGGTGCAGGTCAAGCGTCACGACGAGCAGGATCAGTATGATGCAGTCCAACTGGGCTTTGGGTTACGGAAAGAACGTAGGACATCTAAAGCCATGAGAGGTCATTTTGAAAGTGCAGGGGTTCCTGTCATGAAAGTTCTAAAAGAATTTGAATGGGATGGAGAGATGCCTGAAGTTGGGGATGAAGTGAGGGTTGAAAATTTATTTGAGGTTGGAGAAATGATTGATGTCGTTGGCATCAGTAAAGGTAAAGGATTTCAAGGGGTTGTTCGTAGGCATGGGTTTCATGGAGTCAATGATCGTACTCATGGTCAACATAATCGTGAGCGTGCCCCTGGGTCTATTGGAGCATCAAGTGATCCATCTCGAGTCATGAAAGGGATGCGCATGGGAGGTCAAATGGGAAATGCCCGTGTGACAGTTAAAAACCTTGATGTGACTAGAATAATTCCTGAACATAATCTATTACTGATTCGTGGTGCGGTTCCAGGTCCAAAGAATAGTTTTGTAGAGCTAATTAAACATGATAGCTAACTAATGACATTGGACGTATTACAGCATAATGGCACTCCTGCTGGTCGCACTGTTGCTTTGGATGAGGCAATTTTTGGAATTGATCCCAACGATCATGTCGTTTGGCTTGATGTACGACGGACGCAGGCGGCTGCACGTCAAGGGAATCATAAAACAAAAGAGCGCGGGGAAGTCAAGGGATCTAACCGAAAACTATATCGGCAGAAAGGTACTGGACACGCTCGCGCTGGCAATGCCGCTTCTCCACTACGCAGAGGGGGAGGACGCATCTTTGGACCTCGCCCACATACCTATGAGATTCGACTCAGTAAAAAAGTGAAGCGAAAGGCACGATGTTCTGCTCTCAGCTATAAAGCACAGCAAGAAGCGATTCGTGTCATTGACACTCTGCAGTTTGAAGACCCTAATACTCGGGCGCTACAGGACTTAATCACGAGTCTAGAACTTAAAAGTCAGCCTATCTTAATTGTGACGGCATCTCACAGCCCAGTAGTCTTCCGATCAAGCAAAAACCTTCATCGTGTCGTGGTACGTGAAGCACGTAATGTAAGTGCAGAGGATATTCTCCGCGCCAATACCTTAGTATGTGAAGAAGATGCACTCACCGTATGGAGTCATCTATGGGCTTCCACTTCATCTGTAGACGCATAAATCATGAGCCGCCAAGTATTGATTCGTCCTTTGATCACCGAAAAGCTCACTGCTCAGATGGAGGAATCACATTATGCATTTATTGTTGATGCCAAAGCCAATAAGATTGAAATTAAGCAGGCGATTCAGCGACGCTTCCCGATGATAGAGATTAAAGAAGTTCGTACAATGAATGTACGCGGTAAGCATCGACGCCAAATGACCCGTCAGGGAGTCAGGATTGGACGAAAGGCGAAGTACAAAAAAGCTATCGTAACCTTGCGCCCTGGCAGTGAGCAGATTGATTTCTTTGAGAGTGTATAGATCATGGCAATTCGTAAACTAAATCCTGTCACTCCTGGTCAACGTCAGCGTTCGGTTGCTTCGTTTAACGAGATTACTGACGCAACTCCCCAAAAGAGTTTGCTCCGTCCAGTCAAGCGCCGTGGCGGTCGCAATTCAACAGGGCGCATCATGGTGCGTCATCAGGGAGGCCGACATAAGAGGCGCTACAGGGTGATTGATTTTCGACGTAATAAAGATGGGATCCCAGCCCGTGTGGCAAGTATCCAGTATGATCCAAACCGATCAGCTAGAATTGCACTCTTGGTCTATGCAGATGGCGATAAACGTTATGTTATTGCACCCGATAAATTAGCCGTTGACGACGAGGTTCAAAATGGACATGATGCCCCGCCAGAGATCGGAAATTGTTTGCCCCTTGGAAATATACCAGTAGGAACGTTTATTCATGCGATTGAAATGAAGCCGGGCAAAGGAGCACAACTCGCAAGGTCTGCAGGCACTTTTGCTCAGTTGACCGCGCGTGAAGGAAAGTATGTAACGCTTAAGTTGCCAAGTGGTGAAGTTCGTAGAATTCTTGCGGAATGTAGAGCAACGATTGGTACGACCAGCAACCCAGATCATATGAATATTGATTTAGGTAAAGCGGGTCGTCGCCGTTGGATCGGAGTCCGTCCAAAGGTGAGAGGAGTGGCGATGAATCCTGTTGACCATCCAATGGGAGGTGGGGAAGGCAAGGCAAGTGGAGGACATCCACGATCCCCATCAGGTGTCCCTGCCAAAGGGTATAAGACGCGAAAGCGTAATTCTGCGTCAAATAAATATATTATCCGTCAAAGAGGCGCTAAACGAAGATAAATCATGGCACGTTCGCTCAAAAAAGGCCCATTCGTTCATCATAAACTTCAACGTAAGGTGGACCTTCTTAATCAATCCGACAAAAAGAAAGTGGTTAAAACTTGGAGCCGGGCATCTATGATTACTCCCGATTTTGTGGGGCACACATTTGCAGTGCACAATGGAAGACAGTTCATCCCTGTTTATGTCACCGAAAATATGGTAGGGCACCGTTTAGGTGAATTTTCACCAACAAGAAATTTTCGAGGGCATGCTGGATCCAAGAAAGATAGACGAGCGAAATAAGACTCATGCAAGCACGTGCAGTTCGTAAATATATACCTGGTTCACCGCGCAAAATTAGGCGGGTTGTAAATGTAGTACGAGGCAAGTCTGTTGCCGAAGCAATAAATGTTCTGAACTATTTGCCTCAAGCGGCTACGAGACCTGTTGAGTTAGCTATTAGGTCTGCCATGCATAATCTCACCGATCAAAATCGTAGTGAAAGACTTGATGACGAAGATGTTTTTGTCAAAGAGATTCGTGTTGATCAAGGACCATCTTTGAAGCGAATTCGGCCAATGTCTCGCGGACGTGCACATCCGATCCGTAAGCGGATGAGTCATATTACTGTTATTGTTCAATCTGAAAAGGCGTAGTACGAAAAAATGGGTCAAAAAACACATCCAGTTGGTTTTCGTCTCGGCACAATCCGAGGTTGGGAGTCAAATTGGTATGCTAATAAGAGAGAAATTGCAGCAAAGTTACTGGAAGATGAAGAGCTACGCCGCTACTTGACAGCTCGATTGAAGCGGGCAGGACTGAGCCGCGTGGTGATTGAACGGACTCCTAAACGAATCATTCTCACATTGCATACCAGCCGTCCAGGGGTGGTCATTGGTCGAGGTGGTCAGGAAGTTGAGAAGCTTCGGGAGGAACTCAAACGAATTACGACCAAAGAGATTCAGATCAATATCAATGAGATCAAGCGTCCTGAACTTGATGCTAGTTTAGTGGCCCAAAATGTTGCTCAACAACTTGAAGGAAGAGTCTCTTTCCGCCGGGCCATGAAGCAGGCATTGCAGGGGGCAATGCGGATGGGGGCGCAGGGAATTCGGATTAAGGTCAGTGGCCGATTAGGTGGCGCAGAGATGGGACGCGTTGAACAATATCTTGAAGGGCGAGTACCACTTCATACGATCCGCGCCGATATTGATTATGCAGAAGCGACTGCATATTCAATCTACGGAACGACTGGAGTAAAGGTCTGGGTTTATCAAGGAGAAATTCTCGGTCGACCAGATCTAAGCCCCAATGTTCAGGCCCAACGCCAACAGTTACGGCAGATGCAGACTGGAGGCCGCGGTAGTGAAAGTAGTAAAGCACGTGATCGGCGTCGTGGCGGTCGGAAAAGAAGTGGAAACTCCCAGCGTGACCGTCGTAAGTCATAAACGAATTGATTGATAATAGAGATACGTAATCATGTTAATGCCAAAGCGGACTAAGTACCGCAAACAGCAGAAAGGTAGAATCAGAGGGAATGCAACTCGAGGTACTCGAGTCAACTTTGGTGACTTTGGACTCAAAGCCTTGGAGCCCGGGCGTATTACCAGTCGGCAGATTGAAGCTGCGCGTATTGCAATGACTCGCCGTATGAAACGTGTTGGCAAAGTATATATCCGGATTTTTCCTGATAAGCCAATTACCAGCAAACCTGCAGAGGTTCGTATGGGCAAAGGGAAAGGAGCCATTGATCATTGGGCAGCATCAGTTCGTCCAGGTCGAATCCTGTTTGAAGTTGGTGGAGGAGTTCCCGTTGATCTCGCTAAGGAATCAATGAGGCTTGCGCAACAAAAACTCCCTCTCAAAACTAAGTTTGTAGTGCGTCCTGACTATGTGGAGAATTAAGCCATGATGAAAGTTGCCGATGTTCGTGCGCTCAGTATTGATGAAATACAAGAGCGTATTCGCGAAGAAACCGAACAATTGTCTGAACTCAAATTCAGACATACTATAGCGCACTTAGAAAATCCAATGCTTCTTAGAGAAAAACGCCGTTTTCTTGCCCGATTGACGACCGTACTGAAAGAGCGTGAGGGATCAAGCGATGAGTAACAATAGCAGATCAATGAGGAAAGAACGGACAGGTATTGTCGTCAGCACAAAAATGGACAAGACAATTGTGGTTGGTATTCAGCGTCAAATCAGACATCCCATTTATGGGAAGTTTATCAAGAAAAGTAGTCGTCTCTTTGCCCATGATGAGCAAGAGCAAGCCAATGAAGGTGACACTGTTCGGATTATTGAGGTGAGACCTTTGAGTAAAAAAAAGCGATGGCGTTTATTGGAGATTGTAGCGCGCGCAAAATAATGATCAGATGATACAACAAGAATCCAGATTAGCCGTTGCCGATAACAGTGGAGCCAAAGAGGTTCTTTGTATCCGTGTTCTCGGTGGAAGTGGCCGCAGATATGCGCGGATCGGTGATCGTATAGTCGTGACCGTTAAATCTGCCATCCCAGGGGGCAATGTCAAAAAAGGTGATGTATCGCGCGCTGTGGTCGTACGAACTCGCAAAGAGCAACGACGTGCAGATGGATCGTATATAAGATTTGATGAAAATGCGGCTGTACTTCTTAATGCCCAAGATGAACCTCGCGGCACACGCATTTTTGGACCAGTCGCTCGGGAATTACGTGAGAGACAATACATGCGCATTGTTTCATTAGCCCCTGAGGTGATATAGAAGATATAAGAATATGTCTCAATCACGACGAAAAACGAAGAAAACGCATGTCAAGAAAGGTGACATGGTGATGCTGACTAAATCAATTACAGCATCTAAAGGGAGTCCTGATCGTGATCGCGGGTACGTTGGTAAAGTTCTGCGTGTATTTCCTGACCAGGATCGTGTGATTGTTGAAGGGGTTAATCTGAGGATACGTCATACCAAACCAAATCAGGTTTATCCACAGGGTGGTCGTGTACAGCGTGAAAGTTCAATCCATATCTCAAATGTACAGCCTCTTGACGGTAATGATGATCCTACTCGTATTGGACGTAAGCGAGTTGTTGAGCCTGAAACCGGCCGAGGACAATGGGTGCGATACGCTAAAACAACAGGAGACGAATTGAATTAGGATCATGGCAAAGTATGAGCCGCGCTTGAAAACGCGCTATAAATCTGAAATTATTGATCAGCTCAGTGAGCAGTTTTCCTACACCAATAAGATGCAGGTTCCTCGCCTTGAGAAGATTACAGTAAATAAGGGAGTTGGTGAAGCGACTCAGAATCAGAAGCTTATTGATGGTGCGATTGATGAGTTGCGCCGAATCACTGGGCAGCAACCCACGGTACGGCGCGCCCGCAAAAGCGTCTCAAATTTCAAGCTCCGTGAGGGAATGCCCATCGGTGCCAGTGTTACGCTTCGGGGTGATCGTATGTGGGAATTTCTTGACCGCCTCATTACGTTGGCTTTGCCACGAGTCCGAGATTTTCGAGGAGTCCCAGATAAAAGTTTTGATGGTCGGGGCAATTACTCGTTAGGCATTAAGGAGCAAATTATTTTCCCTGAGATCAATGTAGATCAGATTGACCGCATCACGGGTTTGGGGTTGACGTTTGTCACCAGTGCAGCATCTGATGAAGAAGCGTTATCGCTGCTTAAAGCATTAGGAATGCCCTTTGTACGTAGACAGTAAATAAGACTAAAAAATAGCATATGGCCAAAAAAAGTGTAATTGCCCGTCAGAAAAAGCGTGAACGTCTGGTTGCGCAGTATGCTGAACTTCGGGCCGAATTACGGGCCAACGGAGATTATGTAGCATTACAGGCTCTTCCCCGAGATTCAAGTCCGTCTAGATTGCGCAATCGATGTCAACTCACCGGTCGTGGACGGGGATATATCCGCGTGTATGGTCTTTCACGGATTGCTTTTCGAGATATGGCTCGTGCTGGTAAGATTCCAGGAATTCGTAAATCTAGTTGGTAGGCATTATGGGAGTAATTACAGATCCAGTTGGAGACTATCTTGCTCGGTTGCGTAACGCACAGATGGCAGGCCATCGGTATACCGACATCCCAGCTTCGCGCATTAAGCGAGCGATCACTCAGATTTTAGCCGATAAGGGATATATTACACGATTTTTGAATGTGGATGACAACGGCCGGGTGCGTTTACGTATTTTCTTGAAGTATGATCGCCATGGAAAAGGCGCAATTCGGTCAATGAAACGGATCTCTAAACCTGGGTTGAGGGTCTATGTGAGGGCTGATAACTTGCCTCGTGTCCAGAATGGGCTTGGTGTTGCAATATTATCGACATCTAAGGGTGTGATGACTGACAAAGAGGCCGCACGGATTAATGTAGGCGGCGAAGTACTTGCACATATATTTTAATTAAATGTCTAGGGTAGGAAAACAGAGTATATCAGTTCGTGAAGGAGTTAAAGTCAATATCTCTTCGGGGAATTTTGTGACGATGACTGGGCCTAAGGGAACCCTTGAGTTACAGGTCTCTCCTGAACTCATGGTGACCCATGACTCGGATATGCTCAAGGTAGACCGTCCGACGGATCAAAAGCGTCATCGCTCAATGCATGGGTTATATCGCTCATTATTGGCGAACATGATGATTGGAGTGACTGATGGATTTAAAAAAGAGTTAGAAATTATCGGGGTAGGTACCCGTGCAGATGTAAAGCAAGGTGTGTTAGAGTTAGCCATAGGATTCTCTCATCCAGTTTATTTTGTCCCACCGAAGGGTATAGACATTACTGCTGAGGGCGGTGGGCGCGGTCTCAATCCACACGTTACGATATCTGGAATAGACAAACAAGCCGTTGGTCAAGTTGCCGCGAAAATTCGCTCTCTCCGTCCGCCAGAGCCCTACAAAGGGAAAGGAATTCGCTATGTAAATGAGTATGTCCGACGAAAAGCTGGTAAAACCGCATCAACAAAATAATCAATTTATAGGATATGGCATCTCGTAAATTAAAATCAGCTAAATTGGTACGCAGATTGCGTACCAAACAAAGTATCAGACGAAGGGTGCATGGAACCGCGGATCGGCCGAGGCTTACTGTGTTTAGAAGTAACCGTAATATCTATGCTCAGTTGATAGATGATGACGACAGTCGTACGTTAGTCGCCGCGTCCACATTGGATGACGGGCATCAGTCTGATACACCTGTTAAAGCAGGCACGATTGTTGGAGAGCGGCTCGCGAATCGCGCTGCTGAGCATGGAATTACCAAAGCCGTCTTTGATCGTAACGGTTATCGTTATCACGGCCGCGTACGTTCTTTGGCTGAGGGAGCACGTAATGGGGGGTTACAGTTTTAGAATGATAAGCATATTAAAGTGATGCCAAGAAATCAAAATCAACAGGTTTCAAAAACTGAATCAGCAGATCAGACCGAGTGGATTGATCGCCTGGTAAAAGTCAAGCGTGTTGCCAAGGTGGTGAAGGGAGGTCGGCGCTTTTCCTTCAATGCAGTTGTCGTAGTGGGGGATGGGCTCGGTCATGTAGGTGCCGGACTTGGAAAGGCCAATGAGGTTTCTGATGCAATAAAAAAAGGCACTGAAGATGCTAAAAAGCGCCTAATCTCTGTTCCAATTACCAAAGATGGTACGATTCCGCATCAAGTGATTGGCAAGAAAGATGCTGGTCAAGTTCTTTTGAAACCAGCCTCTCCTGGAACAGGTGTGATTGCTGGTGGAGGAGTTCGTGCTGTGCTTGAATGCGCAGGAATCTCGAATGTCCTCTCTAAATCTTTAGGATCCAGCAATCCTCATAATCAGGTTGCTGCAACATTGAATGCATTGAATAGCTTGGAAGACCCTTTAGAAGTAGCTCAGCGCCGAGGTATTTCGTTACGTCAAGTATTTGAAGGATAAAATGACAGAACTCAAGATCACACAATCACGAAGCCTTATCGGCTCTTCTGGTCGTCAGAGGCGTACAATAGAGGCTTTAGGCCTTAGGAGGATTCATCATAGTGTCACACGAAGCGATACACCCGTCATTCGGGGAATGCTTCGGACTGTTTCCCACTTAGTCAGGATTGAAGAACTCCCTGCCTCTGAGCAGGCCAATGCATCAAAGACATGAATTTATCTACATTAAAACCTGCAAAAGGATCCACCCGTCGCAATAAGCGACTGGGCAGAGGTGTCGGGTCTGGGAAAGGTGGACACAGTTCTACACGAGGAAATAAAGGGCAAAAAAGCCGTACGGGTAACCACCGAATGCCTTCTTGGTTTGAGGGTGGACAAATGCCTCTCCAGCGCCGTGTCCCTAAATTTGGATTCAAAAACCCCAACCGAATTTCCTATACTGTATTGAATCTCAGTCAACTCAATGCATTAATTGAATCAGGAAAACTAACTGCGGATGTACCAGTGACACCGGATGTGTTATATCAAGCGGGACAGGCCAAAAAAAATTCTCGCATCAAAATACTCGGACAGGGAGATTTGACTGCAGCTTTGACGGTTCATGTACATGCATTCAGCCGCTCGGCGGAAGAAAAAATTCTATCTGCAGGCGGTTCAATTGAACGCTTGTTTGCCAACTAAATCCCAAGATCAACCTTTGAATGGCAGGATTTGCCGATAGTTTACGTAGCATTTGGAAGATTGAGGAGCTACGCAAGCGCATAATTTATACGCTTGGAATCTTGGTTGTGTATCGGGTAGGGGCCTATGTCTCACTTCCAGGTATTGACGCGGCTGCATTGACCAGCGCCTTTGCTCAGGGAGATCCGAATAACCTGTTTGGATTTTTCAATCTGTTTGTTGGGGGTGCCTTTCTGCAGGCCGGAGTCTTTGCATTAGGGATTATGCCCTATATCACGGCATCAATCATCATCCAACTTTTAGGTGCAGCGGTTCCATATTTTCAGAAGCTCCAGCGGGAGGGAGAAGAGGGGAGACGTAAGATTACCCAGTTAACTCGCTATGGAACGGCTGGTATCACGATATTACAGTCGATAGGATATAGTCTATTTTTATGGGGTACCGTGCCATCGGCCATTGTGATTTCTCAGGGGTTCTTTATGGTGTCCACTGTCATTGTCTTGACCGCTGGAACTATGTTTGTGATGTGGCTGGGGGAGCGAATTACCGAAAGTGGAATTGGTAATGGGATTTCGCTGATCATTACGGTAGGAATTATCGCATTTTTGCCTCAGGCGTTGATCAATGAATTTCGTCAAGCGGCCAACCCTTTTCTCGTTATTTTTGAATTAGGCGTGCTTGTGGTAATCACGGCATTTGTTGTTCTGATGACGCAAGGGACGCGCCGTATTCCTGTGCAGTATGCCAAACGTGTCGTTGGTCGGAAGGTGTACGGAGGAGCAACTCAGTACTTACCGATTCGAGTCAATGCTGCGGGAGTGATGCCGATTATCTTCGCTCAATCCATCATGTTTGTTCCCGGCACCATTGCACAGTTTGCTCCAAACAATGAGTTTATGCAAAGTTTTGGCGCACTATTTTTGGACTTTACTAGTTGGGGATATTCCATTATCTTCTTTTTTGTATGTGTCTTTTTCACCTATTTTTATACGGCCATTGCAGTGAATCCTAAGGAGATGGCCGACACAATGAAACGTCAAGGTGGATTTATTCCTGGTGTTCGCCCTGGAAAACAGACCAGTGAATTTATTGATTCTATTCTCACTCGTGTCACACTTCCAGGCTCCTTGTTTATTGGATTTGCAGCGATCTTGCCGGCATTTGCCGTGCAGCTTGGTTTGACGGAAACCCAACAATTTGCCCAGTTTTTTGGAGGTACGAGTCTTTTGATTATGGTTGGGGTTACGCTTGATACGCTCAAGCAAGTGGAAAGCCACTTGTTGATGCGCCATTATGATGGGTTTATGAAGAGTGGTCGTATGCGAGGAAGAACGCGTTAGATGGGCATGTCAAGGACTCCACATGAGATTGCTCTGCTTAGGGAAAGTGCTGATTTAGTTGCGCGAACACTCGCAGAAGTCGGTAAGCATATTTTCCCAGGTCAGAAGACGTTGGTTCTTGATTCAATCGCCGAAGAGTTTATTCGCAGTTACGATGCAATCCCAGCGTTCAAAGGGTATCGGATGGCCAGACTACCAGCATTTCCCTGCACACTGTGTATTTCAGTCAATGATGCAGTTGTTCATGGATTCCCAGGAAGTTATGTTCTTCAGGATGGGGATTTAGTATCAATAGATTGTGGAGTACTGCTGAATGGGTATTATGGAGATAGTGCCTATACCTTTGGGGTTGGAGAGCTATCTGCTGAAAACATTGAGTTGTGTACGACGACGTACGAAGCGTTGCTATTAGGAATTGCTGCGTCATCTTCTCACAATACGCTTGGTGATATTGGATATGCAATTCAGCGTCACTGCGAATCTAAGGGCATGGGGGTTGTTCGCGATTTAGTGGGGCATGGAATCGGGAGTAATCTTCATGAACCGCCTCAAATTCCTAATTATGGCATGCCGAATAAGGGGGATAGGATTCAAACTGGCATGACGTTTTGCATCGAACCGATGATTAATCTGGGTACTCATAAAGTTTTCATCGATCGTGATGGTTGGACGGTGCGTTCAGCAGATGGCTCTGCGTCTGCACATTATGAACATATGGTTTGTGTTCATTCTGACGGCCCAGAAATTTTAACAACGTTTGAATTTATTGAACAGCATATCACGCCTCCATACAAACAAATTGAAATAATACCTTATGGCTAAACAGCAACCAATTGAGCTTGACGGCGAAGTCACAGACGCTTTACCGAACGCCCAATTTAGAGTTCGTCTTGAGAATGGGCATTCTATTTTAGGACTTCTAGCGGGCAAGATGCGGATGTATCATATTAAGATACTTCCAGGTGACCGTGTTAAAGTTGAGATCTCTCCCTTTGATCTTACTAAGGGGCGAATCGTTTACCGTTACAAATAATGGAACCTTTCATTATTTCAATTAGTATCAGTGGACTGTACTATAAAAAATGATCAATTCATCCATTTAGACAGATGAAAGTCCGAGCTAGCATTAAGAAACGAAGTTCAGATGATAAGATTGTCAGGCGGAAGGGCCGGCTATATATTATCAATAAAAAAAATCCAAAGCATAAGCAACGGCAGGGATAGAAGTATATGCCTCGAATAGCAGGAGTTGATATACCGTCAAATAAGCGAGGTGAAATTGCACTTTCCTCAATTTATGGGGTTGGGCGTTCGCGTGCGCAAGAAATTTTAGAGCGTGTTGGCATAGATCCTAATGCACATCCAGAGTCTTGGTCTGAAGAGCAGACTAAGAAAGTGCGCCGCTTGGTTGAAGATCATTATATCGTTGAGGGACAACTTCGTGCTGAAACTCAGATGAATATCAAGAGGCTGATGGATATTGGTTGTTATCGCGGATTACGGCATCGGCGTGGGTTACCAGTGCGTGGACAGCGCACTCAAACGAATGCTCGGACTCGTAAAGGTCGTAAAAAGACTGTTGCAGGTAAAAAGAAAGCACCTCGGAAGTAGAATTCATAATTGGATTAATCGATGGCAAAAAAACAAGGCTATAGGGGTTCAGGACGTTCTGGAAAGAAAAAGGTCGTGGTTGAGTCAAATGGCATGGCATTTATTAAAGCAACCTTTAATAACGTTATTGTAACGATCACAGATCAATACGGAAACTGTATATCTTGGTCTTCATCTGGTAAAGAGGGATTTAAGGGAAGTCGCAAAAGTACGCCTTATGCGGCACAGGTTGCCTCTACAACGGCTGCAACTGAAGCCGTCAATCTGGGTCTCAAGCGTGTGGATGTCTTTGTTAAGGGGCCTGGGTCAGGTCGAGAATCCGCCATACGTGCTCTTAATACATGTGGCTTGGATATTTCAACGATCCGTGATGTGACGCCTATACCGCATAATGGCTGTCGTCCACCGAAGCGCCGTCGTGTCTAACAATTATTTCAACTTCTAAACTCTACAATCATGGCCCGTTATAGAGGCCCGAAACAGAAAATTGCACGTCGGTTCAATGAGCCGCTTTTTGGTCCGAGCAAATCACTGGAGCGCAAACCGAATCCTCCAGGCCAACACGGACAAAAACGTAAACGCCGTGAAAGTGAGTATGCAATGCAGTTAAAAGAGAAGCAGAAAGCAAAATATATTTATGGAGTTTTGGAGCGTCAATTTAGAAATTTATTTGAAAAGGCCGCCCGTAAGAAGGGGGTAACTGGTGAGAACCTGCTCTGCTTTTTGGAGGCACGCCTTGATAATACCGTATTTAGACTTGGATTTGGTTCAACGAGACGGCAGGCCCGCCAGATGGTGACCCACGGTCATATCGTTGTGAATGGTCAGGTTGTCAATATCCCTTCCTATCAGTTACGTCCTGGGGATATAATTGCAGTTCGGCCGCGCAGTCGTTACAATCCAATGTTTTTTGAAAATCTCAAAAAGAATCGCCGCGTTTTTTCGTGGTTAGAAACGGATCGCAAAACGTTAAGTGGAAAGTTTCTTGATTTTCCTGAACGTTCTGAAATTCCTGAGAATATTCGCGAACAGTTGATTGTAGAACTTTATTCCAAGTAGTCAACCGTGTACATTATTGAACTCAATTGCTGACATGAGCAAAACCGGAATTCAAATGCCATCGGGGGTAATGGCAGAAGATGTAACCCCCACATTCACTCGATTTGTGATCCAACCACTTGAGCGTGGCTATGGGCAGACGATCGGAAATTCTCTTCGCCGGGTTTTACTTTCCTCTTTGGAGGGGACGGTCATTACTGCTGTGAAGATTGATGGAGTTCAGCATGAATTCTCTACCATTGAGGGAGTTGCTGAAGATGTGTCAGACATCATTTTGAACTTGAAAGGAATTCGATTCAAGTCCAGCGACTTTTCCAGTGGTGCTGTGAGTCTTCAAGTCAAGGGTCCTGGTCATTGGACTGCCCAAGATATTGATGATGCTACCAATGATTATGAGGTGCTCAATCCAGAGCATCATATTGCGACTTTATCAGAGGGCGTTGAATTTGGTGTTGAGATGCGTATTGAAACTGGGCGCCGTTATGTCCCTGCTAACGAAAACAAGCGAGATAGCGATCACATCGGAGTTATAGCACTTGATTCGGTGTATACTCCAATCAAAAGTGTTCGCGTCACTGTCAAGCCAACGCGTGTTGGTCAGAGGGTGGACTACGAGCGGTTGGAGTTAGAAGTTTCCACCGATGGCTCAATTATTCCGCAGAATGCGTTAAAGGAGGCCGCCAGCATTCTTAATGACCACATTGATCCAATCATTGATATGGAATTAGTGCAGGCATCAAGCGAGGTAGAAGAGCCAGTTGATGCTGATCAAATTCGGCTTATTGAGAAAGTCAGTCAGTCTGTTGATACGCTTGAATTATCAGTGAGGGCTAAGAATTGCCTCAAAGCTGCCAACATCAAAACGATCAGGGATTTGGTCGTTCGTGATGAGCAGACAATGTTGAAGTTCCGTAATTTTGGGAGTAAATCTTTAGACGAGCTCAAGCAGGTTCTTGATTCATCTGGATTGAGTTTTGGAATGGATCTCCCTGAGATTGACGGAGACGATTCCGACTCCTAAGTTGACCCCCTGAAATGAGACACGCGAAAAAGAGACATAAGTTAGGACGCACTGCCTCGCATCGCAAAGCGACATTGGCAGCGTTATCTGTCGCATTGGTTCACCATAAGCAGATCCAGACAACGTTGCCCAAAGCCAAAGCACTCAGAACTTTTGTTGAACCGCTCATTACTCGTGCCCGGCAGGATACGACTCATAATCGGCGCGAAGTCTTTCGTCATCTTATGGACAAGCGTGCTGTTTCTGAGCTTTTTGACAATATATCTTACAAGGTAGCAGATCGACCAGGGGGATATACGCGAATTATTCGTTTAGGTGCTCGCCCAGGAGATGCTGCTGAGATGGCCGTCATTGAGCTGGTAGACTATAATGATTCTGTGACAGAGGAGAAGCGTTCACGTCGCAGAACTCGCCGAGGTCGTCGCCGTCGGAAGACTGATCAGTCGGCCGAGGTTGTAGCAGCTAATGCTCTGGTTTCGGAAGAATCATCTGTGATTGAGGATGATCCAATTTCTGTTGAAGAGGTAACTGATCAGGAGCTTAGCCATTCAAGTACTGATGACGGTTCTTCTGAAACATCAGTTGATAATCTAACCCCTGAAGAAAAAAGTCCTGAGTCTGAGAGTGTTGTGACAATATCTGATGAACTAGCTTCTGAGAGTTCATCCCATGTAGAGGCTGTTGAGTCCGAATCTAATGAAGTGAATGCTGAGGCTGTGGATGAGCCAGAGAGTGTTGAAGCAACATCTGATGAATCAGCGTCTGAGACTTCAACCCAAGTAGAGACTGTTGAGTCCGAATCTAATGAAGTGAATGCTGAGGCTGTGGATGAATCAGAGAGTGTTGAGGTAACATCCGATGAAACGGCTTCTGAGACTTCCCCCCAAGAACAGATTGTTGAGTCTGAATCTAATGAAGTGAATGCTGAGGCTGTGGATGAATCAGAGAGTGTTGAGGTAACATCCGATGAACCGGCTTCTGATATTACAGCCTATGAAGAGGCTATTGAGACAGCAGATGATGAAGCGAGTGAGGAAACTGCAACTGAAAAAGATATGACTGATCAATCGCCCAAGGAAGCAGGGACTGTAAATACTTCCTCCGAAGATAGTGACGCTCAAAATGAGGACGATCCATCTTCTGAGAATATGACACAAATGCGAGATATGCCTGACTCAGAGACAGAGGATAAGGCAGATAAATCAAACGCTGGTGAGGATCATCCTAAGACGTAAGAGCGGATGATCTAACGCTTATGGTATCAAAAAGCCCTCTGGAATGATCCCAGCGGGCTTTTTTGCGTATGCTACTCTCCTATGTAACCCTTGAGGAACCTTATCATCATCTGATGCTTGAAGCTTCATCAATTCTTAAAGAGCGCAATGTGATCGTTGAAGATCCTTTTTCCAAGGAATTGGATGACCTTGTTTCAGATTGTCACAAGTATCTTTCATCGGTAGACGAGGTGATGATTCGGCGAGCGTTCAGGTTAAGCTATTGGGCCCATCGTAATGATCGCCGCGCATCGGGAGAGCTCTATATATCTCACCCCCTTGCAGTTGCTCGGATTGTAGCACATGAGATCAGACTTGATGATATCAGCGTTGGGGCGGCACTTCTTCATGATGTTGTAGAGGATACCGACTTAACGATTGAAATTATCCGTTCAGAGTTTGGGGAGCAGATGGCTCTGTTGATTGATGGGTTAACCAAAATTCGTGGGATATACTCCAATCGCGCTCTTGGGCAGGCTGAGAATGTACGGAAACTGATTCTTTCTATGGCTCAGGATGTGAGAGTGATCTTCGTGAAATTTGCTGATCGACTTCATAACATGAAGACGCTTGAGATCTTACCACATGCAAAGCAGCTCAAGATCGCCACAGAAACCCTCAGCCTATTTGCGCCACTCGCCCATCGATTTGGTTTACAACGTATCAAAACCGAGTTAGAAGATTTATCACTCAAAATACTTGAGCCAGAAGCCTATTCTGCAATCATCTCTGGGCTTAAAGGTAGCAGGCAGGAGCGCGAAACCCATATCCACAGATTTATTGTTCCTCTCCGAAAAAGCCTGATTCAACATGGGTTTGACTTTGAGGTTAAGGGCCGTTCAAAGAATCTGTATTCTATTTTCCAGAAGATGCGCAAGCAGAATAAGCCCTTGAATGAGATCTATGATGTATTTGCAATTCGTATTATTCTCAATAGCGAGGGGGCTAAAGGGAAAGAAGATTGTTGGCGTGTCTATTCAATCATTACAGATTTGTATAAACCGCTACCAGAGCGATTCAGAGATTTTATCTCGGTACCAAAGTCCAATGGATACCAGAGTTTGCACACTACGGTATTAGATGCTGAGGGGCATCGAATGGAAGTTCAGATTAGAACTCAAGGCATGCATGAAATTGCTGAGCGGGGGGTTGCTGCACACTGGAAGTATAAAGAGGGAACCGATGCAATGGATGTAAAGATGGATCAGTTCTTAACATGGGTTCATGATTTAATGGAGAACCCTGATGCAGAACAGGCCACTGAGTTCGTCCAAGAATTCAGTTTAGATCTGTATACTGATGAAATTTACGTCTTTACTCCTCGGGGCGATATCAAGACCTTACCTAAGGGGGCGACACCTGTAGACTTTGCGTTCCAAATCCATACGGATGTGGGGTTTCATTGTATTGGTGCTAAGGTGAATGGGAAGATGGTTCCTCTGTCTCATAAGTTACGAAGCGGAGATCAGGTTGAGGTCATCACATCAAAAAAGATGACCGCAAATCCTGGGTGGATCAAATTTGTCGTTACTCATAAAGCGCGGAGTCGGATTCGCCATCAAATTAATGAACAACGAAGGGAAGCCGTTCGATATGGGCGTCGGTTGTGGGATAAAAAATCTAAGCGCGCCAGAATCAAGCTAACGGAGGATGAACTGAATCGATTAGCGGCCCAGTTCAAGTATTCAACAGTCTCGCAGATGTTCTATGAAATTTCCTCTGGGCTTCTAGATATACAAGATCTGATTCAGTATGTGCGCACTGGAGATGCTCCTGAGTCAGAGGAGATGGTGGATAATCAAGATTCGCAGGCATCTTACTTGGAGCATGCTCAGGATCATGGATCTGAGACTCTTCTCATTAATGGGGAGCGAATTAAAGGACTTGCACTGATTTACGCATCTTGTTGTAACCCAATTCCGGGTGATGCAGTTTTTGGATACACCAGTAAGGGAGGCACAATTAATATTCACCGTACGGGATGCCGTAATGCCGCACATCTTTTTGTCAATCATCCTGACCGAATTCAATCCTGCGCATGGAGCCGACAGAAAGATGTTCGATTTATTGTGGGACTGCGTGTACTTGGAGAAGATCGGGTAGGAATTATTCACGATTTAACGACCGTGATATCAAGGAACCTGAAGACAAATATTCGATCAATTTCAGTCAAGACCGAAGATGGATTTTTTGAAGGAACTCTCATCCTTCAAGTGAGTGATTTAGAGCATCTCAAACGCCTGATTGAGCGAATTAAGCGTATTGATAGTGTTCGAGGAGTGTATCGTTTTGAAGAGTAGACTACATTCTAATTCTCGACGTATCGTATCAATTGACTACGGGGCAAAGCGCGTTGGACTATCATTGGCCGATCCGTTAAGACTATTTACTCAGCCTTTTGGGGTGTTCACTCCCAAGGTTGCGATTGAAAAACTTGTTGACTTGCATGATAAAGAATCCATTGGTACGATTGTGATTGGCTGGCCTCTCAACGAAGATGGGACAGAAGGTCAGGCAACAAGGGCCGTAGAGAGATATATTCTTCAATTGCGCCAACATTTTGACGATGTAGAGATTGTTCGTTGGGATGAGCGGTTTACCTCTAAGGAAGCAAAGTCCCGCCTCGCTATGCATAAGAAACAAAAGCGGGAACATATTGATCAGGTTGCCGCAGGACTCATTCTTCAAGAATTTCTTGATTCGATTTCCGAAACCACTCGCACAGATTAGCGTACGCACACTAAACCTTTTAATTTATCTTGACATGCGTAATCCAACAAATATAATTTTGATTATTGTTTTTGCATTTTTAGGACTTGTAGGTTTCACGAGTTGTGGGACTTACAACAACCTTATTGGGCAGGAGGAAGCGGTTGAAGAGGCCTGGGGGAATGTACAGACGGCTTATCAGCGAAGAGCTGATTTGATCCCTAACCTTGTCAATACCGTCAGAGCAGCGGGGGATTTTGAGCAAGAAACCTTACAAGCTGTTACCGAGGCTCGTGCAAGAGCAACATCAATCAATGTGTCTGCAGATGACCTTCGTGACCCTTCAAGTCTTGCACAGTTTCAGCAGGCTCAATCTCAATTATCTGGAGCTCTCGGACGGTTACTGGTCGTCAGCGAAAATTACCCCCAACTGCAAGCAACTGCTGGGTTTCGTGATCTGCAGGTTCAACTTGAAGGCACTGAAAACCGAATCAATACAGCCCGAACTCGATACAATGGTGTTGTTCGAGAGTATAATACCGCTATCCGTACATTCCCTGCTGCAATGTTTTCTGGAATCTTTGGGCACAGCCGCCGCTCTCCGTTTGAGGCGGAAAGTGGGGCACAAAATGCACCTGAGGTAAATTTTGATTCTTAGCTACAGACTTTATATTGGACTTACCCTATTCATTGCGGGCTTAGTTGTTGTTCCCAAGACTCTACAGGCGCAACAACAGATCGTTGTTGATGAAGCTGGGGTTCTCACTTCGCAGGAAGAGCAGAGGCTTGCATTGATTTTGAGGATGTATGCCGATAGTACTTCAAATCAGATTGCAATCCGCACAATTGCTTCACTTGAAGGGCAAGATATTGCAACATATGCAACTGAATTGGGGCAAGCACTCGGAGTAGGGCAGTCAGAAAATGACAATGGTGTTTTAATAGTCGTAAGCACTGGTGATCGGGAAGTCTTTATTGCAGTGGGTTATGGCCTTGAAGGAGCCATTCCAGATGTATTAGCGGGGAGGATTATTCGTGATGTGATTGTTCCAGATTTTCGACAAGGGCGCTATTATGCCGGTTTGGCCCGAGCCGTAGACGCAGTCATGTTGGCTGCCGCTGGTGAGTATTCGGCTGAGTCTCTGCCTCAGAGACAGAATTCAAGAAGAGGTGGTGACTTTGGCGGTGTCGTGTTATTTGTTATGGTGATCCTGTTTGCAATCACGATGATAACTCGAAATAGAGGCGGTAGAGGGCCTGGTCGGGGTTATGGCGATGGAGGGATTATGCCATTGATGTTTTTGCTTGGCCATGCTAGTGGTAGAGGGGCTGGCGGTTTTGGAGGCGGCTTCGGTGGGGGTGGAGGATTCGGAGGCGGATTTGGCGGAGGGTTTGGTGGCGGTGGTGCAGGAGGCGGCTGGTAATGTACTGATCTAAATTCCCCACAATGCCTATGAGATCACTGTTCCGACTCACATCACAGTAAATTTTACAATCAAAGTGTTTGAGTAAGAGGACGTAATCTGAAACTACTCATTAATCCCAAATGAATCAATTAAGTTCTGTGGATGTGATGGGAAGATGGATGATTACAGGTTGAATAATTCTATCACAGCGGTTAAACCTGAATTCACTCCTTAAAAATTGCACATTGTTTAGCCATAGCATAGATACGAGGTCTTTGATTGATTCAGATGGAATTCTCATTTTTAGTGAGTAAGGGCTGTGAGTTACCATGTTTGGATATTATGATGATTAGATACAATCAAATCCGTGAATATTGAAGTAATGGATCGTCTAAAACTTTTGTTAGAGTTGTATGAAAATGATCAATCCGATCCGTTTACTCAATTTGCTATAGGGTTTGAGTATCATAAAAGTGGGAGGCTTCAAGATGCTCTGCGGTGGTATGAATTGGTTTTATCTACGGATCCAGACTATACTGGTGTCTATTATCATCTTGGGAAGTTATATGTTGACTTAGAGCGGATTGAAGATGCCAATGAGATCTATAAGAAGGGTATTGAAGTTTGTATTGATTTGCATGAGGATAAGGATCGCTGTGAACTTCAACTAGCACTGATGGCTTTGGAGGATGACTAGACCCTTTTCCTCAGGGATCCATCTAGAAGGCGCAGATAAGCAGCAGGGTTATTTTAGTGCGACCCGTTCAGCGACTTGGGGTTTCTTGATGGCGTTGCCATTATTGATTCTATACGAGTTTGGGATTGTATGGGCCAATAGCGGTCGGCAGGATTTTATTCGTATTTCTTCGGAGAGTATTCTCAAAAATATTATCTATGGTCTGGGGCTCACACATGAACTGATAATATTTGGAATCGTCATAGTCATAGGAGTAATTACAGTCATCTGGGAGCGAAAAAAGAGGATTACATTCAAGCTCAGATTTCCGAGCATGATTATCATTGAGAGTGCAATTTATGCGGTTGTTCTGGCCTATTTTGTATCGGGGTTAACGCAACTAATTATGTCGCCGTTGATGGCTTCCCAATCAGTGGAAACTCCCGATCTGTTTTTAAAACTGGTACTTTCTCTGGGGGCTGGAATCTATGAGGAACTATTATTTCGTGTGCTGATTGTTGGGGGGCTTTTCTTTGTTATGTGGAAGGCATTTCCACAGAGCCGAATACTGATGTATTCTATTGCAGCCATCATTGGTGCGTTGAGTTTTAGTTTTGTACACCATTTGGGAAGTTATGGGGATCCATGGGCATTGGATGTCTTTTTATTTCGGGCAATTTTTGGGTTGGTATTTAATATCGTCTTTTTAATTCGAGGCTTTGCCGTTGTGGCTTGGACCCATGCTCTGTATGATGTCATGGTAGTGACTGGCTTTTTTTCGTTGTTACGATGAGGTTAATATGATCGAGCAATTTGATGGATCTTATCAATTAGGCGCTCAACTTCTTCTACGGTGGAATAGCATGAAATTCCAACACGTATTAGTCCCTCCACATTTAAATTTTTCACGACAGTAGAGGCATAGAAATCTCCATGCGAGAGAAATAAGCCGAGACAACTTAGTTTTCTACATACGTCTTCGGAGGTGATCTGATCAAGTGAGAAACTAATAGTTGGAATTCGCTCTTCGGACGGTGGTGGTCCGTAGCAGCGTATGTGATTGATCGTCTGTAACTCCTGCCAGAGTAGTGTGATCAGTCTCTGTGAACGGTCATGAAGTGACTCAAATGTGAGTTTGAGAGATTCACGAACAGTTGATCCGTCAGACAATGAGGCAAGAAATTGGATGGCTGCTGCTGAACCAGTAATGGCTTCATGGCTGAGTGTTCCGGTTTCCAAGCGTTCAGACCCATTTGAGCCTGCAGGTTGAAGGCGGGGGGCATTTAGATGTTCAAGCAATCTTTTCGTTCCATAGAGAATTCCTGCATGCGGCCCATAAAATTTGTACGGGGAACAGGCATAAAAATCACATCCTAGTTCATGCACATCGCTGAGAATATGAGGAGCATACGCAACCCCATCTACAAAGGTAGTGATCCCATTTTTCTGTGCAAGTGTGGTAATGGCTTTGACATCATTGACGGTTCCAAGTGCATTAGATGCAGCTCCAATAGCAATGAGTCGAGTGCGAGATGTGATCAATTTTTCAATCTCCGAATGATTCAGTTGCCCTGTGTCTAGGTTGAATGTAGCTGAGCGGATGACATAACCGTGTTCACGAGATAAATCAATCCAAGGATCGATATTGGCGTGATGGTCTAGGTCTGTGACGATAATTTCGTCACCTTTCTGCCATTGTCGTCCCAAAGAGCGTGCGAGATGAAATGTGAGTGTTGTCATATTTTGACCAAATACGATTTCAGAGGGATCACAATTGAGAAACTCTGCAGAGATCGTCCGCGCTTGCTTAAGGATCTGATCTGTTTCTTGGCTAGACGGGAACGCCCAATGTGTATTTGCATTGTGGTTAAGCATATAATTAACCATTGCATCGGTAACCATCATCGGTACTTGAGTTCCTCCAGGGCCGTCAAAATAGGCGACTGGGTAACCATTATGCTTACGCTGTAGTGCTGGAAAACATTCACGAATTGTATCTGTATTCGCAGTGGATAAAGATGGGGGCGTGGTCATGTAATTGGTTGATATGTGAAGTAAAATTTTCTACACTCAGTAATTCAATGCGTTTTTACGTAATTGGTGCTCAATGGTGATGCATCTTGTGGTCGTTTCAACTAAATTGAAGCTTAAATTATGGAAATTATCCATTTTACTGTAAGGGGTTTTTTGGGGGAATTCAGGCAGAGTTCTTAATCTGGTGCGTATCCTGATACCGAACGATAGTATCACTAGTACTCATTGTAGCCTTTTCCCCGTTTGAATGTCTCTTTGTGCAAAAGATGTCGTAATTTTTAAGTTCGCGCACATCCCACTTGCGTCCCCTATTTCCATGCCTTTTGGAGGTTTTCGTTGAATTCTTCAACCTTCTCCCCAGCCCATGCTGGAAGCCATGAGCCTCGTCCTTCAAACCAGGTAATTGGTCGCTTACTCATCGCTCGACGTAGAATTCCGCCCACGGTCAGCCCAGTCTTCTCGGAGAGACTTTTGATCTCCTTGTAGTCTGCCGTTGTGACGCTGAAACCCAGATGCCCCCCTCCTCTTGCCACCGCTTGGGCTATACTCATCTAACTGGCAAACTGGCTTGCACCCAGTTTGCTCCTCGTCGTGTGTCACCATCTCATCCGCCCCAATGATTTGACTCGATGGGTCTAAAACCGTAGACTTGACAGCTTTTCTGCCTCTTCCAGAAATCGGCGGAAAACGAGATACCCGCTCAATGATATTTGGGGATGGATGGACCCCGTTACGTCTCATGAGTATGCTCTTTCGGACGCAATGATGGTACATCCTTCATTGATGTAACTAATCCTGAACATCCTATCTATGTGGGTAACCTACTTATGACCGCTGCCTCAGTTGCAAATGTATGGAGAGATGTGAGGATATGCGAATCACGCTTATGTGGTTGCCGATGGAGTGGCTCAACATGAGGTTCAAGTTTTTGATCTTACCCAATTGAGAGAAGTGGAAGACGCTACCATTACTTTTGAATAAACCGCGATTTATACTGGGATTGCCAGTGCTCACAACATCGTATCATTGAAGAAACTGGGTTTGGTTTTGTGGTAGGTGCTAACAGCTGAGGCGAAACCTGCGGGGGCGGGCTTCATATGTTAGATATGCGTCAACCTGCCGCTCCATCCTTCGCAGGATGTTTTTCTGACCCCAACGGGTAGGGGAAAGGCTGGTTATTCACACGATGCACAGTGGTGATCTATTCAGGACCTGATCTACAATACTCTGGTCAAGAAATATGTCATGGATCGAATGAAACCGTATTAAGCATTACGGATGTGACCGAAAAAGAGTATCCAGTGGCCATCTCCGTGGCATCCTATCCCAAGGTGGCTTATACTCATCAAGGATGGCTTACCGAAGATCATCAATATTTTTATATGAATCATGAAGGGACCCGAACCTTGATCTGGGATGTTTCGGATCTTGATGATCCAATTTTGGTCAATGAATATTTTGCAACTACTACCGATACGAACCACAACATCTAAATCAAAGACGAACTGATGTATCAATCAAATTATGAGGCTGGTCTACGCATCTTGGATATTTCAAACCGAGAAAACCCAGTAGAGAATGGATTTTTTGAACCCGGACCAGGGTCTACCTCATGGACTAATTATCCTTATTTCAAAAGTGGGACGTTAATTGTAACTAGTGGGAAAGAAGGGTTATTGGTTCTTAAGAAGCGTAGCTTGGGTATCTGAACTCCTCTATGGGAGATCCATCAATGATATATTTTGGGATTTATTACCCATGTTGCATAATCACTCAGGAGGGTTAGTTGCAACCTTTTGTCATCAATTTTGTTATATTTATTGTGTTGTATTGATATCCTTATGGTGTTTGACCGCCTCTAAACTGGCTAAATATTCACTTAATCAATCAAAGTAGCCTTAACCGCATCATCAATTCAAACTAGATCCGAGTATTCGGTTAAGATTTCTAAATCAGATGCATAATCATTCAAAAGAGAAAGTTTCTTTTTCCATTGCTTACGACGGTCCCGGGCTTGTTGATGGAACCATGGATGTACGTGATCTTGCACCAGCCCTCCTGGCTGTAAGTGAACTTTACTCAAGTGCTAGCAGGGTACTTTATGGAAAAGACGCAGAAGTAAAAGTCAATGTTAGTGCCACAGGTAATGGATCGTTTGAAGTGATTTTAGATCTAGTTATGTCAACATGGGATAAAATAGTTGATATATTCACTGGCGACTCTACTGAAGCACTTGAGAGACTGATTGCAATAATTGGCGGAGCAAGTGGACTTTTCGCACTTTATAAAACGATTAAGGGAAGAAAGATTTCAAAGGTAGAAAATCTGAAAGATGGTAAAATTGCAATTACCGCAGGGGCTGACCGGATTGAGATTGAGAAAAATTTATATAACATTTTCACCTCACCAGATGCCCAAATAGCCATTCAAAAACTGGTTGAAGAACCTCTTAGACGTGAGGGAATTGAAGAATTCAAATGTAATTACCCCGAAGAAAATATCACAGTTACCAAAGAAGAAGCCTCGCACTTTAAACGTCTTCCCCCATCAACTTCACATGTTATAGAATCGTGTCGCCAAGTGGCGTTCAAGATTATGTCTGTATCTTTCAGAGTCGAAAATAAATGGCGTCTATCTGATGGTGAATCATCCCTGTATGCAGAAATGGCCGATCAAGAATTTCTTAACAAAATTCAGAATAGTTTAGTTTCTTTTTCCAAAGGAGACACTTTGGTTTGCGAGGTGAGAACTACACAAACGGTTGATAGTCATGGGGGAATCAAATCTACGCATGTTATTGAGCGGGTCATCAAGCACATTCCTCCATTTACTCCAAATGTTGATCTCAACCTTGAGTAGGTATAACGTTCAAAATCTATCTATATATGTCGTGCCAATCTATCCATCAATTCTTTTCTTCATATGATGATGTTATTTTGTTGAAGAAATCAGCATGAATATCACGGTAATTCCATTTTTCTTGTGTTATTAGCTTTCAATAAGGATTGATTGACTTCAGTGAACACACTAAACCTACTTTAATTATCACTGTTTACCATTGTTATGCATCACTCGAAAACGGTCCCTACAAAAACTCACATTGTTGGCAGAAACCTTCATTAATCTCTCAATGATGAATCCATGAAAATGGGGCATTCATTCTATGATCACGAAACATTTCCTCTACGTACTAATTGGCTGAAAAAAGCTGTTGATGCCATTCATGAGGATAAAAATATTTTTTGATCCGATTCCGCGATTGCTAAACTCCAAACTTAGGGCTCGCGAAACAATAACTTATCCAATTACAAGTTCTTCCCAATCTCGTTTTTCATAGGATACATTGAGTCAGCGAGAGAAAGCCATGACTGAGGCAAATCTTGAGGTGGTAGTAGCTCGGTAGGCTGTTCCCATTCCTGCAAGACATTGAGGCGATACTCCAAGCCGCATACTGAGAGAACCCATTCCTCATACCCAGCTATGTATCTGATAGCAGCGATGACGATTTCAATTGGGATGGTTAATGATGGAGGGGACTGTTTAACTGGCATCATGCTGGGTGTCCAGATCGGTTCGCGAATTGCTTTTTTTGGAAACCAAATTGGCTCAAATTCATAACGGTTCAGATAGACACAACCCTTCACTGGTGTGACATACAGGAGCCCAAATCCCCATAGCATCAGCCTATCGCCGTTTGACATTTCAAGTGAGTAGTAGCTTGATCCTTTCTCTTTATCTGGTGTTGGGTGTTTGGAGAAGCCTGCTTTGAGCAGGAGATTACCTTCTGGGCGGATGATATCCCGTCCCCAGTTCCAGCACTGTCGGTGGAGTAGTTCATGCCCAATTTTTTGGTGACGATCTGAAATCATGGCCACAGCCATGCTCCGCTCCACGCCAGCAAACAGCTGAAGCCAATTGCTGCCACAGCTTGTTGCCCCATCAACTTGAGTTCGGCGGTTTCGTTTACGAAAGAGCTGATAAATATAAGATTTCCGGAA
>JAPOTS010000065.1 GCA_026709065.1 Bacteroidota bacterium
AGATAGTTCAACATTGCTTCAAATATACATCACAGACGGATAATCAGTACAACGGTAGATGCGTCTAGAAAAATACATTCATGGCTGATAGATACAAGATTTTTCTGAGTACGATTTAAAGTTTTTCATTAACCATCAGGATCTTTATCCACTAAGTTTTTCTCTCAAAAATTAGGTCATAACTATAAATACTTC
The DNA here is from genome assembly GCA_026709065.1 of Bacteroidota bacterium. Lineage (GTDB taxonomy): Bacteria > Bacteroidota > Rhodothermia > Rhodothermales > Bin80 > Bin80. The sequence continues at coordinate 196 of JAPOTS010000065.1, forward strand.
AATTTGGTAAAATAACCAGAAAATATGACTGATGTTCATCCACTGTTAGATAATACATGGCAACAAATTGGTTCTCAGAAGTGGACTTGTTAATCCTCGCCTCTCAATCAATAATCACACTGGTTCCTTTAATTGGATTTGAGGCGATGACCGGTGAAACTTAATTCTAAACCATATTTCATATATTTTCCACTGACATGAAGTACGTTTTTCAATAAGATTCGTAAATTAGTCCTATTGATACAAGATTTAATCTACTGAGAAAATCATGATCCACTGGGGTATTATTGGTGCAAGTACGATCGCCAAAGAATGGATGATCAATGCCATAAATAACAGCCCAGATAGTCAAGTGACCGCACTATTGAGTCAATCGCAACAGAGAGGGGAATCATTTCAGAAAGAGTTCCAAATTGAGCGAATTTATACCCAACTTGACAATTTTCTCTCAGATAGTAACCTTGATGTTGTTTATATCGGAACTACCAATGAGTTTCATATGCCCCAAACACTTGCTGCGGCTAGTGCATCAAAACACGTGTTGTGTGAAAAACCTTTAGCCCTTACGGTTTCAGATGCGAAAAAAATGATTGATACCTGCAGTGATGCGGGTATTGTCTTGGGAACAAACCATCACCTTCGAAACGCTGTCACTCATCGTACTCTCCGCGATCTCATCCATGATGGAGAACTTGGTGAACCCTTAGCAGTTCGTGTTTTTCATGCCGTACAGTTACCAACACACCTCCAAACTTGGAGAGTCAAAAACCCCGAATCAGGTGGTGGAGTTATTCTTGATATTACGGTTCATGACACCGATACCCTTCGCTTTATGCTTGATGATGAGGTTAAATCAGTCATGGCAGTTTCTGCATCTCAAGGACTCGGACAAAATGGAGTACATGATTCTGTCATGGGAGTCATGAAATTCCATCGTGGAACGTTAGCACAATTCCATGATTCTTTTGTGATTGGTCATGCTGGAACAGGTTTTGAAATTCACGGAAGCGCTGGGTCGTTGTTTGCCACAGATGTCATGACTCAACGCCCAATCGGCCATATCACTCTTCGCCGGGGTGATCAATTAAAACACATTGAATTACCTCCCCCGATTAACCTTTATGAACGTGCAGTTGACCTCTTTAATAAAGCCGTACAAGGCAATGGAAAACCTTCTGCGACCGGAAACGATGGACTGCGGTCTTTGGCTGTTGCATTAGCCGTCAAAAAATCCGCAGAAATAGGACAAGAAATCACTGTGGACTATGCCTGAGTTTTGTTCCTTAGCAACTGCTGCCATGCAGATTCCAGACCATGCTGTGGTAACCGTCAGTTCCTCAAGTGGATTAGGATGCCCCGACGCAATGCTCGCTGCCATCGGCGAGCGGTTTGCCCAAACACGTCATCCCCAACAGCTAACAACCCTTCATCCTATCGCTGCTGGGGATATGTATGGGATTGATGGAATTGATTATCTGGCTCAGGAAGGACTTCTTAAACGTGTAATTGCAGGATCACTGCCCAGTGGACCTTCATCAATGGATTCCCCAAAGATTTGGAAAATGATAGATGAGAATCGTGTTGAAGCCTACAATATTCCAAGTGGGATCCTTTTTCATATGCACCGTGAAGTAGCGGCCAAAAGGCCAGGTGTCCTTACTAAAGTAGGGATTGATACATTTGTAGACCCCTTGCTCCTTGGTGGGCGCATGAATGATTGTAGTCCGCCCGATGTCGTCAAACGAGTTACCTTTGATGGAGATCAATGGCTGTTTTACAAATCTATTCCCGTCAATGTAGCTGTGATCCGAGGGACTACATCTGATCAGAATGGAAATATCACCACAGAACATGAGGGAAGTAGCCTCGGAATCTATGATCAGGCACTTGCTGCCCATAATAATGGAGGCATCGTTATCGCACAAGTCAAGCGGGTTGTGACCAAACACACGCTTAGACCCCAGCAAGTCAGAGTACCAGGGATTGTGGTTGACTACGTCGTGATTGACCCCGATCAAATGCAAACTACAAATACTCAGTATGATCCAACCATTAGTGGTGAAAAACTCTCTGACGGCAAAACCTATGAAATCATGCCGTGGGGATCATACAAGCCAATGGCGCGGCGGGCAGCATTGGAACTGCGCCGCGGTGATACAGTGAATTTAGGGTTCGGTATTGCAGCACAGGTACCCAGAATTCTACTTGAAGAAGGCCTTTCCGATGAAGTAACTTGGGTCATTGAGCAAGGAGCAGTAGGCGGGCTCCCTTTACTAGATTTTCAATTTGGTTGTGCTTCTGGTGCCCAAGCCATCCTCTCATCATCTGATCAGTTTACTTATTTTCAAGGAGGTGGTTTTGATAAAAGTCTTCTTTCGTTTATGCAAATTGATGCTTCGGGTAATGTAAATGTCTCTCGTTTAGCCATGCGACCTCATGTCACCGCCGGTGTAGGAGGATTTATTGATATTACGGCTCACGCCCGTCATCTCGCATTCATTGGCACCTTTACAACTGGCGGACTGCGTCTATCCATAAAAGATGGCAAAGTGAAGATACTTCAGGAAGGCAAAGTTCAGAAACTAGTCCCTACAGTGGAGCATGTTTCATTTAGTGGAGAGCGTGCAATTCTCTCTAATCAACACATCACGTATATTACTGAAAGATGTGTCCTGCGCCTCTTACCTGAGGGGTTAACGGTCACTGAAATCGCGCCAGGAATTGATCTTCAACGCGATGTATTAGGACAGACTACGGTTCCCCTCAATGTGAGCTCAGAATTAAAAATCATGGATTCAAAACTTTTTGATCCAGCCTCCATGAACCTTCAACTTCCTGCAAAATAAATGAGCCAAGTAACGCTTGACATCTCCGGAGAGTTAGCAACCATTATGCTCAATCGTCCAGAAAAACGTAATGCACTGAACCCCGAAATGCTACAAGCACTTGAGGATCATGTCATCACACTTGAATCAAATCAGGATGTCCGTGTTGTAATCATTACTGGGGCAGGTGAAAAAGCCTTCTGTTCGGGTGCAGATATCAATGCTTGGTCAGCTCTAAATCCACTGGCTATGTGGAAAGAGTGGATTCCCAAAGGTCAGCGTATCCTCTCTCGTTTAGAAACCCTCAGACAACCCGTCATTGCACTTCTTAATGGTTACGCTTTTGGTGGTGGACTTGAATTGGCGCTGGCATGTGACTTACGAATTGCCTCTAATTCTGCCACATTCGCCATGCCTGAAGTAACAATTGCAACAATTCCTGGGTGGGGAGGAACAGAAAGGCTTCCCAAGATCATCGGAGTTTCCCGTGCTGTATCAATGATATTAACAGGGACAACAATTGATGCTGACACAGCTCTAAACTGGGGATTAGCCACACAAGTCTGTCCATCAGAAGATCTTAAAAATGCTGGGACTACCTTAGCATCTACCATCTGTAATAATGCTCCAATCGCTGTGCAAATTGCAAAACAAATGATCCATTCTCAGTGTGCTTCGCTTGAATCAATTGCGGGCTCCCTGAGTGCCTTTACCGCGGATGGAAAGGAGGGGCTACTTAGTTTTACTGAGCGACGAAAGCCTGATTACAAAGGATCATAGGATGTCACAAAAAGAATCATTTGATTATGTGATCGTAGGAGCAGGAGCTGCTGGTTGTGTTGTCGCGCATAGGCTCAGTGAAGATCCTCAAGTTCGGGTTCTGCTTCTTGAAGCGGGACCGCCCGATAAATCGCCCCTCATTCATATGCCCGCAGGATTTGCTAAACTCACTGGAAAAAATGTTAATTGGTGCTTTAAGACCGTCCCACAGAGGCACTTGAATAACCGTGAAATGCATTATCCCCAAGGAAGAACTCTTGGCGGTAGCACATCAATTAATGCCATGATTTATATTCGAGGACATCGCCTTGATTACGAAGAATGGAAAGACTTGGGCTGCTCGGGTTGGGGGTATGAGGATGTGCTTCCCTATTTCAAGAAATCCGAAAATAATGAACGCTTTGTCAATGAATTTCACGCTCGCGGAGGCCCACTCAATGTCGCAGATCAAGTCCAATCAAATCCATTAACTCGAGCATTTGTGCGGTCTGCCCAAGAATTGGGACTTCCCTATAATGCTGATTTTAACGGTTCAGAACAGTCTGGTGTGAGTTACTATCAAGTGACTCAGCGTAATGTACGTAGAGAAAGTGCTGCTACTGCTTTTTTACGTCCAAAAAAGAAAAACCTGACGATTCACACTAATGCAATTGCCACTCGCATTCTCCTTGATAAGGGTTGTGCTACTGGCATTGAATACGCCAAAAATAAATCTATATTTCAAGTTCATGCCGAACGGGAAGTTATCCTCAGCGGAGGTGCTGTCAACTCGCCAAAACTACTTCTGCTTTCTGGGGTTGGCCCAGCGAGCGAACTCACTCCCCTTGGAATTCAAGTAGAGCATGATCTGCCTGGAGTCGGAAAAAATTTTCAGGATCACATGGATGTTTACCTTGCAGCGGAATCTCGTCAACCCATCAGCTACAATGGACATGACCGCTGGAACAAAGCACTTCTTCATGGAATCCAATACCTACTCTATAAGACAGGCCCTGTCACCGCGAGCGTCTGTGAAGCCGGATGCTTTTTGAAAAGCTCTCCCAATGTCCGCTCGCCTGATATCCAAATCCATTGCTTACCTGCTTATGTTGTAGACCATGGACGCATGAAGATTAAGGGGCATGGAATCACGATCAACACTTGCAACCTTCGCCCCCGCAGTATTGGATCTGTTACATTGCGTGATAGTGATCCACTGACTGACCCTGCAATTGATCCAAATTTCATTGATGATCCTGAGGACCTACGTCTTTCTATGGAAGGATTCAAATGTGGGCGGCGACTCCTCAATGCCCCATCGTTTCAAGAATATATTGCAAAAGAAATCCTGCCCGGCCCTGAAACCAAAAGCGATGACGACATTAAAGCATATATTCGTAAATGGGCCAAAAACGATTATCACCCCATCGGTTCTTGCAAAATGGGAATTGATGAGCAGGCTGTGGTTGATTCACAACTGCGGGTTCGGGGTATTGATGCCCTCCGAGTCATTGATGCATCTATCATGCCCCGTTTAATCAGTGGCAATACCCAAGCAACCTCCATTATGATTGGTGAAAAAGGTGCTGCAATGATCAAACTAAATTCGTGATGGGAAAACATTGGATCAATGGGTCATTTGTTCGTGGTGCTACTCGCGATTTTTTTACCACTGTGAGCCCAGCTCACGATACAACTGTGAGTGAATATGCCCTTGGCTCGGCAGATGATGTCCATCAAGCCGTTAAGGCTGCTCGCAAAGCATTTGATACAGGCCCTTGGCCCCGAATGACGGGTCGTGAGCGTGCTAATATCTTGATCGATATCGGTCATCGGATTCGCGCCCAGTGTGATGAACTGGCTCATCTTGAAACACTTGAAAGCGGAAAGCCCATTACACAAGCCATTGATGAAATCAATGCTACCGTTGATCTTTGGCATTATGCAGCGACCTTAGCTCGCCATACTTCAGGTGAAGCATACAATCACCTTGGGGAAAACAAAATCGGTCTGGTCATGCGCGAGCCTGCGGGTGTTGTCGGCCTCATTACGCCATGGAATTTTCCACTCTTGATCATTAGCCAAAAACTACCCTATGCACTTGCAGTAGGATGCACGGCCGTCGTTAAACCCAGTGAACTCACGCCAGGTACTACTCTGAAACTCGCGACCATTGCTCATGAATCTGGAGTTCCACCTGGGGTCATTAATGTCGTGACAGGATTTGGAGACCCCGTAGGCAAATCTCTTAGCGAACATGCAGACCTTGATGTCATTTCGTTTACCGGATCCACTGAAGTCGGCCGTCAAGTCGCTGCAGCCGCTGGAAAAAACTTAAAGCGATGTTCATTGGAATTAGGTGGAAAAAATCCTCACATTGTCTTTGCAGATGCCGACTTGGATGCAGCAGTGGATCCAGTCGTATTTGGGGTGTATTTTAACATGGGTGAATGCTGTAACAGTGGAAGCCGCCTCTTATTAGAAGAAAGTATTGCAGAAGAGTTTACCCAGCGCGTATTAGAGCTCGCTGCAAAGGTCCCTGTTGGGGATCCACTTTCTCCAGAGGTGAAAGTCGGTGCTATTATCAATGAAGCACAATTAAACAAAATCAACCAGTATGTTGAAAGCGGAGAGCACAGCGGCGCTCGCCTTAGATTAGGGGGGCAGCAGATTCCGACTCTCAATGGACGTTTTTTTGAGCCGACCATCTTTGATCAAGCAACTCCCGATATGCCTATTGCACGCGAAGAAATATTTGGCCCTGTCCTGTCAATCATTACATTCAAATCAACCGAAGAGGCTATCAATATTGCCAATGATACCAACTATGGTCTCAGTGCTGGCGTATGGACAACCAATGTGGATACAGCATTTGAGATGAGTCGTAACATTCGCGCAGGAACCATCTGGATCAACTGCTTTATGGAGGGGCATCCAGAACTTCCGTTCGGAGGCTATAACGACAGCGGGCTGGGCCGCGAACTTGGACGATTCTCTACAGATGAATTTACCGAACTCAAAACCATTCAACTCCATACTGGCATACATACCGGTTCTTGGCTATAATTACTTTCACATGCGCATCTTTCTCATAGCTTTCATTCTGCTTTTTAGTGCCTGTCAATCTGAGACGAACAAACAAATTGAAGTGTTCAGTTGGTGGACCTCTGGGAGCGAAGCCGCCGCTTTGGAGTCAGTCATCAATGCATATCAATCCCGATACCCTGATGTGGAAGTTATCAACGCTTCAATAGCGGGTGGTGGCGGCTCAGCTGCCCGGCCAGTTCTCCAAACTCGACTCATCGGAGGCAATCCACCTGATACATGGCAAACCCATCATGGCGCAGAACTCATGGGACAATATATAAACCCTGGTTTTACATCATCACTTAAAGATCTATACGAATCTGAGGGATGGTATGACTTATTCTCTCCATCACTTATAGACATGATTAGTAAGGATGGACATCCTCATCTCGTTGTCTTAAACCTTCATCGAAGTAACACCCTGTGGTTTAATAAACATGTGCTTTCTGAGCATCAGATTTCCATCGGTGAATCGTTATCAATTGAGGAATTGTTTCAGATTGCCGAGCAGTTAGAGAATGCCGAAGTAACTCCCATGTGTATGGGTGATTCTGGAATTTGGGCGACTGGCATCATGTTCGAAAATACACTGTTAGGGACGATTGGAGCAGACCGATATAAAGGTCTTTGGAATGGAACGACTACGTTTAACGATCCTGATGTGATGGAAGCGATCAGAGTATATAGCCAGTTACTTGATTATCTCAATGACGATCATGCTGCACTTTCTTGGGATCAGGGGGCCGATAAACTTGTTCAGGGTAAATGCACCTTTTATTCTATGGGAGATTGGGCTTATGGAGAGTTTATCCGAGACGGATTTAAGGAAAATATTGACTTTGGATGGGTCGCTCACCCTGGAACAGATGGAATCCATCTCATGGTAACCGATGGATTTACTTTAGCCCACAACGCTCCTCATCGTCAAGAAACGATGGACATGCTCCAGATCATGGGAGAGCGTGAGGTGCAAGAAGATTTTAATCTTTTGAAAGGATCCATCTGCGCACGCAACGATTGTGACCGCTCTCGATTTGGACCATATCTTCAATGGGCTATAGATCAATACGAATATGGGGTTTCTGTCCCAACTGTGATTCATGGATCCGCTGCACCCGCAGATTTTCAACAGGCACTCAACGATGCCCTCACTGATTTTGTTGTTCGGCGAGATAAAGATGTGTTTGCAGAAACATTAGTACGAGAGGCACGAGCATCAGGCTTTGGTCCTTAACGTATGATAAAGCAGCATTGGCTGGTCCAACACAAAGGAGCACTCATACTATTACCATCGTTGATATTGACAACCATCTTCATCTATGGTTTTATTGGGAGTAGTTTTTTCTTTTCACTAACAAATTGGCGAACGCTTGCAATTGATTTATCGCTGAGAGATCCACTGTGGCAAACCTATGCCGACATGTTCACAATGCCTCGGTTTCAGGCCGATCTTCGCAACACCTTCGTCTTTACACTACTCTTCATTGGGCTAGCCACTGGGATAGGACTCGGCCTCGCCATCCTGCTGGATCGTCAGATTTCACAAAAAGGATGGTTCAGAAATACATTTCTATTCCCATATGCACTATCATTTATTGTTACAGGTGTCGTGTGGAGATGGATCTTCAATCCTGAGACGGGGATCAACTTGTTCTTTAATTTTCTGGGAATCAACCGAGCCTTAGAAGCCGCTGGAATGGATCCATTGTCACCAGGCTGGACAACCGATCCTACGATCGTTTTTTCGGTCAATCAGCTTCTGTATCATCTGTGGCCAGATGGCAGAGTATTACAGATTGAATGGGGAATCCCTGTGGCATTGATTCCAATTGCAATTGCTGCAACTTGGCAATTATCTGGATTTGTGATGGCCATGTACCTTGGAGGGCTTGGAGGAATCAGTTCACAAATCCGAGATGCAGCTCAAATTGATGGTGCGGGAGAAATCAGGTTGTATAGCTCGGTCATCATCCCGATGCTCAATCCAATTACCATCTCCACAATCATTATCCTTCTTCATGTTTCATTGAAAATATTTGACTTGGTGTTCGCCATGTCCGGTGTTGGTCCAGGGTTTGCAACCGATGTCCCTGCAATCTTCGTATTTGAAATGATGTTCAAAGCCGCGCGCTATAACTTAGGATCTGCCGCTTCCATTGTCATGTTAGTCGCATCATCTGTCGTCATTGTCCCGTATCTCATACATACGTTCAAAACCCGTGAATCATGAAGATACAGCGCCTATGTCTGTGGTTGATTCTATGGGTTGCATTGATTGTGTATTTAATGCCGATTTATGTGATGATTGTCAATGGGTTTAGGGAAGCATCAAGTGTCAGTTTGGACACGATGTGGCAGCTTCCCAATCCTATATCTTTTCAAGGATTCACTGAGGCATGGAAGATGTTATCTCCCAATATGCAAAATAGTTTGGTGATGGTCATCCCTTCTGCTCTACTCTCTTCAGTGATCGGCGCATTGAATGGATATGTTTTTTCAAAATGGCGTTTTCGAGGATCTGAACTGTTATTTGCTCTATTGTTGTTTGGGTTTTTCATTCCCTATCAAGCGATCTTGCTTCCTTTGGTCAGGTTCCTCCAATGGATCAATTTATACGGCACACTCGCGGGATTAATCTTAACACATGTCGTTTATGGGATTTCTGTGACAACCCTAATTTTCCGCAATTTTTATGTCAATATTCCAAGCTCTATCGTAGAAGCGGCATCAGTTGATGGTGCAGGCATGATTGAGACCTTCTATCGTGTTATGTTACCGTTGTCTCTTCCTGCTTTTGCTGTCGCATTAATATTTCAATTCACAAACATTTGGAATGATTTTCTCTTCGGAATCACTGTAGTCCCCAATCCACAGTTCCAACCTGTCACTATTGCATTAAATAATCTTTCAGGATCATTTTCAGTGGATTGGAATATCGTAATGGCAGGGGCAATTCTGGCAGCTTTACCAACAGCCTTAGTCTACATAGGACTCGGGAAGCTGTTTGTTAGAGGCTTGGTCTCTGGGGCTGTAAAGGCATGAAATCTTTTGATATCATAATTGTTGGAACAGGGATTGGTGGGGGAACTCTGGCTTGGGCTCTCCATACTTCTGATGCTAAGATTCTATTGGTTGAGCGAGGTGATTTTTTGCCCCAAGAGCCCCAGAACTGGAGCCCTGGAGCAGTATTTAAAGAAAAGATCTATAAACCCAATGAATACTGGCAGGCGACAGATGGCCACACATTCCAACCAGGTGTGCATTACTGTGTCGGTGGAAATTCCAAAGTTTATGGTGCGGCATTACCTAGATTTAGAAGCGAAGACTTTGAGCAACTTGAACATGAAGGTGGCTTGAGCCCTAGCTGGCCCATCTCATACGATGACTTAGAACCGTACTACTGCCAAGCAGAGAAACTTTACGGTGTACATGGGTGTGGCAATGAGGATCCAACTGAACCTAGGCGCTCTTCTGATTATCCTCACGGAGCTGTTTCCCATGAACCCCAAATTGCGCACCTTGCCGCCTCCCTACGTAAGCAGGGATTACATCCATTTCATTTACCCTTGGGAATTGATCTTGGAGGCCAATGCATACGCTGCCATACTTGTGATGGATTTCCGTGTAAAGTGCACGCAAAGTCTGATGCAGAGGTTTGTGCGGTGCGCCCAGCAATGATCCGCCCGAATGTATCCCTATGGACTAATTCTCGTGCTCGCAGGTTGATGATTCGAAATGGATCTGTGGAGTCACTTGAAGTGGAACGCAATGGGGAAATCATCACGATTCAAGCGGACACCTATGTACTGAGTTGTGGAGCTGTCAACTCTGCAGCATTGCTTCTGAATTCTACCGATATTCCAAACCCATCAGGACTGATCGGACGCAATTATATGGTTCATAATAATAGTGCTTTGATCGCATCCCGACCATGGGAACGTAATACAACTACATTTCAAAAGACGATTTCACTCAATGACTGGTATTTCGGTGATGCTTCATGGCCATGGCCAATGGGCAATCTCCAGATGATTGGTAAAGTACAGGCTTCAATGCTAAAAACTGCCAGACCAAACATGCCAATGTCACTACTCAAATTTATAGCAAATCGAAGCTTTGAATGGTGGGTGATGAGTGAAGATTTGCCTGATTCTCGGAATCATATCTCAATCTCGACAAAAGGCCAAATCTGCATCCACTGGACTCCTAACAACATGCCCACCCATCGTCGCCTACTCAAAGTAGCCCGAAAAATGTTACGCCGAGCTGGTTATCCTATCACATTTATTCAGCAAATGGGAATAGACACGAACTCCCATCAATGCGGAACGCTGAAAATGGGAAATAACCCAAACACCAGCGTATTAGATCCATATTGTAGATTCCATGGACTAGATAATCTCCGGGTGGTTGACGCTTCGTTTTTTCCATCTTCTGGTGCGATGAACCCCGCCCTCACAATAGCAGCTCAGGCTTTGAGGGTCGCTGATCAAATGAAACAGCACCTCAGAATTGAGTAATCCAATATTGCATAGAATGTGACGATCTCATCGGTGGGGACTTATTGATAATCCATATTCTTACCTCCCAGCAGGATCGTGTTTTTCAACAGCGATGGGCCTTACGATTTTGCCCAAGTTGAACAACAGAGACAATTCACAGATTTTGAAGTCATTTTGTTCCACTCTATACTTACGATAGCTCATGTAAATCATCATTAATGTCCATACATGAGTTATTCCAATGCATCGATCTGTAGAATAATTTCATTGAGCTCTGCCTGTAATTCATTAAAACGATGATATGCATCCTGCCCGGGCCGAAAATCTCCACTTGAGGTAAAATTTGCCAAATATCTCAGTTGATCCAAGAGCATAGGTTGAGGATAACTATCTCCGACCTTGGTGACAAGCCGTGAATGCAATTGATGAAGCTTTTGTGTGACTTGTTCATCTTTAGATTCTTTAATCAATGTATCAATTCGTTGAACTGTTTCAGTAGCATCACCTCTGGATTGCATCAATTTTTTCGCAAATAAATATTGCTGTTGAAGATCGTCATCCGTCACACCATCTTCCGCAACGCGTGGATCAAGATGAATGATTCCTTGCTGAGAGAATCGTTCCCCGTCAACATGAAGACGAAATTCATACTCTCCTGGCGGCACTAGCGAACCTTGTATTCTGCGATCATCCGAGAATTTTAATTCTGAATCTCGCATATCCCAGATATAACGGTGGATGCCTGCTTCTCGCTTTAATTTGTAAGTCTCAAAATTCCGTGCTGGCACTGCACGCATCCCCTGATCGGCAGATACATCATCATCTTCAGGTTGATCTGCTTCCACTTTTCTAATCATCTGACCTTGACGATTGTAAATTTCAATGAACACCTCCCCCATCTGCTCTTCACCAAAAAAGTAATCAATGATGACACCTGGTCGTAAGTAGGTTGGATTCGCAGCTATTTGATGAATAGATGGATATCTAACTCTAAACGCATCTCGTACTGGAAAAAGAATGACTTGGGTATCTAAGGCAGACGGCCCAATCGTATGGAGTGAGGAGATGTTGTCAAGAATCCAAAAACCTCTGCCCATGGTTGAGATCACTAAATCATGGTTATGCACCTTTATATCTGTGATCGGAGTAACGGGTAATCCCATTTGAAAAGCTTCCCAAGTTTCCCCATCATCAAAGGACACAAACAACCCAAACTCGGTTCCTGCATAAAGTAATCCCGGCCGAACAGGATCCTCTCTGATGACGCGGGTTGGTGAATCCTCTGGAATACCATTGCTTCCATTGGTCAGTCGGGTCCAGGTTACGCCATAATCTGCAGTCTTGTAAATGTAAGGTTGGAAATCCCCCAGTAAATAACGGTATGCAGCAATATAGGCTGTTCCTTCTTCGTGAGGAGATGGATCTATGGTCTGTATGCGCCCCTCGGCTGGCAAGTCCGATGGCGTTACATCTGTCCAAGTGTCCCCACCATCAAGCGTCACATGAACTGGACCGTCATTGGCACCCGTCCAAATCACATCCCCATTCAATGGAGACACTTCAATCACATACAGTGCACTATAATGCTCTTCTCCTGTAATATCACGAGTAATTGGACTCCCACTTATCACTTGGCGCTCGGGGCGAAATGCCGTCAAATCACCACTGATGGTTTCCCAAGTTCGCCCTTCATCAGTTGTACGATGCACATACTGTGACCCATGATAAATTACGTTTGCATCATGGGGGGAAATTTCAATGGGAACAACCCTCTGAAATCGATATGGCAGGTATCGAGGGTTTATGCCGTACATATTCACTCCCCCCACATAGTAGGATTGCTCCTGTCCTGTTGCACGATTATAGCGCCTAAATGTACCCTTACAATTACTGTAGATGATGTCAAAGTTTGTTGGATGAGGCACTGAGGGGCCTGTTTCGCATCCTCCGATCTCCTCCCAATAGGCTGTAACACCGCCTGGACGATCATCTGGTGGAAAGCTGGGTATCGCAATGGTCGTGTTATCCTGCTGACCTGCATACACCCAATAAGGGAACCTTTGATCAACATTTACCTGATACAACTCGGCCGTTGGTTGATTGAGCTGGGTTGACCAAGTGACCCCGCCATCTCTTGTTACATTAGCTCCGCCATCGTTTGATTGTACGATGATTTGTGGGTCATCAGGATTAATCCACATATCATGATTATCTCCATGAGGGGTCTGCACTCTAGTCCAGTTTAGTCCGGCATCATCTGAACGCCAAAACCCGAGATTGTTTACCCAAACTATATCTGCATTTGTTGGATCTGCATCTACATTTGTGTAATAAAATGGACGAGTCATGAGATCACTCTCGGTGCTGACCACATGCCAAGTCATTCCCATATCATTTGAGCGATATAGGCCTTCCTCCTCTGGAATTGCCTCAACGAGCGCATAGACGCGGCTTGGATCTGCAGGACTCACTGCAAAATCAATTTTTCCGATCAGGTTTTCTGGTAGTCCACGAGTGCTTTTCTGCCATGTAGTGCCGGTGTCACGCGATACATAAATGCCATTCTCTGAGCCATCATCTCCACTGATGATCGTCCAAGGCTTGCGCTCAGCACGCCATAAAGCTGCATACACGATATCTGGATTGCCCGGAGCGAGTTCAATATCTACTGCACCTGTTTGATCTGAAATATATAGTACATGGCCCCAGGTTTGACCACCGTCAATTGATTTGAATACCCCCCTCTGAGCATTTGGACCAAATGGATTGCCTAATGCGGCAACATAAATCACTTCTGGGTTTGATGGATGAACAACGACAGATCCAATTTGTCCTGCATCCCGAAGCCCAATATGATGCCATGATTTCCCGCCATCGATAGATTTATACATACCCCGCCCAATGATCACATTGCTACGAAGTCCATCTGAGCCGGTACCCACATAAATGATCTCTGGGTTGCTATCGGCCACATCAATTGAACCAATGGAGCCCGTTTCAAAAAATCCATCTGATATATTCTGCCAACTTTGACCAAAATCTGTAGATTTCCATACTCCACCCCCAGTTGCTCCCATATAAAATGTACTCGGATGACTTTGATGGCCTGTCACGGTTGTAACCCTCCCCCCTCGTGATGGGCCGATATACCGAAACCTCATATCCTTGAATTGCTCCCCAATCTGGGCTTGAGCATCAGATGGCGACGATAACCATCCAGAGATTAGTACAACAATTGTCAAACATCTCAATATAGAATTCATTCGTAACGGGATTAATGAAGTTTTATCTTAACTTATACTTCAAGTATATCAATTGCTAACCAACATTGGACACTTGACAGTTGGAAATAAATATTTTTTTTGAATATACGTATCTTTCTCGTTTTCGTCTTAATTTTTAAGGATTTTATATAGATTTGCCTTAATTATATAGAGTAAATAGCGATTTTGCCGATGATAATCTCAGAGTGCGTTGTTGCCAAATACTTTTTCTGGATTATCAGCATAATTGGGTTTCAAATGCTTTCCTTATCACGTTTATTCGCCAGAAAAACTCTATACCCTTGAAGATGGATTGACGCGTTCCCACCTTCTCTTTTTGACTCCTATAGGGAAATTTGGAGATCCAAACATAATACCCTCCTTAATCTGGGAGCTACATTGCCATTCCCCTCAATCAATGACCGGATCTTACAGCCTCTGTGGAGGCTCAGCTCAAAGGAGAATGTGTCTCCTCAAATGCATGTTAAAAATTCGAAATTTGATCTTTACGCACTACTAAGTGTCCAATGAAGGTTATTGTTTCTTTATGGTTACGATACTATAAAGAGCAGGAACGATAAAGAGTGTCAGTAAAGAGGCACTCGTCAATCCTCCAACAATAGCAATTGCCAGTGGAGCACGCAACTCTGCTCCCTGCCCAAACCCAAAGGCCAGTGGCAAGAGTCCTAATACAGTCGTAATCGTAGTCATCAGAATTGGTCTGACGCGATCATGACCTGCAGCAAGAATTGCCTCACGTATTGGTATGCCTTGGGCACGGTGTTGATTGATGAAGTCTACCTTGATGATCGCATCATTGACAACAATGCCTACAAGAACAACCGTTCCCATCAGACTCATCAGGTTAATAGACTGACCTGTAATACCCAGAACAAATACTACACCAGCGGCTGCCAAAGGGACTGCTATCAAAATGACCAGAGGCTGTATTAAATTCTCAAACTGTGCTGCCAAAATCAAATAAACCAATAGTATACTTAATGCTAAACTTACTGCGACACCTAACATACTTTGCTGAAAGAATTCAACAGCGCCCCCAACGCGACTCCGAACCATAAAGGGTAATTCTGCATCTGTCACCTCGTTAATGGCGGAAATTGCCTCGCTTAAATCAGATTGATCTGCAATATCAGCCGTAAGTCGAACAACCGAGGCCTGCTCTACCCGAATGAGTGCAGCGGGCAGTGTAATTGACTCGGCCTCAACAAATGTCTGGAGGGGCATCAAGCCGTCACGGGCTGGGATCTGCTGAGACAGGAGTTTTTCAATTGAATCAATATAACGGGCGCGCACGACAATGGGAACCTCTTCATTAACGGTTTTAAGGGTCGTGGCCTGACTTCCACGAGCTCCTGCTTCAAGATAGGATGTCAGGGTTCTAGCGCTAACACCAAAACGATTCATCACATCTCTCTTGAAGGATAGTTGATAGGTTGGGACTGAGGCTGCATCGGTTCGTCTCACATTGGTCAACTCTGGTCGTATTTCTAATAACTGTTGAATCCGATCTACAACTGCTTCTGCGTCTCGACGATCTTCACAAATTAAATCAATTAATACATCTGCATCACTTAGCGTCAATAATTGTTCTAATTGCGTTTCGACCCGTTGTGCAGTGATGGACATATCATTGGGTAATTTGAGCGATGCAATGGCTGGAAGAATTTCATCTGCAGTCTTATCCGATGGTAATAGCAGAGTAAGATCTCCCTCATAGGGCGGACGCGGATCCAAATCCAACCGAGCTTGATCCCTCTCACCTAAATCTGCAAGCACTCGTCTTGCCAAACCTTGAGTTTTAGCTTGAACTTCAATTTCAGCCGCTCGGGCCGAAACCAAATTCAAATCTGCATCCGTTGGTAAAGTAACTCGGACATCTACACGACCTTGTTCGGTTTTAGGGATTACCTCTCGTGGCAATTGATTGACTATTATCCCAGCGCCCATCAATATAAGTGCACATAGCATCATTACACTCCAACTGTGATCCAGTGTCCAAGACAGTGCTCGCTCATAAGATCTGAGAACTTTGGATCCTAAAATCGACGGACCTTTTGATGAGTTCAAAGTTTTTTTGCCCTTAGAAACAATCAATGGTACGACCGTCAATGCGACGAGTAACGATGCAAGGAGCGAACAGACAACGGCAAGGGATTGGTCTCTGAAGAGTCGACCTGCAAGCCCCTCCACAAGCGTGATCGGTAAAAACACGGCAATCGTCGTCAAAGTGCTTGCGGTGATGGCACCAGCAACCTCTGATGTGCCATTTCGCGCGGCTTCAAGGAAGGATTGCCCTTTTTCCTGTAAGCGAGTAATATTTTCAATGACCACGATGGCATTGTCAACCAGCATCCCAGCTCCAAGAGCTAATCCACTGAGAGAAATCAGATTAAAGGTCACATCTAGTGGTTCAAAGAATACCATTGTCACACCGAGTGATAAAGGCACGGCTACGGCAGCGGCCAGCAATGCCCGCATATGCCTTAAAAATGCAAACAAAACGAGGATTGCCAAAACTCCTCCAAGTGCAACTGCTTGGGTTACTCCCCCAATGGCAGCCCTAATAAATTCACTCTCATCAACGATTACATCAAGGGACACCTGTTCATATTCTGTCTGCAATTCATTGAGTACCGTTCGGATCTCCTCAACCGCACGAACAACATTGGCATCTGCCTTTCGTTCAACAAGTAGCAGAAGCGTTTCAGCCCCATCAAGCCGAACCATGCCTCGGCGATCCTCAACTCCATCACGGACCCGAGCGACATCCTTAAGCCTTATAGGAGTATTATTCCTTGAAGATATCACTGTTTCTGCAATATCTTCCGTTCCTGCAAACTCTCCACTAATCTCAACAGGATACCTAAATGGTCCGCGGCGAATAACACCCCCCTGTAATGCTACATTTGCTCCTTCAAGTTCATTAGCTATTTGGTTGAGACTGATTCCATAAGCAAGCGCCTGATCGGGATCAATCTCAATCTCAATCCTTCGTTCAAACCCACCCGTTACTTGAACTCGTGCCACATCGCTGAGCTGCTCAATGCGTCGAGCGATCAGATCTCGACCAGTGCGTTTGAGTTCAACTAAATCTTCTGGGGTTTCGTCATTAGAAATATCATCTCGGGATCGCAAGGCAATCACCATGATCGGTCGGTCACCCGGATCAAGATGAAGTACAGATGGTCTTGACGCTTCTCGGGGAAATATATCTCCTAATCTGTCAAGGTTCTCCCGTACATCAATTAAGGCTAAATCCAGATCAGCATTCCATCCAAACTGCAAATGCACAAGGCTACCTCCGAGTAGTGTTCGAGATGTCACTCTATTGAGACCTGCAGTCCCAGCGACGGCCTGTTCTATGTGCTGTGTTACCGCTCGCTCCACTCGATCAGGAGGGACATCAGGATAGCTCGTCCATACCACTAACCCTGGGTAGCGAAGATCTGGTAGCAAGGCCACTGGAAGACGGATATACGCAACCACTGCTAAGACAAGAAGTAGCGTATAAAACGCGGTAACGGCTACTGGGCGATTCAGGCAAGATGAAATAAATGTTTTCATACCTGAACTATATATGGAATTTCTAAATTACTGAACTGCGAGCTCAACGATTGAGGTAATTTCTACGGGAACATCGTGAGCTAGTGCATAATTACCGCTAATTACCAACGAATCCCCTGGTTCTACGATACTTGGAGGATCTCCACGGATAATTTCTGTAAAATTACCTGAACGCTCACCCACAATGACATACATCCAGTAGGATCTACCTCCTTTGACCAGAAAAACAACATCCCGGCCCTGACGAACAATGACGGCCTCCGAAGGAACAATCATACGATCCTGTAAACGATTCGTCTCAAGGGCAACATCTGCATATAAACCAGCGACCAATCGTCCACTAGGGTTTTGGAGAGCAACAGTAATACGACCTGTACCAGTTTTAGGATCAATTGATGGATTTACAGAATGAACATATCCCTGAAAAATCTCACCACTATAACTGGGGACGATGACGTTCGCAGTCACTCTGGGCCGAACATGAACCAAGTCGCCCTCAAGAACATCTACGGTGACCTTCATTCGAAAATCCTGCAACAGCCTTAGGAGTGGGGTGCCTGTTCCAACATGCTGCCCCTCCTCTACTTGAAGATCGGCGATACGTCCAGCAAATGGGGCAATGACTTGAGCACGTTCTAATTGTAAGCGTGCTTTTTCTACCTGTTGCTCTCGTTGAGTCAAGTTAGTATAGACTGCGGCCACATCTTCGCGGCGATTCCCCGCCAAAACATCCATCGCTTCAAAATGCCTCTGCACTCGTACGAACTCAGTTTGAGTAATTGTACCTTCAGAGTGGGCTTTCAACGCATCTGAATATCTAATGCGTGCTTCGGCGAGTTGAGATGTATCAGCGGCTGTGAGTTCTCCTGCATTGCTGAGTTGAACCGCATAATCTGCACGTGCCTGTAACAGGGCAGCCTCTGCTTCGGCAAGAAGAATTTTGGCTTCGCGATCATCTAACCGTAACAGAATCTGTCCCGCCTCAACCCGCTGACCTTCTTCAACTGGTCGATCAATAATCAAACCATTGATTTCTGCACTGATTTTTGATTCACGCCATGGAGCAAGATGACCTGTTGCTTCTGCACGTAGAGGGAATTCTCTTCGATCTAGCACGATTACCTCAACAGGGGCACGGGCTTGATCTGGCTCCTGAGTGGTTTGTCTATCGCCATCAATCTCTCCACCAGATATGGCAGGCCAGAGACCATAGATCACCAAACCTGAGGTTGCTAAAGCTAAGATTACACCAAATATATGCCAAGGCCTGATCCTAGCAATGGAAATTATTTTTGATGCCATGATAACAAAATTAGACACTTCATGCCTTGGCCAATGGTTTTAATGATTGGCTATGTTAAGATACATGGAACCCGATAGACTATAATTTAGTTCGCACTACTCTAACCGTGTAACTTACCCAAATGCTCCGAAAGGTTGTCTCTGGACTTCTCAAGCGCCCCATTGCGGTGATTTCTTGGTCGACTGCATTGGTGCTCGCTGGAATTTGGGCAGCACTGGATATTCCTATTGAGTATACTCCAAACACTGAACTACCACGAGTGAGTATCTCTGCAAATTGGCCAGGCGCATCTCCCCGACAGGTTGAACGCTATGTGACTGCGCCGATTGAACGTGAAATCCAGAGAGTTCCTGGTATTGCCGAACTCAATAGTCTGTCATCTGAAGGACGCTCATACATCCAAATTCAGGTTGATGAATCAATTGATCTAAGTACATTTACAACTCAAATTGGAGAGAACTTAACGTTGCTGAGAGATCGGTTACCCAATGACGTAAGCCCTCAATTAACAAAACAAATCCCTCAGGTATTTCGAGATGTTCAGGGTTTTATGACGCTCCGACTAATCGGCCCCTATAGTCCTGATGAGCTTAGAAAAATGGCCGATGAACTTCTTAAACCTAAATTTGAAAGTCTTGCGGGGATTGATTTAGTTGAGGTCACAGGTGGGAGCGAGAGAGAGTTGTTAATTACTTTACTTCCTGATCGTTTGGATGCTTATGGCATTGAGTATGGGGAGGTCGCCAATCAAATCTCTAACTCATTACAAGACCATGTATTTGGACGTATAGACTCCCGAGGCACTGGATATCTGATGATCAATAAGCCTGAACTTGATGTTGATCGGCTTTCATCAATCATCGTGAGTCGTAGTGGTGTTAATGGGTTTCCTGTCCGACTTAATCAGGTTGCTTCCCTCAAACTTGGCCCTGCTCCAAGGCATAATATCCGTAGAATTGATGGGTTAAATGCAGTCGCATTGGATTTAGAACGTACCCGAGGATCTCATATCATCAATGTGGCCAATCATGTCCATGAACGCATTGACGATTTAAAAGAGGACTTACCCGAAGGGGCACGCATCTTGGTTGTCATTGATCGGACTGAAAATGTGCGAGAACTCCTTGATGACCTGACGCTTCGAGGTGGAATTGGACTGGTTTTAGTCACGCTTGTTCTTTTATTTATGCTCAAAAGCGTGCGAGCCACACTGATCGTACTCTTTAGTGTCACCGTTGCAATTGCCCCCGCCCTTGCACTATTTAGATATTTTGATCTCTCATTAAACATAATCACACTCGCAGGCCTAGTCTTAGTCTTTGGACTTCTGATTGATAATAGCGTTGTCGTGATTGAACAACTGGTATTACAGCAACAGAAATATTTAGCCAGAGGATTAAAGGGGTTAGAATTGCAAATTGTTCGGACTCAGGAAGCTTTAAAAACTGTCTGGTTACCGCTATTAGGCGGTACATTAAGTACAATGGCCGTCATGCTACCGCTTGTATATTTAAGCGGAGAGCTACGAGAGTTATTCTTGCCTTTTGGTGTTCTGGTAAGCCTGACCCTATTGATCTCGCTACTCAGTGCTGTTGCATTTGTACCGGTCGTAGTCCGCTTTATGCCTGTGCATGTTGAAAAACCCCAATGGAAATGGCTCCGAAAAGTAGTCGCTATTCCCTATTGTTTGGTCGCCCGTTTCCCAAAATCAACCCTTATCGGATTAATCCTTGTTTTAGGAACACCATTTTGGAAGCTACCCACACAAATAAATGAGCCTCGTTTAGGATGGTCAAGCGAGGTAAAATCTCGGTTTGCTGATGTGTATAACATGTCACTTGGTCGGCCAATCTTTCAGGATGCACGTTTATTTCTTGACCCCGCTTTGGGAGGGGTATTACGTCCTTTCTTTCGCAATGTATCCTTCTATAAACCATGGGGATATCGTGAACGTCAAAGCATCCATGTAGGGTTGAGTTTCCCCAAAGGAAATACGATTCAAAGGAGTGACTCATTGATTACCAACTTTGAACAAATCGCATTAGCCGAAGAAAGTGTCTATCGGACAGATGTGCGAATAAGTGAAGATCGCGCATATTTATTGATTGAGTTTCGCAAAGGATCTTTGGAGACTCCGGGGCCATACTTCCTACAACGTCATTTAGTAGGTCAGGCAATATTATTGGGTGGGATGTCGGTTTCTGTGGGTGAAATCATTCCACAAACTGGATATTATAGTGGCGGTGGTGGTGGAATCACTGGTGCGCAAGTTCAGTTCTATGGTCCTAATTATGAAGACTTGGATCATCTTGTCCATCAATTTGGAGATTTCCTGAAACGTAGAAGCCGGCGTGTTCAGGGGATTGATTATAATGCTAATCGAAACAGCTGGATTCGCGGCCAAGCACGTCAAGTTCTTCAATTTGAATGGACGGGAGATGCGACCGCCCGAACTGGAGCAGATGCCTATTGGATTCGTTATCGGATGGCCCCCTATTTTGAAACCACACGTCCCCGATGGAGAGCGGATATTGGTGGGGACTCACAAATTCCGATACGTATGATTGTAGAGCAGGCTGAAGAGATTGATATTGATCGTATCATCCAACGCCCATTGGTTGTTGGAGATAGTTCATTGCTCCGTCTTGCTGGGGTTGCAGACTATAAAATCATAGAGATGGCTAGCGAAATTGAGCGGGAAAATCAACAATATGTGCGCAATATGAGTGTAGACTTTAGAGGACCGTTTGAAATGCGTCGCAAATTCATGGGTGATGCCCTGGAAGCGTTCCCCGTTCCACCTGGATACCGTATTGACGAAGATACAAATTTCTTCTTCACTGAGGAAACCCAGCGTGCATTTGGTTGGGTATTTCTGGCAACCATTCTTCTGGTCTTTTTGGTAACTGCTTCTATATTTGAATCATGGCGCTTACCTCTGGTAGTGATGCTCAGT
Source organism: Bacteroidota bacterium (assembly GCA_026709065.1). Lineage (GTDB taxonomy): Bacteria > Bacteroidota > Rhodothermia > Rhodothermales > Bin80 > Bin80. The sequence continues at coordinate 22,476 of JAPOTS010000065.1, forward strand.
GTTCCTCTTGCAGCAGTCGGTGTCTGCATAGGGTTTTTGTTGGTTAACATCAGTTTTGTTGAAGGTGCCTTTATAGGGGTTGTTTTATTGATTGGGATTGCAGTTAATGATAGCATCCTTCTCACAGATCGTTTTCGCCAACTTAGGCAGATGCGTCCCTATAGCAATCCTTCCATTTTGGCCCGATTAGCTGTGCGTGAGAGACTGCGTCCGATGTGGACCACTACACTGACCAGTGCAGCGGCAATGTTACCTTTACTGGTCTTCCCCAATAGCGATGATTTCTGGACGGGGCTTGCAGTGACTGTCACCGCTGGGCTTTGTGCATCGACGCTGTTAGCTCCACTCGCAACGGTGGCCATGCTCACACTTACGCGCTCACGAAACTAGGAATGTGACTGAGAAATCACCTGTGGGTAAGCAAACCAACTCCTGATTCATTGCTATCTCAGATCAAATAATTTCAAATTCTTGATATTTTTGAGCAATCTTGAGCGCCATTTCTAGCGACTGACTAACATTTAGGCGAGGGTCTACAGTAGAATGATAGCGTTGATTGAGATCTTCCTCTTCTACTCCACTTGCTCCTCCCACACACTCTGTTACATCTTCGCCAGTGAGTTCAAAATGAACTCCACCTAATATAGTATTCATTCTCCCGTGAATATCAATCACAGATTCTAACTCCGAAAGAATATTCTCAAACTTTCGGGTCTTGATTCCACCCGATGCCGTTTCAGTATTACCATGCATTGGATCACAGCACCATAAAACATTGACACCCGCACGCTGAATTGCATCAATCATTCTTGGTAAACAATCTTCAACTTTGGAGGCTCCCATGCGAGAAATGACCATTAGCCTTCCTAAATCGTTCAGAGGATTTAAATGACGAGCAAGCATCACCAGGTCGTCAGGAGACATGTCATGACCAATTTTGATTCCGATAGGGTTCCGAATCCCCCGCATATATTCAACATGAGCACTCTCATCAAACAGTGTTCGCTTGCCAATCCATGGGAGGTGAGTGGAGAGGTTATACGTCGCATTTGCATGGACTACATCTCTTGTAAAGGCTTCTTCGTAAGGTAAATGAAGGGCCTCATGACTGGTAAAAAATGTCACTTGTCCCAGACCTCCTATGGGGTGATCTGAAACTGTTTTTGCAAAATCCAAAGCTCTATGAATCTTCCGTATAATTGAGTGATAACGGTCAATGTAGGGTGCTTCTTGAGCAAAACTCAGGTTCCAATTATCAGCGTTGTGAAGGTCAGCGAAGCCAGCATCTGCCAGAGCACGAACTAAATTCAACTGAATTGCTGAGCAATAATAGGCCTGCATGAGACGATCTGGATCAGGAGTTCGCGCCTCTTGTGTAAATTGGGCTGCATTGATATTGTCCCCTCGGTATGATGGTAAAGAAACGCCGTTGCGTGTCTCAGTTGAATCACTTCTTGGCTTTGCATACTGCCCGGCAAAGCGCCCCACGCGGATCACTGGCATTTTAAGTCCATAAATCAAAATCACGCTCATCTGTAGCAGAATCTTCAATCGGTTTTTGATAAATTCTACTCTGCAATCCTCAAAGCTTTCAGCACAATCTCCTCCTTGAAGGACGAATCTTTGACCTGAAGCTGCTTCTGCAAGTTGCTTGCGTAGGCCCTCAATCTCCCAAGATGTAACTAAGGGAGGGTGTTTGCGCAGTTGACTTAGAACGGATGATAGATGAGCTTCATCTTGATAGTCAACTTGCTGTACGGCTTTTTTATGATGCCAAGACTGTGGCGACCAATTTGAGATTGCGCGATTCATCAATCAGCAATGATGTATTGTCATTAATGGTTAGGTGGATTTAACGCAAAGATCAGCAAGGCGTTTAAATGAATCATACGCAGGCATTCGTGAGCGATCATTAATCTGATATATTGATGGTTACATCTTAACTGTATCATTGACTGCGAGAGAAAAGAATTGAATCTTCAAAATACTGAGCATTCAGGAGTGTGCTCTGAACAAACTATACATCTGGTATGTTCAGAATGGCCCTATTTGATCAGATCATAAGAGCAATCCTATCAATGAATCCACACAAATTTATGAATAATGAAGGGAGTAGCGTAATCCTTTGAAGATACGAGTATCTCACTGAGTCTGACGTGCTGTTCTATGTCTATCGCGCATTCGCTCGCGTTGATCACGAACCTGCCTCTCAATGGCTTCAAGGGCATCGGTCACTGCAGAGTAAATTGATTGGTGAGTGCTGGAGCCTACGATATTCGCAGGTTTGCAGTATACGACTAGACGAGCTTTGTACTCTGCACGCTTATTATCACCACTGATACATTCTACTGCAACTGATGCACCAGAAATATCTCGATGTCCCTTAGTGAGTTTGTTCATGCGATGTTCAATCAGTGATTTCTCTCGATTGGAAAGTGTTGCATTTTCGGTGTAATACTCTATGTCAAAATCAGGTGAATGAGTGGGATTGGATGAAACGTTAGCCATTTTTCTTCTGGATAGTTAATATGTTAGGAATATAATACAAATAATTCCTTTTTGCCAAATGCGCCCTTCAACTCATCCGTTTGCCCCTGTAATCTGATATGATCTAGTGCTCCATGTTCTTCTAGAACATTAGGATTCATTAATTATCTGGCCATTGTCTTGGAGATTCTCATGTTATATTTATGGAAACGTATAACTGGGATGGGAGCATGGATTGTGATGATTGGCGGGTCAGTCATTTAGAAATACACTTCGTGAATCTGAAAATACCAAGAATAGTACTACGAAGCCAGTCCTACGAATAAGCCAAAATACAATATGAAAAGATGAGTAGGATTTCAAAGCAGACATTACATTCATTACTTCTCTCTTCAACCAAGAATCAGGTCGCCTCGTGAGATTCGTTTTCACTGAAGCATGTGAAGAATGAATGATTGATCGTATGGATACTCATCAACCGTACATTTTTAACTGGTACGAACATATTTCATGATAAGATGTAATGTCTCCAATCATTGCTTTACTTTTTCCACTATTATTTTTGGTTCTAACACGATCTTTGTGGGTGCAGGTCTAAACCTCCGCATAAAAAGAGAATAGCAACGCGGTGGTTTTCAAAGTTATCGCGCAAAAAATCCGTCTTGTTGGTTAATTTCAACCCTTCCATCGTTTAACATAGATATTTCATGTTATCAATGTGTTGAGAGATACTTGCTTACTTTTGGAAAAGATCGCTTAGCACAGACGGGAGAACGATTATGCGATGGAACTAGGGCACGGAAACGATCTAAACATCAGTGGTTTGAATTACAGGATACTTGCGCTTA
>JAPOTS010000023.1 GCA_026709065.1 Bacteroidota bacterium
GGGTTACTGTGACATCTACCGACTCTCCCTCATTCAAACGTGTCCGATCTACCTCAAGAATCACCTCTATGACGGTAGTTGGATCCACAGAAAGCGTCACCGTCGGAGTCTTTACCGGTGGATCATCATCGGTGATAAGGCTGCTAATCAGTCCTGAGCTCTGAGCATTTGAAAGGGTTACGACGATCATTGCACCTACGATAATGATTCCTAATCTTATCATAATTATTGGCTCGATTCTATTGTTCTTTTACTCCACTGTCAAAGGTCACTGCCCTGCTTAAAGCCTAAAAGTCATTGTATTGTTTCAAGATCATTCATCTGGGTCAACTCACCTCAAATCAGATTTTAGATGTGAAATACTTTAACCCTCCATAATAATCAGCCATTTTTCAATGTTTCCGTTCATATCATCAATCCGTTGGATGAGATGATCCTTGCCTTAATATGCTGCAGTTTGCCGGCCATGACAGATTGTGATTGTTCAACTCAAATTTATCTTGAAAAGCCATTAGTAGTACCCAAAAATCTTACAGTACAATCACTAAGGTATCTCACATGATTAACACCACGCATTTTAAATTGAACTTAAATCTCCCAAAATAAGAATGGAATGTTCACGATTGACATTTCTGCAATAGAAACTATCGTAATCAGTATATTTGAATCAATATCTTTGAAATATGTCATACATTTTAGCCCTAGATCAAGGAACAACAAGTAGCCGCGCAATTATTTTTGATCGGCAAGGATCAGTTGTTGGAACAGCTCAAAAGGAATTTAAGCAGATCTATCCTCAGCCTGGATGGGTTGAACATGATCCGAATGAAATTTGGGAATCTCAGTTATCAGTCGCTCAGCAAGTCATAGATGAATGTGGACTGTTATGTCAGGATATATCTGGAATTGGTGTGACCAACCAACGCGAAACCACGGTATTGTGGAATCGAGACTCTGGCGAGCCTATCCATCATGCCATTGTATGGCAAGACCGACGTACATCTGAATATTGCGACCAACTCCGCGCTGAAGGACTCGCAGACTTATTTCAACAGCGTACCGGCCTCGTACTAGATTCCTACTTCTCTGGCACTAAAATTAAATGGATCCTTGATCATGTTTCCACTGCCCGAGACTTGGCTTCTAGTGGACGTTTATGTGCAGGAACGATTGACTCTTGGCTCATTTGGAAGTTATCCAATGGTCAGCATCACTGTACAGATGTATCTAATGCAAGCCGAACCTTACTCTACAACTTCACTACACAGTCATGGGACGAAGAGCTCTGTGAAATCCTGTCAATCCCCATGGAAATTCTGCCAAACATCGTTCCATCAAGTGGGCATATCTGTCATACCGATGCTCTTAACCATTCCATTCCTATCTCAGGTATAGCTGGGGATCAACAGGCAGCCCTCTTTGGTCAAGTATGCTCAAAATCTGGCATGGCAAAGAATACTTATGGAACTGGATGCTTCTTGCTTATGAATACTGGTGTTGATGCGCACCCCTCCGAAAATCAGCTTCTGACAACTGTGGCGTGGCAAATAGGTCAAAACATGCATTATGCCCTTGAAGGAAGTGTATTTATCGGAGGCGCGGTCGTTCAATGGCTTCGTGACGAATTAGGACTCATTCAAACATCGTCCGATGTAGAGTCACTCGCATCCCAAGTTGATGATAATGGCGGGGTTACGATCGTGCCTGCCTTCACTGGACTGGGTGCCCCGCACTGGGACCCCTATGCACGAGGCACCATTACAGGATTGACACGCGGAAGTAAAGCAGCTCACATTGCACGAGCCGCCTTGGAGAGCATTGCCTATCAAAGTGCAGATGTCATCAAAGCAATGGAAGCAGATGCCAAAATTAACTTAACGGAACTGCGTGTTGATGGCGGCGCAACATCCAATAATCTCCTCATGCAGTTTCAGGCAGATATTTTGGATGTTCCAGTCTTGAGACCTGCTGTGCACGAAACCACCGCCCTAGGAGCCGCATATCTTTCAGGACTTGCCGTAGGTTATTGGTCAGATGTAGACACGCTCTCAGAACTATGGCAGGTTGATCAAATCTTTGAACCCCAAATGGCACGCTCAACCGCTAACGACCTAATGGAAGCATGGAATCAAGCCGTCCTCCGATCAAAAAGTAATCACACCGCATAAGTCATGAGTCCATTCATAGGAGAATTTATCGGAACAGCCATTCTATTATTGCTTGGTAATGGAGTTGTGGCCAATGTCATCCTCAAGGATACAAAAGGACACGGTGCGGGTTGGATTGCGATTAGCTTGGGCTGGGGAGTATCAGTTTTTGTCGCTGTATTTATTGTCGCTGGCTTTAGCGGTGCTCATATTAACCCTGCTGTCACCCTTGGTCTTGCACTCGCCGGAGTGTTTGAATGGAGCAGCGTTCCACTCTATTTGACTGCACAATTTTCAGGAGCCGCCGTTGGTGCATTTCTGGTGTGGGTGTTTTATAGGGATCACTTTAATTTGACCGAAGATGCTGCGACCAATCGACATGTATTTTGTACGACTCCTGCCATCCGTAAACCTAGCTCCAACCTGCTCAGTGAAATCATCGCAACCTTTATACTCGTCTTTGCAGTACTCTATTTAGTTGAACCCGAAATTGGACTTGGCGCATTAGATGCCATTCCAGTAAGCATCGTTGTGCTAACCATTGGACTTACCTTAGGGGGAACCACCGGATATGCAATCAATCCTGCGAGAGATCTAAGCCCCCGAATCATTCATGCCATCGTTCCTCTGAAATATAAAGGTAGCAGTGACTGGGGCTATGCATGGATTCCCGTAGTCGGCCCTATTGTGGGCGGATTGCTAGCGGGATTGCTTTTTCTTATCTTAGGAAATTGATCCATCCTAAATTCAATCACATTTGTGATCGCTTCAACTCTGTTGATGTCACTCTGGTAGTCGGGATCTATCTCTTGTGAGCCTTCACGGTTCAATGACCATCCGAATGTCTCTGATCCTTGACGATTGATGTCAATTGGGAGTTTAATCAACACTTTTTCCTACTCTAATTTGCTCGAACGACCGCACGCGTCATTCGCTGATCTCCTACACTTAAAACAAGCCAGTAAACTCCGCTTGAAATGAGCCGATTAGAAGAAGTAAAAGAGTTTATATAATATCCAGGGGATTGAAACGTCCTGTCCATCAGGGTCTCAACATGACGGCCAATCGTATCGTATACTTCTAAGGTTACAGTTTCACCTCTTTGGAGAGAGTATTGAATGTTGATCTGATCCTTAAAAACCGTCGGATAGGCACTGAATAGATTAGGTTCCATTGGGTCACTTTCCCTTGAAGTTGATACAATACTGCTGGATTGGCTTTCAATAGAGTTCGGACTGACAGATCTTACAAAATACCAATATTCCTCATGTAAAGGAAAAACATCCTCATCAATGTACTCCATTTCCCCAGTAATCGCAATTAGATTTTGTGCATCATCTGTGACGAAGCTTTCATTTGGGGGAGTCGTACTCTGAACTCGATAGATTGCATACCGATTATGTCCATCGTTAAAATCATCCCATTTCAACTCAACGGATGTTTGATTCTCGGTCACTGTAAGATTGGTTGGGGCTGGTTGTGGTGTAGAATCCTTCCAGTCCATTGGAGGGGGAAGTGCTGGATACTTGTATAGACCATTACGTATCTTCTGCGAAAAGCTTCTGGATCTACCAGGAAGTAAATGATTCGTTCTAAAAAAAACACTTCCATCAATTAACTCACTGTTTTCGCGGTTGAATGTCACCTGATTAATCACTTCTGAGGCGCTGAACTTTCTCCCAGTTTCGTATAAAGCATGTCCAATATAAAGATGACGATCACCCATCTTACTCCCCCACCACCTTGATAATTTTTTATAATCCTGCTCTCCCCCAATCTTCCAATATAACTGGGGTACTAGATAGTCAATGGTCTTTGATTCAATCCATGAAATTGGATCAGCAAAAATTCTATTATAGGCATCAAGTCCAAATATTCCTGATGGAACCCCATTTTTCCAGATCCCGAACGGGCTCACGCCAAACTTCAATTGCGGATTAAATGAACGTAAACTGTCGGAAACCTCCTTAATCTGCAAATTTATATTATCCCGACGCCAAGGATTGATATTGGTAAATCCTCGATTATCATTGACAAATGAATCGTTATCGGGCCTATTTGTAAATGTCAGATGATTTGGAGGGTATGGATAGAAGTAGTCATCAAAGTGAATTCCATCAATCTGATATCGACGTGCAATATCCATTACAATCCTAGTAATATATGTTCTCACATCCCTCTGTCCAGGATCTAGATAGATGAGATCCCCTGCACGATATGTCCATTCTGGATGTGTTTTAGTAACATGATTATTGGCCACACGGTAGCGTCCGACATGGTGGGCGCGATATGGATTGACCCAAGCATGGATCTCCATTCCTCTAAGATGTGCCTCCTCAATAGCAAACTCCAAAGGGTCATAGGTCGCTGGCGTTTCCTGATTTCCCGTCAGATAATATGACCAAGGCTCATAGCTTGATTCATACATAGCATCTGCTAAGGAGCGTACTTGGAAAAATACAGCATTAATTCCAGCATCTTTGAGATGATCTAGCAAACTAATTAACTGGCGTTTCTGGTGAATTTCACTAGTGCTTTTTGGCCAGTCAAGTTGATATACCGTTGCAATCCATGCCCCTCGAAATTCATATTTTGGAAACTCAAGATCCTGCGCATCGGTATTGATAAAAGGCATACCAATGATGAGAGCGATCAGAAAGTATCGAATAAAATCGCTTGCGCAACCACAAGATATTAGATCCTTAAGTCTTGAAAAGGTAGATCGCATAAAATACACAATGATAATCTTAATGGATGGTTATCTCATCAGTGCAGATAAATACGTCTCGATCACAATAGGATCTGCATCTTTCCAATTTTCTTTTAGCTTGGTTATCGTATTTTGATATAATTCTTCATTTGATCCTATTCGGGCAGCTTTGGATAAACCTACATAAGACATTGACCTTCCTGGGGCTCGTTCAAGCGAGGCTTGAAATGCTTCAATCGCTTCATCTGATTTATTTGCCATCAAATAGAATTCCCCTAATAATTCATGAGTTGGTTTACCAGGCTCTGGTGGTCCATAATCCAAAGGCCGTTCGCTATCAATCTTTGCTGCCTCTTCTAGTAGTTCAATCGCCCCATCAAGGTTCCCCTCCAATTTTAGCACTTCTGCCTTGAGTTGATGCTGTAATAAAAGTGCTATGTTTTGCTGATCCTCTAATTTCATCAGTTCACTGAGGGCTTTTCTTGCATCTTCTTCATTTCCATCTGACACAGCCGTTCTCCCACGGATAAAATAGATGTTTGCCAGAATAAATGGCGAAAGATTCTCGGTGTCTAATTCAATCCTTGCGAATTCTGAATCCCACTTGTTTGTATCAGCAAAGTAGCTTGAAAGCATCATCATAGCATAGCTGATCGGGAATTGTAAGGAATCACTCTCTCTTACATCAGCCATCATATCATTGAGCAGTTCCTCTGCGTCAGCATAGCGACCAAGTTGTTGATATGCATAGGCACGCCATTGGCGTGCATGATATGCACCTGAATGCCCCTTCAGTCCCTTACGTTCCATCCATTGGACACTGGCAGCATATGACTCTTCATTCGCTGCTGCCATTTCTGGCCACATACCTAATGCAGAGAATATATGCGAGGGCATATGGAGGGCATGAGAAGCATCGGGCGCAATGCCTGCATAGACATGTGCAGCACGCAATCCGAGCGGAGCATGAATCGGATCATCGTACGCATGAATTAAATAATGTGCAGCACCAGGGTGTTGAGGGTTCTGAGCAAAAACTTCCTCTGCAATCGCGGCCGCTTGCATGTATAGTTTATAGTCTCGCCCGTCGTGAGCCAATCCTAACAAGGACAAAGCATGAAAAGCAGCCGCATCTAAATCATCAGGATATTTCTCAGATAATACTCCGAGTTGTCTTTCGTAAGCGACATCGCGCTTGTTTTTATCTTCATTCCCAAAATACAGCACCTCAACAGCTTTCAGATACTCTTTTTCTCTCTGCGTTGATGCCATAGACAGTCGCCCCTCAAAATCTGGGGCGAGTCTGATCAGTGCATCACGCCCCCGCTCTGTTTGTTGCCTCATCCAAATAGGCTGGTTATAGGTCATTGCTTCCCCCCAATAGGCCATGGTAAATTCAGGATCTATATTACGTGCTTCTATAAATGCTTCTCGAGAATCTTCATACTCAAAACTATGCAGTAGTAATATTCCACGAGAGAATGCCTCTTGTGCTTCCAGAGCCCCAGAGTTCTCAAAATCTGTGAATCCAAGTCCAGTAACTTGGGCGGAGACTGGAAAGGCCACACAGAAGAAAGCCACCAGTACTTTAAACGAATTATATAACATGATCATTGAGGACAAAATTTATTCATTAACGTATTTTGAACAATACTTATTGGCATCTCATGATTGGTCCACTGCCGATAGGCTGCTGCAGCCTGTTGAATCAGCATTTCAAGACCACCGATGATGGTTGCACCTTGGAGTTCAGCTTGTCGTAGAAGCCGAGTCTTGTTTGGGCGATAGACTAGATCATAAACCACTTGATCGGGGGAAAAAATCTGCCCGTTTATCCATGGTGTTTCATCCACATGAGGAAACATCCCAACTGGGGTTGAATTAACAATTAACCGACTTTTCTTAATGACTGCTGTCGCAGTCTCAAAGTCACTGACTTCCACCTGATGACCAAGTCCATCCATATCATTGGCTATCTTCTGGGCTTGATTTACTCTGCGAGCCACAATGGTTAATGGTTGTGGATTAAACTCACGCAAAAGTGCATATGCGACGGCTCGTGCAGCTCCTCCAGCCCCAAGAATGGTCATTGGCATACCGCTTAACTGAAAATCTTGAATCGGACTCAGAAATCCACTCACATCTGTGTTATCTCCGTACAGATGGTCATTATTGCAAACAATCGTATTGACTGCTCCAGTGTACTGGGCCACCTCTGAAAGACTCTCCAAGTATGGCAATACAGCCTCTTTATATGGAATCGTCACATTCAACCCCGAAAAACCTAGTGCTTTAATGCCCTCAAGGGCTTTGGGCAAATTCTTGGTCACAAGATCAATAGCGATATATATGTAGTTCAACTTCTGAGCTTGAAACGCTGTATTATGAATGATTGGAGACAACGAATGTCGTATTGGGTTTCCTATTATCGCAACCACTTTTGTATTTACATCTGGAAAATCCATCGTCTAACGCGCGTTTATGGTCAAGATACCAACTTTGGCTCAAATTCTGTAGAGCGGAGCGAGGCGCGCAACTCCTCCTCATCTGATGCCTGTCTCCATTCAGGTAACAGCGTACGTCGACCTAGTAACCCTGCCAAATGAGCTTGGACTCGTAAGTGTTGCCCTGGATCGTCTTCGGGGGTGACAAAAAATGCAAAGACTTCAATAGGACCTTCGTTATGAGATAAGTTTAACGGAGGCTCACACCGAACCAAAATAAGCTCACTTTGAGATATATTATTTAAGCGGACATGATGAAGGAGTACTCCTGGAGATAAAACAGGGCTTTCCTCATTCATACATTCGGCCAAGCCGTCAGCTAATCGTTCTGCAGATTCAGGTAGGCGTTGGCTTAGTAATTTAGACGCAGTTGAAACAATACTTTCAGCCGTAACATCATCAAAGTAATCAATAATAAAGGCCCGATCAATTAGATCGTGTATTATCGTCGTATCCTTGATATCTTCATCTACACTTAATGGGGGAAGCATCACAATCACAATGTCTGCGAGTTGAGGTCGCAAGTTATTTTCTTCTGAGTGGATCAGAAGATTAGAACCTCGAATAATAAACAATAAGATCAGATCATTGCCATATTTTGCTTCAAGTGCTTCGTAGGAGCCTGGTTCAGTGATTCCAATGGTTCGAATTTCGCCTCCGGCTTCGAATCGACGCTCTAAGTCATAGACAGTATGGTTACCTCCAAATAATGGCCGGCCGCGCATATGGACGGGAATTCGAACCAGTGATGACTCAGTTCGGAATGAAGTGGCATCGGCTTGAAAGACCTCTCCACTGCCCAAAACATCCTTAAATCGTAGTGCCGCCAGAGAGTTTGTGTCATCATTGGAGGTCAGCGCCATGAACCGTCTGATCCCACTGAGGTCTAACTCGTCAAGAACTTGCTCTTCCAAAGCATTAGCGGCGATCGCTGGCAGATCCCTACCTTGAGCTTGTTTGATATTTCTTTCGTTCGTATCAATCAATTGAACAGCAATTCCCTGATCTTTGATTGCTTTAGCAATACTTTGAACCCAGGTCTTAGCCCCTAGAAATAGAATGCCTTGAGGATTTGAATCTGCCATTCCTAACACACGAGCCACTGGCTGAAGTGTCAAACCGTATACCGTTACAGTCCCTATAATCACCATGTAGACGATTGGTACAAGCGGACCAGCAACATCAGATCCATACACAGCCTCAATACGAACAGAAAACAGTGAGGCCACTGCTGCTGCAACGATACCTCTAGGGGCAAGCCAAGCAATAAAGCCTTGTTCTTTCCAATTAAGACCAGTTCGAAGACTAGACACAATAACAGCAAGTGGACGAATTACGACGATCAAAATCCCCAAAAAGATGAATGCCCTCGCATCAAAATAAGTCAATGCATCAAAATTCAGACGTGCACTCAATAGAATAAATAGACAGCCGATTAACAACGACTGTAGATCTTCCTTAAATTTATTAATATTACGAAGACTCGCATACGATTGATTTGCGAGAAATACCCCCATGATCGTCACAGAGAATAACCCAGACTCTTCATGCAACGTATTTGAAATTGCAAAAACAAGAATGACGATTGTCAAAGCAAATGAGCTCTGCAAATAATCTGGGACTAAGTGTCGCCTCAACAAAAAGAGCATGAGCGCTCCGCCTAATAGGCTGACACCAATACTGACCGCAGCAGTGGTCAATAAAGCTTCCAATGAGGGGATAATGGTGGTCAACATTCCCCCACCTGTGACACCATCCGCTCCGTAGTCATGCATTGCAATCACAGCTTCAAGCACTAATACAGCAATGATTGCACCGACTGGATCAATCGTGATTCCCTCCCATTTTGCGATCGCATTGACGCGTCCACTGGGGCGAACATATCTGATCAGAGGTAACACAACTGTAGGACCAGTGACCGTTAGTATGGCTCCAAGCACGACCGCGATTTCCCAAGGCATTTCAAGCACATAATGGGCCGCAATTGCGGCTAAAATACCTGTCACAGCGACTCCGATGGTAACGAGATTAAATACGGCCCGGCCGACGCCTCTGAGTTCAGACAACCGTAGATTCAACCCTCCCTCAAAGAGAATAATACCAATCGCCAGAGAGACAAATGCGAAGACCCACTCCCCCTGTAACTGTTCTGGGGGAAGAATTCGCATCACTGGCCCCGCTAAAAACCCTACAATCAGAAGAAGTAGTATTGAGGGAACTCGAATTCTCCACGCCAACCACTGCGAGCCAATCGCCAATGCAATCACTACAACAATATGAATCAAGACTGTGCCTGTCATAGAGTTAAATGATCTTCAGAATACACTTTATTGGTAATTATCTTCCTTCACCACTGTTTATACTAATTGTGACGATTCTACAGATTAGCCTTTCGTCCGTGAAATTACACAATTTCAAAATAACCATCGCAATTGAATGAGTTGGGCTACTCACATTCTCTGATGTTTTTACTGCTTGAACAAGATCAGTCAGATCTATCGTATGGATACTCTATGACGTTCTAGTGTATCTTCCCAAAAAGGACCCTACTTGTAAAGCCAACTTAAAATTGCATATTGTAAGATTAACATCGGAATTTTTATTGATGACTTCAGACAACCCCATATTTGGTTGGGGCAATAACGGGAAATGTATACAAGATATAACTTCTATGTCGTACCTCTGAACAATTGTACGCATGTTAACGAGTTGTCCAAACGCTCATTACAGTTCACGAATATCATTAAATTATTCATGAATAGACAAATCATTGAGGAGAAGGTCCATTTAATTCACCACTTAAAAAATATAGCATATCGTTATCAAATTGATCAAAAAAACCTGATGGCCAATAATCTACATTCCCTTGGGAATCAATCCTTGGACTCTCAACTTGTGGTTCTCCATCAATATCCGAGTGTTCTCGTTGACGAAAAAAAATGGACAGCAACATTATTATGAGATATCATATTGTCCTTTACCGCTCGTCGGATTCCATTCAGGATGTGATCGCTATGGGTTTCAATCATGACTTGGATTCCCGCAGAGGCAACCTCTGCAAGGAACCTACCCATTTGCGACTGCGCACTGGGGTGCAAACGAACCTCTGGATTTTCAATTAACAAAAAGTCTCCTTTTTCGGCAGATAGAGCGGCAACAATGATAGGCAATACTTGAGTAAGCCCAAACCCAGTGTTGACTGGACGAACAAACCTGTTTTCATTGGACATTTGAATCCCAATGGAAATTGCATTTGCATGTTCAACAGGAGTGAGTTCTAATATACATCCTGGAAAGAATCTTGCCAAACGAGACTCAACCTGTCGTAAGCGGGTTGGTGGTGATGAGGTGACAACTAATTGTTCAAGAACGGGCTCACTTGAACCGTTGTACAGGACACTGGCCGTATGCTCCCCACAAGAGCCTACTGTTGGAGTAAATAGTAGGTCATCATGTGGATAATACTCTTCAGGTTGATGCCGTTCTGCAGTTAGATATGTCATTCTACGTAAGCGATGAATAAGAGAATGATCACTTAATGAGTTTGGAGATAAATAATGCATTAACTGCCGAGTGTCAAAATGAGCTTTATCTTCATTTTTGAATTGGTAGAACCCGTCTTTCAAATCCATAGTCATTTCCTCAGGACCGCCTTCAAAAACCCAATGAAACTTTTCTATATCTTCATGAGTCAGTGTCATATGTACATTTCCTTGTCCATGAACTTGATCAACTGTATCCATCACTCTTCCTAAGGACACAACCGAACCATTGAGCATTAATCTGGGAGACCACTCAAAGTCACGCATAGTTTGGTTTAGCACACAGAGTGCATGAAGGACCGATGATTTTCCCGACGCGTTGGTTCCAGATAGCAAGGTTAGTTGACGTAGAGGGAGTGTGAGGAAATCAAAACACTTGAAATATTGTAGTTCAATTTGCGTAACCATGCGTAATAGGTATCATTTAATTGTTAACCTTACTAAATCTGGTTTTTACCTGTTTAGTACCATTGGTAGATATACGAATTGAGTTATCAAATTCCTCTTCTTTTTGCGGAGCATATAACTCACTATTTAGATCTTTAGAACAAGAATGAACAATAGATTCTTCTAGCATTAGAGAGTCCAGTGCATATCAGCATCCTACAAAGATGCTTAAGCACGACGTGCCTCTCCTGATCTTTTTCGCGTCTCCTAATGCGTTTTGCCCAAACAGAAAAATTTATTGTTGAGTCCAGTTGGAAATTGATTAGATAATTTTCCGAGTTCCTCTGAATCCATTCAATTCATTTTACATAACACATTGGCAAGAAATCATCCACATTATCCTTGATATTTTCGAAAATTTTATACGTCAATTTACTCAATAGGTTCTCCATGAAAAATGAATCTATAGGCGCTACACCTTGACTGTACTTTAAACGACCGATGAAATGTAATGGAATTCCTGATAACCTTGAAAGTACCTCTTGAGACCATAGTCTAAAGAACCCCACTTCATCATTCTCATAAAGGTTTGTTTTTACTAATCTCTCATATTGGATATTCCTAACCCTCACGAAACAATAGTTTTGCAAAGAGTGACCTTGAGTGATTCTCCATCATGAGATGATCTGAATTGATTATCAGAAAATTTAATGATATACCGATGCTTCAAAACCTACCGTCAACAATAAGGACAGGTGTATAGTTGTAACCTATTGATCTCACGTTTCAGGGAATTGCTCCTTAATTCGCCAAAACCACCTTCAAGAAAATTATTCAGTGATTTAATAATGATATATTTTGGAGCATCATAACATCGTTTGTGTTTAATTTTACGCCGACTGGTAGGTACTATTATGATCACTTATTTCTATTGAATCATGTCAAAAAATTCTTTCTTTGCTGAAGTAAACAAGATGTTTGACCGCGCAGCACTCCATACAAATCATTCTCAGGGACTCTTATCTCAAATCAAAGAATGCAATAGCGTCTATCATATGAGTTTCCCGCTTGTTCGGGATAATGGTGAAATTGAAGTTATTCATGCCTATCGTGCAGAGCACAGTCAACATATGCAACCTACCAAAGGCGGCATTCGATACGCACTCTCAGTCAACGCGGATGAGGTCATGGCACTTGCAGCATTGATGTCTTATAAGTGTGCCATCGTTGATGTGCCATATGGCGGAGCCAAAGGAGGCATCTGTATTGATAGACGAAACTACTCGCAATCAGAGTTGGAACGAATCACACGACGCTACACCTTTGAACTCGCGAAGAAAAATTTCATCGGCCCAGGGGTTGATGTACCTGCTCCTGACTATGGCACAACGAGTGCTGAAATGAGCTGGATTTATGACACCTATCGTAGTATTACCGATAATCCACTTGACGCACTTGCCTGCGTAACAGGAAAACCTGTCGGGGATGGTGGAGTCCGTGGGCGCACAGAAGCCACCGGGCGAGGTGTCTTCTTTGGTATCCGTGAGGCGTGTAACATTGAAGCAGACATGCATGCTCTTGGGCTAAACCGAGGAATAGAAGGTAAGCGAGTCATCGTTCAGGGCTTAGGAAATGTAGGATACCACACAGCCCTGTACCTTGAGCAGGCCGGAGCTGTCATTGTCGGTATAGCAGAATATGACGGTGGAATCTACAACGCAAATGGACTTAGTTTGGAGAAGGTCGTCAATCACCGAAAGGAAACACAATCCATCCTTGATTTTCCCGGCTCAACTAACATTCAAAACTCATTCCTGACCTTAGAAATGGATTGTGATATTCTTGTTCCCGCTGCGCTGGAAAACCAGATTCATAGTGAAAATGTAAGTCGAATTCAAGCTAAAATAGTAGCCGAAGCAGCGAACGGCCCAATTACCTCTGCTGCTGATCAAGCCCTAATCAAACAAGGTGTGATGGTCATCCCCGATGTCTATCTTAACGCGGGAGGTGTAACAGTATCTTACTTTGAATGGCTCCGCAATCTGTCTCATGTACGACATGGACGGATCAGCCGGCGGCGTGAAGCTCATAATGCCTTAAAAATTCTGGAAACAGTCGAAGACCTCGTAGACAAAAAATTTGATCCAATCAAACTTGCAGATATAGATTCAGGGCGTGGATTTGGTGCAAGTGAAGCAGAACTCGTAGAATCTGGGCTTGAAGATACAATGGTCGGAGCCTACCATGAAATTCATGCTCACGCCAGCAGTCACAAAGTTGACCTGCGAACTGGGGCATTCATCAGTGCGATCAATAAGATTGCACAAGGATATTCAAGAGGAGGTATTTTTCCCTAAACCCTATCTGGGCGAGCAGCAGTCTCTTTGTAAGGTTCATAGAATCTTTGTAGCACTGCTATGTCGTGTTCCAAATCCCCTGTTGGTGTCAGGGGAGAACCAAACCCTACTCTACGATTAGGGTAATCAAAATAAGCAGGAACAATTACGACTCCAGCTCCACAAGCAATATGATAGAACCCAGTTTTCCATCGCTCAACTTTACTACGGGTTCCTTCCGGAGTTATGGCATACACAAATTTTTCGTTGTCTTCAAACAATTGAATCGCTCTTTGAACATGACCTCCATGCTGTTTACGGTCTATAGGATTGCCCCCACAGGCGCGCATGAACACTCCGAGAGGCCATCGAAATATCGTATGCTTCGCAACCCAAGATCCCTCTAAATCTAAAGCAAACATGACCCCCATTGCTACAAAAAAGTCCCAGTTTGAGGTATGATAGGCACCAATAACAACAAACTGTTTATGATCCGGTAAAGTACCTTGAATCTCCCAGTTAAGCCTTGTGAGTGCCCACCGAGCGAATCGCATCATTCGGGGCTTTGCTTTCCTTGGTATATTATACCCCAAAACTGGAAACGACATGACTACGAGGATGTAAACGTTCGAATACGAATGACCCCGTCAATTGCTTTGAGACTCTCAATGACAGAACCAGGGAGTGCTCCACTTACATCAATGACATTATTGGCCAATGAGCCGCGCCCTTTATTGACTAAGTTATCAATATTATGGCCCGTCTCTGACAAAATCGCCGCAAACTGGCTTAGGATTTTAGGCTCATTGCGATTTACAATCTGAATCCGAAATCTCTCCGAGCGAAGCGATAATTGAACCCTTGGAAAATTGACCGAATTGATGACATTGCCATGCTCAAGATAGTCAGCCAACTGTTCCGCTGCCATTATCGCACAATTATCCTCAGCCTCAGGAGTTGAAGCCCCCAAGTGCGGGACCGGTAATACTTTGGGATGATGCGCTAATTCAGCGTCTACAAAATCCGTGACATAACAGGAACAGTGCCCCCGATCTAATGCACTCAGAAGTGCCTCTTCATCAATTAGCGGTCCACGAGCAAAATTCAAGATCCTTACGCCTGATTTCATTCGACTAAAGTGATCCTTGCTGATCAGGCCCCTCGTCTTATCATTTAGCGGGGCATGAACTGTAATATAGTCTGCGGTTTCTACGATCTCATCCAATCCACTTGCACGCATGACTTCGCGACTCAAATCCCACGCATTAGACACCGAAATAAATGGGTCATAGCCAAGAGTTCGCATGCCAAGGCCATTGGCCGCATTGGCCACTGCGACACCGATCGCTCCAAGTCCAATGATTCCTAAAGTTTTGCCTTTAATCTCTGGACCATTAAAGTTTTTTTTACCCTTTTCCACGACAGTAGCAACATCATCTCCCGATAGGGTACGTGCCCAATTGATTCCATCAACAATCCGCCGCGAGGAAAGTAGCAATGCGCATATTACCAATTCCTTAACGCTGTTTGCATTGGCTCCAGGTGTATTAAACACGGCGATACCCTGCTCAGAACAATCATCAATTGGAATATTGTTGACACCCGCACCGCAGCGCCCAACCGCCAGAACTGAGTTAGGGAATTGAAATCCATGAAGGTTATAGCTCCTCAATAAAATTGCATCTGGATCTGAAACGTCTTCCCTTACGGTATAACCCCGTTCGGATAACCGTGCAATACCCTTATCTGAAATTGCATTTAGCGTCTTAATTTTGAACATGAATGAGTCTGAATGAGTGATAGTTTGATGACCAGATTTATAAAACCCAATTATTCGCTGGGATCTCCCAAAAACCTACTTACAATTAAGATCAATTTTAGTTAAAATATATAACAATCTGAATCGTTGATCTCCGAAAAAGCACTTATACTCACATACATCGTTTATTACACATTCAATCAAGACAGCAACTTGCCCCATATAATGATGTTTTAGCGTGATGATCAATCTGATTTTCGATTCTCATCCAATGCATTTACACGATCAATCTGGGTTATATTCCACTGATCTGAACTCAAGGGCGTTCCAAACCATGCATCCAGAATTTCTTTCAAGATTGCAGGACTGGTTACCCGTTGGCTTAATGCTAATACATTTGCATGATTCCAAATTCTTGCCCCTTCGGCGGTTTGAGCATCTAAGCATAATGCCGCACGTATTCCATTGATTTTGTTTGCCACAATTGAACATCCCGTACCAGTCCAACACATAACAATCGCTTCATCTGCATGACCCTGAACGACTTCATCAATGGCTTTTTGGGTCACCACTGGCCAGTCTTGACTATCTTCGCCCGATTCTGGACCAAAATAAATGATTTCATGGCCGCGTTTCTGGAGTTGATGGAACAGCTGTTCAACCAACTGGCCATATTCGTCACTACTGACTGCAATTATCATTGATTTTAATTCTCATCATCATTAAATGTCAAATACAATAGTCTATGCCCACGATATCGCCTGCGCCCTTGAAGCGTGGGCAGACCCTGCATTTGCTGAATCTTACGACAATGTCGGGCTACATGTTGGCTCGGCAACTCAAGAAATTAACCGTGTCCTTATTTCACTAGATCTCACCCCAGAGGTGTTGGATGAAGCCGTCAATAGTAACGCATCCATGATTGTTACGCATCATCCTCTTCTATTTCAACCCCCTTCCCGTATTGTAGATGAAGATCTAATCGGGCATCTCATCCTTGAACTTGCTAAGTCACAGATTTGTCTTTACAGTATCCATACCAATTTAGATGCCGCTCATGGAGGAGTTTCTTTCGCTCTGGCAAATCTGCTTGACCTGCAAGACATTAAGTTTTTGAAACCAAATTCTGATGGATTATCTGGCATGGGCGCCATCGGAAATTTAGCTCAACACGAATCATTTAGCTCATTTTTGGATCGAATTCACTCCCAATTAAATTCCCCTGTGTTACGCTATGTTGGACTGAAGACTACCCCCATCAACACCGTTGCAGTTTGTGGAGGATCAGGAGGAAACCTCATCAAACCTGCACTCAAATCAGGTGCAGATGTATTTGTGAGCGCAGACCTTAGCTATCATCGTTTTTTTGAGGTATATGACTCAAGTGGTCACTGCCAATTAGCACTTGTTGATGCGGGACACTATGAAACCGAAAAGCACACCGAAGAGCTCCTTCGATCGTGGCTTACAGAACGTTTTCCATCGGTCATTTTCACATGCACGGAATCGGTAACCAACCCAATAAAATATTCTACGATTTGAACCTCTATGAGCTTCTAATCGTAAGATTGAGCTACCTTCTTTAAAATCTTAATTTATGAGTACTACTGAAACCACAATAAGCAGTCAATTGCGCGCTCTGATTCGTTTACAACATATTGACACACTCATTTATCAGGTCGTGAAAGAACAGGGTGATCTGCCCGAAGAAATCAAAGATCTTGAAGATGAATCTGCGGGCTTGCAAACACGAATCAGCAAAATCAAACAAGAGCAGGAAGAGACAGACCAATCACGCCGCCGCTCCGAATTTGATATTGAGGAAGCTGAATCGTTGATAAAGAAATATCAAGACCAACAATTACAAGTTCGCAATAATCGTGAATACGATGCTCTGAGCAAAGAAATTGAGGCACAACGTGAGCGCATTGCGGAAGCAAAAGAGTTAATTAGTTCTACCGATGGAATTCTTGATGAAAGTTCGGCACAAATTGAGCAAGCTCAAGAACGTCTTTCAGAGTTAGAATCCATTTTGGTTGATAAGCGAACTCAGCTGGAAGAGGTGCTTACTACCACTGAAAAACAAAAGTCTCATCTTGAAAAACTGAGGAGTGAGGCTGAGTCTATGGTAGATGAACGTTATTTACATGCTTACCAGCGGCTCCGTAAACGTTATCGGGACGGGCGAGCGGTTGTGAGATTAGATAGAGGTGCTGCAGGCGGCTTTGCTGTTCCACCCCAACGTCAGATGGAAATTCGCCAACGCAATCGAATCATTCCGTGTGAGCAGACGGGGCGGATCATCGTAGATAGTGAGTTCTACGAACAAGCCACCAGTGATTTAGCTATATAATAAAAAGACGTGTCGGCCGGATCATCGCCTTGCCATTTGGCAGGGAGGAAAGTCCGAACTCCATAGGGTACCGTACTTCCTAACGGGAAGGCATCGCAATTGCGATGACGGCAAGTGCAACAGAAAATATACCTGCCGATGAATTTATTCAGGTGAGGGGTGAAATGGTGTGGGTAAGAGCCCACCAGCATCATGGGTGATCATGGTGGCTAGGTAAACCCTACGGGGAGCAAGACCAAACAGCATCGCACGCGCAAGCGATAAGGTGACCCGCCGAACTGCGATGCGGGTAGGTTGCATGAGACCAGTGGTGACGCTGGTCCTAGATAGATGATGATCCTTCTGGTTTAGCTGTCGTGGTTACAGCCCCAGAAGACAGAATTCGGCTTATAGGCCTACACGTAACCACTGGGGTGGCCTCTGCACGAGGTCACCCCACCAATTTATTGTTGCTGTTCGGGAAGTGGAGTAGGCTCAGGACTAATGTCTTCCAATGGAGGGGGAATCGCTTCTGGTGCAGGAATTGATTGCTGTGTTGATTGCTCCGACTGTTGGAGGACACTTCGCTGTGAGCTCCCATCATCAATCACGAAATTCGTCAAAATGCATAGGGTAATGAAGACAGTTGCCAAGATCCATGTACCACGTTCAAGGACATCAGGTGCTTGCCGTGCTCCCAAAATTTGAGTCGTCGCTCCTCCAGAGGCAATCCCCGCAAGCCCTCCACCCTTACCTGCCTGGAGTAAAATCAAACCCGTCATGACCACTCCGATCAAAGCAATGATGACAATTATTAGCGTAAACATAAATTAATTTCTTGGAATTGGATAGTAATTATAGTCCGATCATGTTAAATTGGCTCATGGAGACCCACCACGGTAACCACAAATTTATGAATTGTACAACAGCTTTTAACAAACCCCCATTATTACAGTTCCCTTTCAAACCTCAACCTGCCACCAATCGTGGTCTGTTGTCTCTATAAATGGAACTTTCGTACGATATCATTATTTTCTGAGCAATGAAATATAAATTTTCCTTTAAATTTAACATAGTGCTTGTGCTAACATGTCTTTGGATTTCGGAGTCTAAGGGGTTGAGTAATGATTGGATCAAGGCTTTAAAAAATGGATGATGGTTGCTGAATACACTATTCGTTGCGAACCAATCAAAACAATGTTGTATGCACCTGATCAAAATCCAAGCCATATAAATATGACTTTGAAACAAAGGGCAATCTCAGGAAAGGAAAACGAGGCTATTGTTGTTGGATAAGCGACATAGATCGATTATATCTGTAGGGTTGGCCAAGATTCTATCTATGTCTCTATAAATGTGACATTCTTGAAATCATTGCTATGGTCGCACAACAGATTGCAGCGGTTTCAGCACGTAATCGGTTCCTTCCAAGGTTTACCGTGATTGCTCCACGGCTGATGGCCAGTGTACGTTCATCATCAGTAAATCCCCCCTCTGGACCAACTAAGATCCTAAGGTCATCATCGGATGGATTGATGACCTCACTAATTGATAAATCAGCTCTGTGATCTGCAATCAAGGATCCTTCTTTGACAGAATTCTCAAATGATGTGAGTCGGTGCAACTCTGGAAACCTACTGCGCTGACATTGTTTCATGGCTGCTTTCATAACATGAATCCCACGATCTTCTCTCCAGTCCCCCTTAAATTGAGTACGTGCACACATCATTGGGATTATTGATGTAACACCTAACTCAACAGCTTTTTCAAGAAATACATGATAACGACGTTCACGATTCAATAGTGATAGTCCGATTGTGAGTTTTAATGGCGGTTCGCCAAGGTTTGTGTATGTGGATAATATTCGCCCATGAACAGCGGTACGATCTGCATCCATAATCTCTACTTGCGCTGCAAAACCTTGACCATCAACAACCATCATTTCGTCACCAACGCCCAACCTAAGTACCTTAACGGCGTGCTTTGATTCATCTGGAGGAAGTAAGACCTCACCCGAATCTGAAAACGACTCTGGTGGAGCATAAAAGAATCTATCCATCATTATATGCCAAGTGATAATCCAATATGGGCCCGAACGGCCGAGATATCCTCAGTGGTTGTAGCGAGTGTGAAGTTGATGTTACCCGCGGCTGTTGAGAGCTGAAAGCCAAGCCCAAACCCAGGATACCACCCGCTGGGAAACCTAGATTCTGCCCGATTATTGAGATAACCCAGATCAAAGAAGCCAAAGCCATAGGTCACTGGGTCAAGTAAATAACGATACTCAGCTAATATACGACTCGCAAATGAAGCCCGAAAGCGGTGCTCATCATAACCACGAAGACTTTGTGATCCACCAATTCTAAATAAATCACTCTCGTCAACCTCCCGACTTCTTAATAACATCACTTCTCCTCCAGTGACCAAGAGGCTACGTTTTGAAACTGGCAGGTATATACGCCCTTGAGTGATCAATCTAGACTGACGAAACCTACGTTGTTGCCCCGTGGAGTCAGAAGTGTTTACTTGACGGTTTGCATCTTTATATCCACTTTCTCCTTGCATACTTAACCGATATCCTCGGGTAGGACTCAGCGCATGATCTACCTTAATGATTTTAATCCCGCCTCCAAAGAACTGTGCATTGGAAATCGCTATTCTTTGAATGCCATCCAATAATTGCGTTCCTGCTAAGCCAGGGCGCGTGGCGATGCGGGTAACGCTGGAAAATAACTGCATGGAGGAATCAATCCAATAACCAAATTGCGCACCATATTCTCGTTTTCCATAGGTAGAATCCTGTTGAAGTCCTTCAAATGAAATTGATAGGCTCAGCGGTAATCCAAACATGATCGGGCTTTCAGCTTCTACTTTCACAAAACCTAATTGGCCAGGTGCGCGATTGAGGGCTAATTCAAGCGTTCGGGCTCCTCCAAAAAGATTTCTAAGTGCCAAGCTACCGCTACCAACCAAACCACCTCGCCCGTCTTGTCCGCGCTCATAACCTAATGCTAGATCAAAGACTCCTGGTGGGCTTTCAATCACTGGCACATGCACAACAACGCTACTATCAGTATCTCTGTACAATTCAGGAATTCCTACACTATTAAATATTCCAGATGCTTGTAATCTGCGCTGGATATCTTCGGGATTAAACTTGTCCAAGGTTTGTCCTGCAACCAGACCTGAAGTATGATGCACAAAGGCAGACTTCGTTCGCTTTGCTCCGAGTAGTAACACCTGTGCAACGCGTACAGGCATCCCTTCCTGTACACGAATTACAATATCATAACGCAAACTATCTTTGGGTATAATTGCATCAATACTCACTTCTGCTAACACATATCCTGATTCTATATATTGGTCAAGAATTATTTCCGCAGCTCGCTCAAGCGCTTGAGATGTAATTGGATCTCCTTGATTTAATGAAACTGACATCATCGTGATGTCAACAGCACGGTCGCCTATGAAACGAACAGAGTCGATGCGAGCACGATGTCCCTTTGTGACATAAAATGTCTGAGTATCCTCGCGAACAGAATCGATCATAGCAAACAAATAACCCTGTTGATGCAACCTGCGAATCAAGTGTTGATCAACGATCATAGTACTATCGGAGCTATGCTCTGGAATCCACTGGCTAGTATCGTGATCGGCAATCACCTGCCACTGCGCAAATACATGCGCGTTTGTTAGCCACATGCATGTGATGATTAATGCACATCTAAAATATATACCCTGACCAAATGAACCGCTTAAATGTTGCTGTCGTAGGATTGAACCAATCAATGTCATACCCCTCCCCAAAACACAAAAACCAATCGTGAACGCCGACGAATTTTCAAACGCTCTTCTAAAGTGGTATGATGTCAACCACCGAGATCTCCCTTGGCGAGGAAAATCAGATTTATATGAAGTATGGATTTCGGAGGTCATGCTTCAGCAGACACAGGTCGATTATGTCCAAAAATATTATCAAAGATTCCTAGATGCCTTCCCCACATTTGAAGCTCTTGCTGCTGCTGATCTAGATGATATCCTCCGATTATGGGAGGGCATGGGGTATTATGCTCGTGCTCGGAACCTGTATGCTTCAGCACGAAAAATTGTTGGCTGTGATAATCTACCGACCACATCTCAGGATCTCCAATCGTTTCCCGGATTGGGGCCATACAGTAGCCGAGCGATTGCCTCAATTGTATGTGGTGAACCTGTTGCAGCGGTTGATGGAAATGTTCGCAGAGTGATCTCACGCATCTTTGCCCATCTTGGGGATTCAGCCAAAGAAATTCAGAATTATGCTGACTCATTGCTATGTCATCATAGGCCTGGTGATTATAACCAAGCCATCATGGAGTTAGGTTCACAGGTTTGTACCCCTAAACGACCTCAATGTCCGAATTGCCCAGTTCAAACCCATTGCACGGCCTATTCAATGGGGACTCCACAAGCATTCCCAGTATCTAAGATCAAAGGCAAAATTCCTCATTACGATGTGGCGGTCGGAGTTTTGCGTAATCAATCTGGCCAGATATTTATCCAACAACGCCCGTCCAAAGGATTATTGGGTGGGCTGTGGGAATTGCCCGGAGGAAAAGCAACTCAGGGAGAATCTGGTCCAGATACTTGTCAACGTGAACTTTATGAAGAACTTGGTGTAAAGGTCTCTATTGGTACTCTGGTTGGTCAAGTGAACCATGCTTATTCTCATTTCAGGATAACATTACGCGCATACGAATGTACTATCGTAAATGGATGTCCAGTCTCTTCGGATGGATTGAAAACAAAATGGGTAGATCCTCTTGACTTGAAAAACTATGCGTTCCCACGTGCAAATCGACGAATTCTTGAACTTCTCACTCCCTTATAAGCCCCTGACTCATGAATGAAACCCTCCTATACATCATCATGGGAGTCATGTATTTGATCTTTACAATCGTAAGCAGACTGGCTAAGAAGAAACAGCAAACTTCAAATAATCAAGAACCGTGGTCATTAGAAGATGCCCTTGCAGATTTGCAAGGGTACACTGAGGAACAACCTAAAACTAATCCCATTCCTGAATCCTCTGCTCAACTAGATGACTTCTCTGAACAGCAGATGATTCAAAATTATGAGCCTATTTATGATTCCCCCCAGTTTACAGAGATTGCCAAAATTCCCACCTCACCAATTCCAGCTAACCCAACCCCCACAGTCAAACCCGCGCCTGTAGTAAAATCACATCTCCATACACGCAAGAATAAAACTCCATTCATGATTGCTGAACAGTTCAAGAATGCCAAATCCGCTCAGACAGCCATAATTCTCAGCGAAGTTCTTGGAACACCCAAAGGGGCTCGTAGACTGCCTGGACGTAATCGACGGCAATAATTGTTTTGGATATAATTGCTAATCAAAGGTATGATGAATGTCAGGAGGAGAGAACTCAAACACCAGAATTTTTGGCTCCTACCAGAGAGTCTTTAGACTACTTTCTATCTAAGAAGAGGAGCATTGGAAAGCACTGGAAGATCAACTACATATTAAAGTTTGATCGTATCCATACGAAAACCCCATTTACTCAAGTACGTAAACTTTGTTAACCTGAGTGTGTGATCCCATGGGCATGACAGGAGAATAATGGTACAACGGCAGACAATTTTCTCTGATGCAATGGGAAGTTACGAAGACCCATGCCTGCGTCAGTCTGACCTACGCG
This sequence comes from Bacteroidota bacterium, assembly GCA_026709065.1. GTDB lineage: Bacteria > Bacteroidota > Rhodothermia > Rhodothermales > Bin80 > Bin80. The sequence continues at coordinate 23,419 of JAPOTS010000023.1, forward strand.
GCCTTACTGAGTTTCTCCTGCTGTGTGAACTTTCAGTGCTGAGGTATCAACATGTACAGTTCCTCTTGTGGAGTCATGTCTATTCGCGTTAACACATCCACCAACCACTCCCGTGGATTCACACCGTGTAGGGCACAGGTATTGAGCAACGAATACAGGATCGTAGCACGCTGGGCAGCTTCATGAGAGCCAGCAAAGAGGTAATTCGTATCCATACGATTATTATATAATTGGTATATTGAAACTATTCAATCAATGGTGTTATAATTGCATTTGAAATGCTACAATTTTCAACAGGTTAGATCTATATGAAATTTATTCAGGTATTTATCAGTAGTGTTCAAGGCGAGTTTAAGGTTGAACGAGAGTTGTTGCGTGATTATATCCACAGTGATGCAATTATGCGGCGATTCTTTAAGGTATTCTTATTTGAGGATGTTCACGCCTCTGATCGTAGACCTGATCAACTTTATCTGAATGAAGTAGAGAATGCTAACATATATCTCGGATTATTTGGTAATCAGTATGGTACTGAAGACAAAGAAGGAATTTCTCCGACAGAGCGAGAATTTGATCATGCGACGGTGCTACGAAAACACAGGATAATTTTTCTGAAGGGTAACGACGAGCACAGGCGACATCCCAAAATGCAGGCACTTGTCACGAAAGTCCCATCTGATCTTGTTCGAAAGAGATATACCATCCCAGAGGAATTGAAAAGTGCGGTTTACGCTGCTCTTGTGAGCTATCTTGTTGATAAGGAATTAATTCGTACTACCCCCTTTGATGCCGCTCATTGCGTGGGAGCTACGTTGGATGATCTTGATCTTGATCGGATGACTATGTTCATTCGGACAGCACGCAGGGTTAGACAGTTTCCACTTACCGAAGATGTACCAAGGCAGACTCTTTTGAAACATTTGAATCTTCTAACCAATGGACAGCCAACCAATGCTGCAATATTACTGTTTGGTAAAACTCCGCAGAAATTTCTACTCAGTTCCGAAATTAAATGTGTACATTTTCACGGAACTAGGGTTGCTAAGCCAATCCCTTTCTACAAAGTTTTCAGAGGAACTGTATTTGAGTTAGTTGATCAAGCGGTTGACTTCGTACTTAGCAAAATCAATCTCTCAGTTGGAACAAGATCTGAGTCAGCTGTTGCGGAACGAACCTATGAGATTCCAATTGAAGTCATCCTTGAAGCAATCGTCAATGCTGTTGTACACCGCGACTACACTGATAGTAGTAGTGTTCAGGTAATGGTGTTTTCCGACAGAATAGAAGTATGGAATTCGGGTAGTCTACCTTCCGAGCTTTCGCTAGATCAGCTTCGTGAGCCCCATGCCTCTCTTCCCCACAACCCACTGTTAGCCAATGCAATGTTTCTGGTCAAATATATTGAACGAATTGGATCAGGGACTCTTGATATGATTAAACATTGTATTGATGCAGGTTTGCCAGAGCCAAAATTCTCAATTGATGGAGGCTTTAAAACTACAATTATCCGGTCTAGTACTCGTACCTATACCATCCCTGTTCACGACGGAAAGGTGCCACTTGCCAATGTTGATATTTTAGTACTTTTTCCAAATGGCACATGGAAATTCTCAAAAACCGATGAGCATGGTGAAGCGTCTATTGAACTACATTCGGTTTACCTACCAATGACGGTATATGCCGCTTCTGAGGGTTTTTCTGCCTATTTACAGAAAGGTTGGAGGCCTGAAGAACGAAAATTATCGATTCAACTCTATCCGTTACATCATGGTGGTTCAGTCATTTTTCCTGAAGGAACTGGTTATATTTCAGGTCTTCAAGGAAGAATAGATCCAATTCTTGATTCTGATGGACGAACTTATCTTTATGCTTCCAATATAGCGATTAATAATGGTGAGTTGCAGCCAGTAGCATTTGGCTATAATGAAGAGCTGCATTTGACCGACTCTGGGGGATCCACGGTTCAAATACGAATCAGTCACATGGTAAACCGATCTGTATTGGTAGAATACAGACATCCAGAGTCAGGGGTAGAGTCGCAGCCAGAGTCGCAGCCAGAGTCGCAGCCAGAGTCGCAGCCAGAGTCAGGGGTAGAGTCACTGCCAGAGTCAGGGGCAGAATCACTGCCAGAGTCAGGGGCAGAATCACTGCCAGAGTCAGGGGCAGAATCACAGCCAGAGTCAGGGGCAGAATCACTGCCAGAGTCAGGGGCAGAATCACTGCCAGAG
>JAPOTS010000003.1 GCA_026709065.1 Bacteroidota bacterium
TAGACGCATACTATCTTGACGATTAGACGCATACTATCTTGACGATTAGACGCATGCTATCTTGACGATTAGACGCATGCTATCTTGACGATTAGTCGTATATTATGTTGACGATTAGACGCATGCTATCTTGACGATTAGTCGTATATTATGTTGACGATTAGTCGCATACTAGGTTGACGATTAGACGCATACTAGGTTGACGATTAGTCGTATATTAGGTTGACGATTAGTCGTATATTAGGTTGACGATTAGTCGTATATTAGGTTGACGATTAGTCGTATATTAGGTTGACGATTAGTCGTATATTAGGTTGACGATTAGTCGTATATTAGGTTGACGATTAGTCGTATATTAGGTTGACGATTAGACGCATACTATCCGAGACTATTCAATGTCACACTACTGGAGATTATAGTTATTTGTAAAATTTGGATCTAACACTCCTGTCCGAATTCCTGAAACGATTCTCATGTTTATACCCATGTGTGTAACGGCTATCAATACTGTAATAATAATTAATATCCTTAGCTGATGAACACTGAAATTTTAACCCCACGACATTTAAGGTCATTACTGATAGACACCATTGAGTCGTCACCCGTTACTCTTATTCACGGGCCAAGACAATGCGGAAAAACAACACTATGCAAAGAGATAGGTGAATCTCTTGGATATACCTACTTCACTTTTGATAGTGACGAGGTGCGAATATCTGCACAAAATGATCCCAACCTGTTCATCCGAAACTGCCCCGAGCGGACTATACTTGATGAGATTCAAAGAGTCCCACAATTGAGCAGAAAACTTAAAATAGCAGTGGATCGTAATCGTAAAGCAGGAATGTTCTTGCTTACTGGTTCTTCAAATATCTTAATGATGCCTGATTTGGCTGACGCATTAGTTGGTCGCATGGAAACACTTCGCTTACATCCATTTTCTCAACAAGAAATTGAACAGAGTCCGTCAAAGCCATTCTTGGAAAGGTTATTTGGAGGTGATTTTCCAATATGTTCAACTGAACCTCTATCTACAAACCTTGCTCAACGCATTGTTTTAGGCGGTTATCCTCAAATACACAACCTGTCATCTGATCTTAAACATTCCAACTGGCTTAAGAATTACGTTGAGAATATTATTTCAAAGGATATTTTGGATCTATCTAAAATTCGATCGATTGAGGTATTACCCAAATTGCTTCAATCAGCTGCCAATCTAACTGGACAGCTCTTAAACATCTCTGATATCGGATCCAGTTTACAAATGAATCGCAATACAACTCAAGATTATCTTACATTATTGGAGTACCAATTTCTGATTGAACGCCTACCTGCGTGGCATACTAACCGTCTCAATAGGTTGATCAAAACTCCAAAGATTCATTTTGGAGATACCGGGATTGCTTGTGCACTACTTGGGCTGAATCCAAATGATTTAGTAAAACAGCGTACTCTTCTTGGTCATCTCCTTGAAACCTTTGTCTTTCAAGAACTGAAAAGACAGTCCAGTTCATCCAATCAACCGTATTCGTTCTATCATTTCCGTGATAAGGATAAAGTTGAAGTAGATTTAGTCATTGAACAAGGTGCTTATCAAATTGCTGGAATTGAAGTAAAAGCGGGAGCAACCATCAAGCATTCTGACTTCAATGGTTTACGTAAACTCAAGGCCGCATGCCCTGATCAGTTTACCTACGGTGCAGTGCTTTATGACGGTGAAATTTGTGCTAGCTATGGTAATGGTATGTACATGGTTCCAATTCGAATGCTATGGGAAAGTAACCCAAAACCGCTAAATTATTAAACGTCACTTAATCATCTGATATTTCAATGACTATTCAAAATATTTCTTTTGTACATGGGAGATTACATGTCATGATGTCTTAATCGTTTCTGTAATACCCCGAAAAATGATAAATTCTTATATACGTCAAAATATTCAGTTTTTATTTTTGGGGCTTCCTTTATACATATCTATTTCAATTCCTTATGCCTAAAATTATTCAGTGTAATCTCTGGTGGACTTAGTAGTTGGTGATCAATGCAGAGCAGCTTCAAAATAACCTATTGATCTACTCTTTTAGCCGACAGCATGGGGTTGACAGGACACAACCCCCAATTAGTAGCTGTTTAAGTTGAAGCACGACCAGCGCACTCTGGGCGCTGACAATGGCCATAAAGATTCAACGCATGTCGCTTAATCTCAAATGAGTACGCATCGGCCACCATCTCTTGGATACTCTGAATTCTAGGATCACAAAATTCCATAACCTTCTTGCAGTCCAAGCAGATCAAATGATCGTGCTGACCAAACAGAAATGAAGGCTCATATTTTGCCTGAGAATTTCCAAACTGATGTCGAACCACAAGCTCACATCTCAATAGTAGATTTAGCGTATTGTATACCGTAGCACGGCTGATCGCATGCCCCTGCTGTCTCAGGTGCAAATGCAACTCATCCGCATCAATATGCTCATGTGTTTCGTATATTGCATCCAAAACAACCTTTCTTTCACGAGTCTCACGGAGACCCTGACTCTTGAGAAAATCTTTGAAGCGCTTGTGGATCTCTTTTCGCTGTGTTGCTGATAAGTTAATCACTTTATTAGGGAATAATGTCTTACGCTTACAACCAAATTTCATGGATGTTCCACTTAGCTTTCAAACAGATTCAACAATCATGTAGAATTGCGGAAAAATCCGTAATTTTGACGATCAATAAAATTGAGGCCATCAATGAGCACACTAGATTTTGATTTCGGAGATGACGACGAGTTCGGAGAACAGGACTTTAAGGACCTCATCAATGCCTTTGAGCAACGCACCCCTGATACCTACTTTGATGTTGACTCATTAGAACAGATTGCACTATATTATTTTGAATCTGGTCATCATGATGAATCCTTTGATGTCATTGATCACATTTTAGAATCACACCCGTCCAACGCTCGGATATGGCTCCTACGTGGGATCCTTCTTGGAAATCTGAATCAACAAGACGAAGCTCAAAAAGCCTTTAAGGAATCTCTTAGACTCAATCCGGACGATAGTGAGACATTCCTCAACCTTGGAGTCTCCTTGCAAGTGACGGGTGCATATCATCAGGCGTATGACTGTTTCACCGATGCCATCAACCTTGACCCTCTCAATGAAGAAGCTCACTTTCACCTGGGTGTCAATCTTGCCTACAATGGACTTTTGGATGAGGCGTTAGATGCATTTATTCGATGTAGTGAAATTGACCCTGACCACCCATTTGTCTGGTTTGAATTAGGCAATTGTTACAATACCATGGGAGATCATCATGCCAGTCTAAATGCTATTGATCGTCACATTAATTTAGACCCCTACTCCTGTGAAGCTTGGTTTAATAAGGGGGTTGCATTGACCCAAATGGACATGCTTAACGATGCATTTGTAAGTTATGAGTACGCGCTTGATATTGACCCAGACTTTATCCCTGCCTACTACAATAAAGGGAATATCCTCTCATTACTTGGCCAACATGATCAGGCAATGGCTTGTTATCAAGAAGTTCTTACCCGAAAAGGTGAAGATGCATCGGCATATTGTAACATGGGATTTGTTCTGTTAGATCAAGAGGATTATGACCGTAGCCTGCGTTTTTTTGAAAAGGCGGCCAAGCTAGACCCTGACCTCCCCCAGGCATGGTTCGGAATCGGACAAAGCTACTTCCTTGAAGAAAAATACCGTATGGCCTCAAAAGCCTATACTCGTGCAACAGAACTTAAGCCAGAGGATTCAGATTATTGGTATGTTAAAGGAGAATCTGAAGTGATGGCCGGCTATTCACAGAAAGCCATGAAATCATTCAAAAAACTCACTGAACTTAGCCCTGATGATCACCAAGCATGGTTACAGTATGCAAGCATCCTCTTGGATTGCCACAAACCAAAAGCAGCCAAAGATGCTGTAGAGCGATCGATTGACCTTAAATCCAACTCCGCAAGGACTTGGTACTTTTACGCTTGCGTCCTGTATGCGCTCGGCCAAATTGGAATGTGTAAGAATGCACTCATCACATCTCTAAATATAGATTCAGAGAGGATAAAATTACTCACTGAAGATTTCCCCCCTGATATCTATGATGACCCCATCTTTGAAGAGTATTTTGACTAAATCAACTAGCTTTGCTCTGGATTCGACGGCTTTATGAATGGGTCCTTAATTGGGCTGAGACTCCCTATGGAACTATCGCACTATTTGTGATCGCTGTCATAGAATCCATCTTCTTTCCAGTTCCTCCAGATATTCTGCTCATCGCCCTAGGCTTGGGTAAACGAAAAAGAGCCTTGTACTACGGTTTAATTTGCAGTATAGGCTCTTTGTGTGGAGGAATGATTGGCTATATGTTGGGCAACTATGCTTGGCTCACGCCCGATGGATTTACTCCTCTGGCGCAATTCTTCTTCCACCATGTGCCAGGATTTAGTGAACCCGTATATTTTGACTTAGGTCAACGATTTGAAGAATGGGGATTTGTGATCATCTTTACCGCTGGCTTTACGCCTATCCCCTATAAGCTCTTTACCGTCAGTGCTGGTGCTTTTGCAACCTCATTACCATTGTTTTTATTAGCCTCTGCTACTAGCCGCACAGCCCGATTCATGATTGTCAGTGGGTTGATCTGGCGATTTGGTGAACCAGTCCGTACCTTTATTGACCGATACTTCAACTGGCTGGCGATTATCTTTGCGGTACTTCTTGCTGTCGGCTTTGCAACCTTGAAATTCCTTACTTGACTAGCACTACCCGTATACCTGTCGTATATGAGTCAGAGGAAACACGAATCTCGTAGCTCCCACTTGGAAGCTGACTCCCATCAAACGAAAAGTTATGCCGACCAACATTCAGCACTCCTTGATGAATCATATCAACCCCCCGCCCAAGAATGTCAATAACTTCAATGTGTACCATCGTCTGCTGAGGCGTTGAAAGTGTAAACGTCGTATTAGAATTGAATGGATTGGGATAGGCGTTTGAAAGCGTGAACGCCTCAGGAACCTCTTCTGAAATCTCAATGCCTGTAATGGTGATATCTATAACATCTAAGATGAAAAGCCCATCAGGATGACTGCTAACAATCGTTGTGCCACTTCCAGAAAAACGATAGGAACTCCACGCTCCATCATTCCCAAATCCAGAATCATTTGCGTATGTATCAAAATATGCAACTTCCACTGGATTATCAATATCAGATATATCTATGATACGGAGTCCAGATAAATAATTTGCTGCATACATATAATCCCCATGAATATAGAGATTATGATCTATGCTGGTTGTATGAAGAAAGAAGGAAGAATGGTAGACAGGATCATCTAATTTTGCCAGGTTCCAAATGATGGTGCGAGTATTATTTACATCGGGGCTTAGTTCATCAGTCTCATCATTCATCAAAAAATATTGCTGATCTTTCGTCAGCCAACCTTGATGTGTATATCCTACATGAGGATAACTGGCGGCTGAAATAATTTGAGGTTCCTGCTTGTTTGTAACATCAACGATACTTATATGGGTTTCATTTGAACCGATACAGATTTCTCGTCCCTGATATCTAATGTCTGGCCCGCGATAGTTCAAACATTGGGCATCGTGTGTATATCCATCATTAGATCCACCTGTCTGAAAATCGGCAATACAACCTGCATAAGTGGGTTCAATTGGATTCTTGATATTCACCATGTGAATCCCACGACCTCGACAAGTATCCGATGATCCATTGGAAGAAAGCTGATAACCGGTGATATAGACAAATCCAGTCTCTTCATTGATCGCAAGATTATGAGCACTACTGACTTGGTCATAGAATGCAGTTTCTTTCCAATCCTGAGGAGTTCTGGCAGTCCGAAGTTGTCTAAGATCAAACACCTGCATCCCATTGTTAGGCCCATCTACGACTACAAACATATGATCGTTATATACCTTCATATCTCTCCATGTGATGCTATTCTCATTTCGGCCGTTGAGCTTTCCCAGATAAATTGGGTTGATAGGGTCACTTACATCAACAAATGCCACGGATTTGCTTGTGCCAACAAGGGCATAATCTCGCTTTGTATCCGGGTCAGTCCACCCCCAAACATCGTTAACTAATTCAGCATTTGCATCTAACTCTTTCAAAGATACAAGGGCAAACAGATCGATTCCTTGACATGAATATTGACCTGCACGATTGCTGACACATTGATTACGTTCTCCAGTAATGGATGATGGAGCACTCTGTCCTATGACGGAAGAGGCTGTTACTACTATAAACACGACCATAAAGAAATACTTTCGCATTGAAGTGTGATTGGATGTGCAACAGGGAATACTTCATCAAATCATAGTTAGTTCCGTTCAAAGGATACTATCAATCTCCTATATTTGAGTATCTTTTTTGACTGATGTATGTAACTAACCATTTGCTATTTTCAAAAATTTGTTCTACATTTGCAATGTTACGTTCTATAGGGCGATGTCTGCACCATCACGCGGGATATGATTCAACGGTGCGGTGTGTCTTGAGGAACTCCGAAAACCCGTCCACAGGATTTGTGAGATTGTTACTCATAGATTAATGTCCTATCTTTCAGTTCTACTGTTGGACTGTTCCTGTCTGAATAATGGATACATAAGCGCTAAGGTAGCGTAAACCTCAAAGAACCGTCCTACTTTAAGATATAGATTAATCCGCTAATGCCCATGGATGATGCTCAACAATTACTACTTACTTCGTCGGCTTGCTGGCATCTGGAATGATTCACTTCAAGATGCTGTGGTCACTGATGCTTGGTGTCACGCTCCTGGTGAATTAGCCCTTGCTTTGAATCAAAATGCTCAGCAGATCACGATTTCATTTCTAACACACGCACCCATCGTTGGTGTATTTCTGCGTCACGCCTCTGGGAGGCCTCGCCATAATACCAAATCATTATTTTGCTCTCTTCAACATCAACACATTTCCAGGGTCAACATTTCGGATCATGACAGAATTCTGACGCTGTACTTCACAGGTGGACTTAAGCTTGAGTCCCATTTATATGGAAGCCGCGCCAACGTTTTTTTCGTTAATCATGAAGGCTTGGTTCATGAAGCTTTTCGTAAGGGGGCACCTACCCAACTGAAGCCGCCGCGAGATTTAGAAGATCCCATCACATTAGAAGATTTTAAACTGCGTTGGACTAAGGTTCAGGGAGACTTAACCAAGAAATTGCAACGGATTTTTGTCCGCTTCAATAGAGACCAGTGTGCTGAAGTAATCCATACACTAGATCAACGGAATCCAGTGCTCTGTGAACACATATTTGAAGCAGCTCAGACACTACATCAAAAATTAGTCAATGCCAGCGGGCCTCTCTTCGTCTATCAGCATCCTGCTAGCATCTCAATCATTCCTCTGATTTCACGACATACAGATCATGTGGAGCAACTAAATGATATAGACGAAGGTCTCCGTAAATTTGCACAGAATCGACTATCAGAGAGGGCCTATCGTATGGAATACGAACCCCTACGCAAATCCATACTTCGTAAACTGGATAAGACTCAACGCTCAGCTGAGCGGATGATACTTGAATCCAACAGACCATCTCCCGCAGATGACTATGAGCGAATTGGCCATATTTTGATGGCATCCCCTGCTTTCCCAGCCGGTGCGCGCCTGAGAGAAATAGACGATGTTTTCCAGCCTGGAACCACTATTAACGTATCACTCAATCCAGCACTGGACTCATATCAGAATGCAGAACACTATTACTCTAAAGCTCGTAAAGCCCGCATATCTCGAGAGCATTTGGACTCGCTAATCCAAGGGGCCGAAGCTAAAATAGATTCCTTAAAACATGATCTGGTACAACTAAATAAAATCAAAACCTATAAAGACTTAAAAGCCTTTCAGAAAAGTAATAAGAAACCTACCAATCTACCACGACCATTCAGGCGTTATCATTTATCATCTAATTTTGAAGTATGGGTGGGCCGTAATGCGAAAGAGAACGAAGCTCTAACCCTTAAACATGCCCGCCCCTTTGATTTATGGCTCCATGCACGGGGGGTAAGTGGTGCTCACACATTACTGAGGCTTCCAAAGCGGGATGCAAACCCAAGTAAGTATTTGATTGAACAGGCAGCAGCGATTGCGGCATGGCATAGCAAGGCACGAACTAGCCAGCTCGCTCCTGTGATCGTGACTCCCAAAAAATATGTGCGAAAAGCCCGCGGAGCATCAGTCGGCGAAGTTTCTGTCATGCGTGAGGATGTCATCATGGTTGAACCTGCACTGCCATGATGTATCTTACGTTTACCTCTAACACATCTATATCCAGATGACATGGTGGCAAGCCTTAATTCTAGGTCTCTTACAGGGCTTGACCGAATTCCTCCCCGTCTCTTCGTCTGGACATCTCGTCTTGGCCCAACATGTTCTTGGACTACACCTCACACCAGACGTAACGTTTGAAGTGTTTCTTCACACAGGAACTGCATTGAGTATCATTACTGTCTATCGTCAACGGCTATGGCATATCCTCAAGGATACACTTCCTTCATTGATGCGCCCACTGCCTACCTATCAAGTCAATTCTAATTCTCGAATGATTTGGCAAGTCTTATTCGCAAGTATTCCTGCCGGGATTGCTTACTTGTTTCTTGAATCACAATTGGAATGGAGTTATGCCCATCCTTGGTTCGCTTGTATCATGCTAATCGCAACTGGGATTCTACTTGGATGTACTTTTTTTGCCCAGAATAATGCTGGTGAAGTCACATTACCGAAATCAATTCTGATAGGACTATCCCAATCTGTTTCACTTCTTCCAGGGGTATCTCGGTCGGGAGCAACCATCAGTACAGGTTTGTTGTTCGGCGTGAAATCAGAAACGGCTGCCGATTTTTCATTTATCATGGTATTACCCGTGATCTTAGGGGCTGCGCTAATCAAAGGATTGGAGCTCATCCAATCCCCTGAAACCATTGATTGGCTACCCATTCTTCTTGGAACAACGATTGCTTACGGAACTGGAATATTTGCCATTCAAGTTGTGTTGTCATTCGTCCGTAAAGGGCGACTGCATACATTTGCTATCTACTGCGTAGGAGTAGGAGTACTTGGACTTCTATTTTTATAGTCTATTGTTAAAAACCGTTTAGATCTTAATGAGACTTACATCATACGAAAGAACTGTTCAGAAAGATGTTGATAAGTGGCTACATGGAGATGCCTCTTTGCCCGCAAGAGCTATGGATTGGCTTATGCGTCCAGTAGATTGGGCTGTTGAGCAGGCTGTCCCAAACCAGTTAGTTGATCAGATGAGTGAAGCGATCGGGAGCTTTCTATCTATGCTCAACGATGCCACAAAATGGACCGTGGACTTGAGTGGGATTATATCTGAGGCCAATAAAAAGGACACAAAGATCAGAGCGCTAGAAGATCTTCGTACTGCGCCCTTGGAATCATTGGATCATTTATCAAAGAGTCTCTTCACTCAGAGCACCCTCTCCGCAGCTCTCAGTGGAGGAGGAACTGGACTCGGGGGTGCAGTCTTAATCGCGGCAGACATTCCCCTTCTTTTTGTAATTAATCTTCAATTGATTCAAAAGATCGGAGCGGCGTATGGATTCCCTATGACGGGGCCAGAGCATGGATCAATTGTTTTGTCCATCTTCAATGCCGCTGCTGCTAATTCAAGAGAAGCACGTAGCGGAGCGCTGCACGAAATAGGCATTGCAGCCGCTTCATACGCCAGTGGTGGTAGCTATCAGGGGCGTGTGCGTGGAATTCTTTCAGATCAATCAAGACATGTTCCACGAGAATTGGCCAAAAACCTTTTAGGCCGAAAACTTCTACAGACGATTCCACTTGCAGGTGCAGCAGTCGGAGCGGGTGTTAATTACTGGTTCACCAGAGAAACGGCTGAAACCTCTTACATGTTGTTTCGAGCCTTATACATTGACTACAAAGAGCGACTGCGGTGATCAGCAATGATGTGGGCTCAATCACGAAAACTGATGTAGCTAATCACCAATCGCCTGTCTATTCAACTTGCTTTACAATGACGAAATATCATGATACAGAGTGAAGATTGAACTATATTTTGATTGTAATCAATAACCTTATATATGCTGTTGCAGTTGATCTCATCAGCGAGAATGGATGATGAACTTGCGTAATCTAATGATCTGCTTTACTGGCCGTGTTGATCAGTTAACAGATCTTCTCGGAAAAATGACTTGGTACTTATCCCTATTCATGGTCATTGCGGGTGCTTACAACGCCATTGTAAGGTCGCTCTCAGGATGGGCTCATCTTGATCCAGCAACATCAAACAATTTACAAAAGGGACTCCATTGGATTGGAGAAATTGCACGACAAGGAAGCTCAAATACTTTTATTGAACTACAATGGTATCTCTTTAGCATCATCTTTTTGATTGGGGCTGCTTACGCATTAAAAACTGATGCACATGTTCGCGTTGATATCCTTTACAACCGTCTGCCTGCTTCAACAAAATCTTGGATCAATATCATTGGGACTCTGATATTTCTTCTTCCATTTTGTGGATTGATGCTGTGGAGCTCCTGGCCTGTGGTGGTTGATTCTTGGATCCGATGGGAAGGATCACCTGATCCAGGCGGGCTGCCTCGCTATCCACTGCTCACAGTGATCCCCATTGCGTTCATTCTCTTGATGGCCCAAGCAATAGCAGCGGCGATTCGTGAAATCTTAAATCTCTACTCAACTAATGCCAGGACTTGAGTGGCTTGCACCGCTAATGTTTGCGGTGGCATTGATTCTCATTTTTTCAGGCTACCCCGTTGCCTTTTCTCTTGGAGGCACCTCTCTGATTTTTGCCCTTATCGGTGTTGCTACGGGCTACTTTGACGCAAACCTTATGCTCGCTCTGCCAGATCGGTTGTTCGGCATCATGTCAAATTACACGCTACTGGCCATTCCATTTTTTATTTTCATGGGAACGATGCTTGAAAAAAGTCACCTCGCCCGAGATCTTTTGCACACCATTGGGCTACTTTTTGGTCCAGTGCGAGGAGGACTAACGCTGGCCGTGATTTTTGTCGGCGTGCTCCTTGCAGCTGCGACAGGTATCGTTGGCGCGAGCGTCGTCGCCATGGGAATGATTTCTCTCCCAGTAATGCTCAATCATGGCTATTCAAAAGAACTTTCTGCCGGAGTTATAACGGCAACTGGAACACTGGGGCAAATCATTCCACCTAGTATCGTACTTGTTGTTCTTGCCGATCAACTTGGGGTATCGGTTGGTGACCTCTTTGTCGGAGCACTGGTTCCTGGGATTCTCCTTGCAGGGCTGTACGGATTGTACGCTTCAGGAATTGCCATCTTCCAACCATCCACGGCACCTGCAATTCCCAAAGAAGTGCGAAATGTTGCGCATGGTGAACTCCTTCGTAAAGTCCTATTTGTCATGTTTCCTCCCCTCCTGCTCATCTTCGTGGTCTTAGGCAGTATTTTTACCGGTGTCGCAACTCCTACTGAATCAGGAGCTCTTGGAGCTGTTGGAGCCATCGGCTTAGCAAAACTAAATGGCCGACTCACCAAAAAAGCCCTCAAACAAACTATGGAAGAAACTGCAAATCTCACGTCAATGGTGATGATGCTTCTGATCGCCTCTACGGCTTTTGCTTTGGTATTTCGAGGGCTTGATGGGGGTATATGGATTGAAGAGCTTCTCATTAATCTTCCTGGAGGTGTGATTGGCTTTCTAATTATTGCAAATCTTTCAATCTTCATTCTGGGGTTTTTTATTGATTTCTTTGAAATAGCATTTATCATCCTGCCACTGATGGTTTTGCCTGCAGCCCACCTTTTGAGCCCAATGCTTGGGGTCCCTGAAAGTACCGCTCTGGTCTGGTTTGGTGTCATGGTAGGCATGAATCTACAAACCTCTTTTCTGACTCCACCGTTTGGATTTGCCTTGTTTTATCTACGAGGCGTAGCCCCGCCTGATGTGTCCACCGGCGACATCTATCGCGGTGTGATTCCCTTTATTGCAATCCAATTAATCGGCCTTGCATTGTTGATTCTGCTTCCCGAGCTGGTGCTTTGGGCACTTTAGGGTTCTACGCCCCTGATTCTATGCGGCGATTCATGTAGGACAGCATTTCATATTCTGCTGTATGAAGCCAATAATCCGATTCACGCCGCCATGCGAGGAACGAATCATAAACTCGCGCGAAGACTGGGTCGGTGCGCCCATCTTCCAATAAATCCTGTGATACTCTATACGCTGCATCTAATACATCTTCGGGGAATGCACGTAATTCAACCTTAGAATCATTAAGTATCCGTTGAAGCGCAGGGGGGTTGAGTGCATCGTATCTCGTCATCATATAGAGATTAGCCTCTGCCATCGCAACCTCTAAAGCGGCCTGATAAGAGGCGGGAAGTACTTGCATTGCGCTCTGATTAACAAAAAACGAAAGGTTTGCAGATGGCTCCCACCAACCTGGGTAATAGTAATAGCGTGCAACTTGATTAAAGCCAAGTTTTTCATCATCATAGGGGCCTACCCATTCTGCTGCATCAATCGCACCGCGATCCAACGCAGGATAGATCTCCCCACCTGGGATCTGCTGTACTGACACTCCTAACTGATCCATGACGCGCCCCCCTAAGCCTGGAATTCGCATTGAAAGCCCATTGAGGTCCATGAGGCTATTGATTTCGCGATTAAACCAGCCTCCCATTTGGGTCCCCGTATTCCCTCCTGGATAATTCAGTACCTCATAATCTGCAAACAGTTCTCTGAGGACCGCTTGGCCGCCTCCCTGATACACCCAACTATTATATTGGCGTGCAGTGAGTCCAAAGGGAATAGTTGTCTCAAAAGCAAATGCTAAGTTCTTACCGATGTAGTAATAGCCTGCAGAGTGCCCCATTTCAACCGTACCTTTTTGTACCGAGTCAAGCACTTCAAACGCTGGAACAATCTCACCTGCTGGGTAGACTCGAATCGTAAATCGGCCATCGGTCAGGTCACTGACGCGCTGGCTCATCACCTCTGCCGCACCATATATCGTATCCAATGAGCGGGCAAAGCTTGAGGCAAGCGTCCACCGTAAGGTCGGTGAACTGGACTGAACAGATGGGGAATCTGCATTCTGAGATCCACAGCCAGACAGGACGGTTCCTGCTACCGCACCCGCTGCTGCCTTTCGAATAAAGTGTCTCCGTTTCATGGCTATCCACGAGGTCTTAAAGGACGCATGACCACCTCTGAGATCAAATAATTGTCAGGGGCCTGCAAAACATGAATGACTGTATCTGCAATATCTTGAGCCTCCATAGGATTAGGTGCTCCCTTAGATCCAGCAACACTGGCAAACTCAGTTTCAACACTGCCAGGACAAATACAAGACACCTTGATACCATCGCTACGAAGTTCTTTCATCGTTGCCTCACTGAACCCACGAAGTCCAAATTTTGTTGTATTGTATGCACTTAAGTTTGCGTTTCCAACAAGTCCTGCAACCGATGCAATGTTAATAATATGGCCTCCAAACCCAGTATGTTGATTTTGATCTTTCATTAATGGTACTCCATAGTGCGTACAAAGATACACGCCCGTCAGGTTCGTCTCTATCTGCACATCCCAATCTTGTTTGGTCTGCCCATCTACGGTTCCAAAACGTCCGAGACCTGCATTGTTGATTAAAATATCCAACCGCTCGATTCCGAAAAACACATCTTTCACTGACTCCTCATCTGTGACATCACATTCAATTGGGATAAATTCTGAGCCAATTTCAGATTGCAATGAATTCATGCGATCAAGTCTCCGTGCAAGCCCGTATACTCTCACACCATGGTTCACCAAACTTCTACTAAACTCGGCTCCAAGTCCACTACTTGCACCAGTGACAATTGCAACTTTGTTATTTAAATTCATATTTACTGGGTTGAGATTCATATTCAACAGTGCTTAAATCTACCTGTTCACTCTTCATTTAGTGTTTCATGAATAAAGACTTTGTTAACCACCTTGCTTGGACAAGTGACCATCCACTTGGCCTTGAAATCGCTTCGGCCGAGGGGCCTTTTCTATATTTAAAAAATGGCGATACTCTGATTGACTTCATCAGTGGTATCGCGGTCTCATCCATTGGTCATCGGCATCCAAGTGTGTTACATGCCGTTCGATCCCAACTTGATGCTCATCTACATGTGATGGTTTATGGGGAGTTCATCCAATTGCCTCAAGTAGAGTACGCAAGAAATCTCACAGGCATCTTGCCACCTTCACTTGACTGCGTATATTTCACAATGTCGGGAACCGAAGCCAATGAGGGGGCTCTAAAACTAGCAAAAAAATATACTGGCCGCACCCGAATGATTGCCTTTGAGCACTCTTATCATGGCGATACGCATGGATCACTTAGCGTGACAGGTAGGGAGGTTTATCAGAAACCATTTCGCCCTTTATTATCCGATGTATTCTTTCTTCCTTATGGAGACTTTGATGCTCTTTCATTGATAGATCAACAAGTTGCGTGCGTGATTGCCGAGCCCATTCAGGGAGAGGGAGGTATGCGAGTGCCTCCACAAAAATGGTTTGCTACACTCCGTGCACGGTGTTCTGACGCGGGGGCACTCTTGATTCTTGACGAAATTCAGACAGGATTTGGTCGTACAGGCCATAATTTTGCATTTGAATATGAAGAAATCGTTCCAGATATTTTAACCTTAGCTAAGGCTATGGGCGGTGGTATGCCTTTGGGTGCTTTTGTGTCAAGTAAAGAAATCATGCAAACGTTTCGTCGCGATCCACCGCTAAGTCATGTCACCACATTTGGAGGCCACCCCGTATCCTGTGCAGCGGCGAATGCTACACTAGATGTGTTAATTAACGAGCAATTATCAGATCGGGCATCGGTCTTAGAAGATCATATCCGATTAAAACTAAAGCATCCGTTGATCTGTGATTTAAGAGGAAGAGGTGCAATGATAGGACTCGAGCTTCCAAGCCCCGACATCGCTCAGAAGGTTGTACAATCCTGCTTAGAGCATGGAGTGCTCCTTGGATGGACTCTGCACTCTGGAACAGTGATTCGAATTGCACCACCGCTCAATATTTCCTTAGAGGTTTTATCTGTGGCATTGGAGATAATCCTGACTGCACTTCAAAAAGTCGAAGATTCAAATCATTGTATCTAACTTCATAAATATTCGGTTCTTCCAAGCGCTTAAAAAGGGAATCATATACATAATTGTACTAAAATAGTCATATTTTTAGAACTTTCTTAGTGCAATTATCGTTCAGCATGGTACATTAAAGAATTATTGTACCATGAATCATTCTCAGTATTCACGAGTTCTACAACAGTTCTCAAATGAGAACGCTGCATGTGTTTATCTTGCCCAGCAACGTTGGGCCTGTAAGCCATGCTGTCCAAGATGTGACAGTGAAAAAGTATGGAAGATCAGTGGGAGCATGCACTACAAATGCGGGAATTGCCCAAAAGGAAAAGGACGGTTTTCCGTTCGTACTGGAACCATTATGTAGCATTCACAGGTTCCATTAAAGAAATGGATGTTAGCCATCAACTTGATGATTAGTGCACGTAGGGGCTTTTCAAGCATTCAGTTTGCCAAGCATCTGGGAGTAACACAGAAGACTGCATGGCACATGGAGCATCGGATTCGCAAGGCTTGTGAATCCAATGAGGAACTTCCTTTGAAAGGAGATATTGAAATAGATGAAACCTATATTGGAGGGAAATAATCCAACAAACACGCATCCAAGAAACTCAATTAAGGACATGGAGCAGTTGGCAAGGCAACTGTGGTTGGATTACAACAGCGGCAGGGCAAAGCGTTTGCTATGCAAGTAGAAAAGGCAAATAGAGCTACCATCTATCCAATCATTGAGAAGCATGTTGAAAAGGGTTCATCTGTTTACACAGACGATCACAAAATCTATGACAGTTTGCATGGTGCAATTACCATGAATCTGTCAAGCACTCAGCAGGTGAATATGTAAAGGGGAAAGCCTCTACCATAGTGTAGAAAGTTTCTGGCCTTAATCAAACATGGTTACTATGGAATGCATCACTGGTGGAGTTACAAGCACTTGCATCAATACGTTGCTGAGTATGTTTACCGTCATAATACTCATCATCTCATTGGTCATGCTATTAGTGCATTGATTAGCAACAGTGAAGGTAAATCCTTATCTTTTATAGAACCAACCAATCCCACTCATGATTCATAAGTCTCAATCTATTCCTCAGTACACTGGCAAGGAATGGGAGGTTCAACCCCTTGAAAAAACCTCTTTTGAAAAGGCGGTACAAAGAGCATCCAATACATCTGATCATAGTGTAAAGTTTAAGTCAGAGTTAATTTTAGGGGATGTCATTGATGTTTTGAGTACTCTCAACAACAAGCAAAAGTTTGATGTTATTATTGCGGACCCTCCATACAACATTGGCAAAGATTTTGGCAATGGTACTGGTAAAAAATCAATTCCTGAATACGTGAAATGGTGCAATGAATGGTTGCAACTATGTTTTCAAAGGTTATCAGATGACGGCATAATATATATTTATGGCTTTCCCGAAATACTTGCTCGAGTATCTGTAATGTATCCTATTGACAAACAGCGGTGGCTTGTTTGGCATTATACCAACAAGACAGTACCGTCTTCTAAATTTTGGCAAAGATCACATGAAAGTATTCTTTGCTTGTGGCATTCAGAGAACATTCCAGATCTTCAAATTGAACAAATTCGTGAACCTTATACCGAAGGGTATAAATCAGCTATTGGGCGGACGCGAGCAGGAACCAAATCTCGTTTTGGCAATGGTAAAGAAACCGTTTACAGTGATAATGGTGGGGCATTGCCTCGTGATGTCATAAAAATACCTGCATTAGCAGGAGGTGCAGGAGCACGTGAAAGATGGTTTATGTGCTATGAAAACGATCGGCAAGTTCTTCCTCCATCTCAGATAAAAAAATACAGAGATTCTCAAATCATGAAGCATCCAACCCAAAAGCCTATGGAGCTTACTCGTAGACTGATCCAGTCTCGCATTAAAGGATCATCTGGGAGAGTACTGATTCCGTTTGCAGGATCTGGTTCTGAGTGTGTGGTTGCAAATGAATTGGGTATAGAATGGCTTGGCATTGAAATTAATGCTGAATATGTAGAATTTGCACAAAAATGGATAGATCAGTATACAGGTTAACTCCGCGCATGGAGCAAAATCTGCGTCAATCACTTAGTCAATATCACCATCTGTTCGACGGTGGAAGATGTTCAGGTTGGGAGTTAGAAGAATTGTTTGTAAAAGCAATTAAGTCGGATACAGATGCAAACCATCTTCCCAAATGGCGTGAGGCTGGACATGATGACATGGAAGACATACTTATCATTGAAAATGGAAACGAATATCATATCCAAATTAAATCAGGAAAATTCTCAGGTAAACGGGATCCCAAGCTTCAACTTTCTGGCCATAGACTTGGTAGATACAATGGAGATTTAAATGAAATTACTGATTATCTAAATAACCGAAAAGCAAATTACATTACCGTTCCATACAGAAAATTAGAAGATGACTACGGTCGTTATCATATTTATCGACTTTGCTATATTGATCATTATATTTTGGCAGAAATAGAAAGTCAGAATTGGTGCAAACATGGAAGGCAGTTTCGCAACCAAAATAAACATGGAGTTTTGTTCAAGTTAGTTCCATCTATGAGTTGGCAGATATGGTGGGATATTCCCATGAGGTGTTTGGACATGAAAGAAGAGTTTACAGATGGACGCGTATTAAACAATGCTCAGAATTAGTACAATTAATTATATAATTCCCCTTAAAAACCTTACACTCTGAGTTCTTATTCATGAGATTTATGTAATCATGAATGAAAAAAATGACCAATCATCATATGTACATAGATCACACCAATCATGACACTATATGCCAAAAGTGGGTGAAATCCAGTCTGGGAACACACCTATCTTATGGGTGTTGCAACTTAGTGGATGTTGCTGGTTCTATATTTGATAAGTAGCAAAGAATCTGGTTTGTTACGGAATGCTTTTGATTACCGTCACATCAACTGTTCGTTACAAAGTAATGCGGACTGAAAAATAACCCTTTATAGAAGTTAAGAGTATCATATTGATCCATTAAATAGTGCCTCGTGATGCCTCAGAGTGTCTCAATAAAAGCTTTTGATATATTTTGCGGTATAGGGGGATTATCCTACGGTTTGCAGATGGCTGGAATCCCTGTTGTCGCTGGCTTGGATAGCGATCTAACATGTCGTTATGCTTATGAGGAAAACTGTAAAGCAAAATTTATCCACACTGATATCAGAAATTTCAATTACTCTGACATTTCTCCTTGGTTCAAAGGAGTTAAGTACCGAGTTCTTGTTGGATGTGCGCCATGTCAGCCATTTTCTGCCCACTCGGCAAAGATTGGAATAGCTCGGAAAGATGACACCAGATGGAACTTGATTCATGAATTTTTGAGATTCATCGATGACGGAAAACCAGAAATCGCGTCTATGGAAAATGTCCCTCGGCTTAGAAAAGAAGATGTGTATCTAACCTTCAAGGATTCATTAAGGCAGTTGGGGTATCAAGTTGTTGATGGTATCGTTGAGTGTGAATATTTTGGAGTACCTCAAAAGCGCCGCCGTTTAGTCTTACTTGCTTCACGACTTGATGATATATCTTTGCCTGAGAAAAATCTCAGTAAACCGATCACTGTTAGGGACTCCATAGGGCACTTGAACCATCTCAATAATGGCAAAGCCAGCACCGTGGATCCTATACATGTTTGCAGGAATCTATCCCCCCTGAATCTGAAACGAATACAGGCTTCTGTTCCTGCAGGAACTTGGAGAGATTGGCCTGAAGATTTACTTTTGGAATGCCATAAAAAAAGTAGTGGCAAAACGTATTCTTGCGTTTACGGACGAATGAGTTGGGAAAAACCATCACCAACCATCACGACTCAGTTTTATTCTTACGGTACTGGACGTTTTGGTCATCCAGAGCAGGATAGAGCTTTGAGTATACGGGAAGGAGCTATTTTACAATCATTTCCAGAGGATTATAAATTTATCCATAGTAATAAGCCAGGTTCTATTTCTGAGCTCGCCCGTCATATCGGAAATGCTGTACCCCCGTTACTGGGCAAAGCGATTGGAACATCCATTGTTAGCCATATAAACAGATTTGAAGATAATATATGAGTGACAAACCTATGTACAAAATGACGCTCAGTCTCAATGTCCTTCGTCACTTAGGCATCGGGCTATATTCTAATGTTCCAGCAGTGTTATCCGAACTCGTCGCCAATTCTTGGGATGCTGATGCTACGAGAGTATTAATCTCTGTTAATCCTGAGCAAAACAGTATTGAGGTCATGGATACAGGATGCGGCATGACGCTTCACGAGATTAACGAGCGCTTCCTGAGGGTAGGTTATGAGCGGCGCAAAGAAGGAAATACTACCCCTGGTGGGCGACAGGTCATGGGTCGAAAGGGTATTGGAAAGCTTTCATCTTTTTCCATTGCTCAAATTGTGGATGTGCACACCATCAAGGAGGGGAACAAATATGCTTTTAGAATGGACCGGTGTGCTATAGAATCCCGCATTAAAGGGGGCCAAAACAATGATTACCATCCAGAACCCATTGAACCCGACACTACTTCTCTTCAACATGGAACCCGTCTTGTGCTAC
Organism: Bacteroidota bacterium; assembly: GCA_026709065.1. GTDB lineage: Bacteria > Bacteroidota > Rhodothermia > Rhodothermales > Bin80 > Bin80. The sequence goes on from JAPOTS010000003.1 coordinate 19,748, forward strand.
GTGATCTTAATAAAGATCTGTCAAAGACTATTTCTTTCCTTCGACGCCGTCTTGCAAGACGGTTCAGTATTATCGGATCCGAGCACGACTTTGAGGTCATCGTGAATGATGAATCCATTACGCCCATGGATAGAGGATTCCATAACAAACTGGAATTCTTATGGTATTTTGGTGAGCATGGAGAGTCCATGGCCAGTACTGCTGGATCTCTGAAGCATATTAAACAAATTGATGGCAAGATCACGGTTCTGCCAGAAGGAGCCTCAGAACAAACGCATGAGGTCAGTGGCTGGATTGGTACGGTAGAAAAACCGGAAACATTAGACGAGGTCAATAATGCGATTGTTTTGATGGCTCGGGGAAAGCTTGTGCACGAAGATTTGCTTCCCGAATTTAAAGACGCTGGTATCTATGCTGATTATATCTTGGGCGAAATCAATGCAGATTTTCTTGACACTGGCGAGGAGGATATAATTACTAGCGGACGCCAGAGCGTGAAAGAGGATGCTCCGCGATATTCCGCTGTGATTGACTTTGTGAGGGATGCGTTGAAGACTGTCAGGAACGAGTGGACAGGGCTCAGAAAGGAGCGGAGCAAAACGCGGGCATTAGCTTATCCAACCATTAAAGAGTGGTATGATGGGCTGGGCCCAGACAAAAAGAAAACCGCGGAACGCTTATTTGGTAAGATTGAAACGCTTCAACTGCGAGACAAAAATGCGACAAAGGAACTCTACAAGTCGAGTATTCTGGCCTTTGAGAAATTGGCATTAAAGGATATGTTGAGCACACTTGATGCGCTAGAAAGCAAGGAGAATTTTGATACCTTGGTCCAACTGATTACAGGAATTGACGAAATTGAGGCGGCCCACTATTACGAAGTGGCCACAGGACGTTTGGCCGTCATTGCGGAGTTTGCTAATCTGAGAGAAGAAGCCTTAGAGAAGGTGCTTCAGCGTCATATATTCAATCACCTCTGGCTACTGCATCCTTCATGGGAACGTGCTGCTTCAAACTTCAGAATTGAAGAAACGGTTAAGAGAGAATTCGGCACGATTGATGCCAAGCTCAGTGAAGAGGAAGCAAAAGGCCGGATAGATATTCGATACCAGACAGCAGCGGGAAAACATATTATCATTGAGCTCAAAAAATACGATCGCCGTGTTCCCGTAGAAATTCTAATAGCGCAGCTTAGAAAATACAGGAATGCTCTGAGAAAATGTTTGAAGACGCGATATCCTGAAGAACCCAATCATATTGAAATTATCACGATCCTCGGCTCGCCCCCTACTCCCGCAGATGACCCCCTAGAGAACCAACGATTGCTTAGGGAGATTGGAGCTCGATATGTCACTTACGATCAACTTGTGTTAGAAGCCGAGCGTAGCTACAAGGATTATATTGAACGTCAGGCTTTAGTGTCCAAACTCGCAGATCTTATTAAACGTTTGGACAATGATTTTTCGTGACCGAGTTCCATATTTTTTCTCAATAATCATTGTCTGCAATGCGCAGTTTCCAATGCCCCTCAATCCTCAGGAAAGCAGACATCTTGTATGTTTCTAATTCAACACAACAACTCATTGAGTCTAGCACCACTGACAATACAAAGTGTGTTTATGAAAAAGCAATCAGTGAACTGATATATGGATGAAAGATCGCCCAATTACCGATGCACTTGTTTCTAAATATCTCACTCTATGCGACAAATAGGGGTTATCCCCAGCCAGTATCGCCATGACTCCTGCTACCGTTCAATTTTCCAAGTCTTACTGGTATAGATGTTCCGATTGGTGTTCTTACTGATCGGATACTCTCTGGATGTCTCCTAAATGCATACCAATGCCATCTATTCTGAGGGGAGCTTAGAATAGATCCAGAAATAGGATGATCAATCTTTAAATCCGATCGATCTGAATCCGCCGTTCAATTCCAAGGCAGACGACAATCAACACTACCACACAGATGGAATTGATGATGAAGCGCTAACTTGTTTTGTCAATGATTTGGTAAGGGCGGCTATCCTTCATACGCTCCCGCAAAATGAGGTCACCCAGAAAACCCGTACACATGAACTGAACCCCCACCATGATCAGCAAAATCCCCAGCAATATAGCAGGACGATCTCCAACAGGATTATTATAAACTAACTTATCAATTGTAATCAACATACTGATCACTAAGCCACCAAGAAACGCCATTAACCCCATGGATCCGAAAAAATGCATCGGTCTGGATCCAAAACGTGTCAAAAATGTCACCGTTATGAGATCTAAACATCCTCGTACATAGCGCTCAAAGCCGAACTTGGATCTCCCATGCTGACGCGCCCTATGATTAACTTGGTACTCTCCGATTCGCGTAAATCCCTCCCATTTGGCTAATAGGGGCAAATATCGATGCATTTCCCCATATATCTTGACCGATTTAACCACTCCAAGCCTATACGCTTTAAGCCCGCAATTAAAATCATGTAACCCAATCCCTGAAACGACTCTGGTCACAAAATTAAAAAAGCGACTAGGAAGTGTTTTTGTCCATGGATCTTTGCGAGTTTTCTTCCAGCCACTGACAAGATCGTGACCATTGTTGATGGCCTCCAATAGATTGGGAATTTCTTGCGGATCATCTTGTAAATCCGCATCCATAGTGATCACGACCGGCGTGTTAACGACCTCAAATCCAGCAGCCAACGCTGCACTCTTGCCATAATTACGGCGCAGGCGAATCCCATGAAAACGCGCATCCTTTTCGGTCTGCCCAAGAATCTCACCCCATGAATTATCACTGGAGCCGTCATCAATCAACCAAACTTCAAAATCAATGCCAGCCTTCTGACAAGTGCTCCTTATCTCATCGGCTAACAGAGCGACTGACTCTGCCTCATCGTAGACGGGAATCACGATACCAACAGGGGAGAGCATCAACCATTAAATGTCCAAGGTCGCATAGCGTGCGTTACGCTCAATAAACCGGCGACGGGGTTCAACCTGATCCCCCATCAATGTAGAGAAAATTCGATCGGCAGATACTGCATCCTCTATGGTGACACGCTTGAGCTGGCGAGTTTCTGGATCCATGGTCGTATCCCATAGTTGCCTTGGGTTCATTTCGCCAAGTCCTTTGTAACGCTGAATAACGACTTTCGCATTAGCCTTTTCCTGCATACTCTCTATGGTCTCTCGTAATACCTCATCTGACCAGCAGTATTGTTCTCTTTTTCCCTGCTTTGCTTTGTAAAGGGGAGGCAAGGCAATAAATACCCGACCGCTTTCAATCAGAGGACATAGATGTCGATAGAAAAATGTGAGCAATAACGTTCGAATATGGGCCCCATCAACATCCGCGTCTGTCATGAGCAAAATCTTATGATAGCGCAATTTTTCTTCATCAAAATCCTCTTCAGATGTGGCAATTCCAGTCCCGAGTGCAGTAATGATGTTTCGGATTTCTTCATTTTCTAAAACGCGATCTAGTCTAGCTTTTTCGACATTGAGAATTTTGCCTCGTAGAGGTAAGATCGCTTGAAAATGTCGATCTCTGGCCTGTTTGGCAGATCCACCTGCCGAGTCTCCCTCAACTAAATAGAGCTCACAATCTTCTGGCTTTCGTGACGAACAATCGGCTAATTTACCTGGGAGCCCTCCCGATGCAAACGCATTTTTTCTTTGTACTAGTGCCCTAGCCTGTCGAGCGGCTTGCCGAGCGGTCGCTGCAATAATTACTTTGTCAACAATCAATTTCAGTTGTTTAGGATGATCTTCCAGCCAGTGCCCTAATTTCTCACCAACGATACTTTGAACCTGCCCCATCACCTCCGAGTTGCCTAGCTTGGTTTTTGTCTGTCCCTCAAACTGCGGATCGGCCACTTTCACAGAAATCACAGCCGTCAACCCCTCACGAAAATCATCACCTGCCAGATCTCCTTTGAAATTTTTGAACAGATTATTGCGTTCAGCACTACTTTTGAGTGTTCTGGTCAATGCCGTCCTGAACCCCGAAATATGCGTTCCCCCTTCGTGAGTATGGATATTATTGACAAACGACAGCACATTAGAAGAGAATCCTGTGTTGTATCGCATCGCAATTTCAACGGTCTTCTCGTCATCATTAAAGGAAATGATTTCATCATGTATTGGAGTCCTAGACTCATCAAGATAGTCTACAAATTCACTGAGTCCTCCTTCAAAATAATATTCTTCCCGTTGTTCTTTGTCCGCGCGGCGATCCTCTAATGAGATTCTCACTTTAGCATTGAGGTATGCGAGTTCACGTAGGCGCTTACTGATAATTTCAAATCGGAACTCGCAATCTAAGAAAATGCTATCATCTGGTGTGAAGCGTATTGTGGTCCCAGTCGTTTCACCTTCTTCCATTGGTCGGACTTTTTTCATGTCCGCAGAAGGTTGTCCACACTCATAAGCTTGTTCCCATAAAAACCCATCTCGAAACACGCTTGCATGTAAGTGACGAGACAGCGCATTCACACACGACAGCCCAACCCCATGAAGCCCTCCTGAGACCTTGTAGGTTTTATCATCAAACTTACCCCCAGCATGAAGTACGGTCATCACCACCTCTAATGCAGGACGTTGTTGCTCTGGATGCATTCCCACAGGAATGCCTCTACCGTTATCGGTTACTTCTATGGATCCGTCTTCACAAATAGATACTTGAATATCATCACAGTGTCCAACGAGTGCTTCGTCTATTGCATTATCTACCACTTCATATACAAGATGGTGAAGCCCTCGCAGGTTCACATCCCCAATATACATTGCAGGTCGCTTGCGCACAGCTTCTAATCCGTCCAATACCTGAATATCACCAGCACTGTATTCTGACTTATTCATGGATGATGTTTTAATTAGGATTTAGTAATTTCACCTTAGTGAGGCGAGTAGAATTATGATGTAGTGCAGTCTGTGTAGAACCAATTATCCGCCCTTTATTCATACGAATTATTCTGCTGTGGTTTCATCGCAAAATTGATGGTCACTGCAAGAAACCTGTATCTTGGCAATCTCGCCCTTTTTGATAACCAGCTGAATTAATGGCCTCGCGAATTTGTACACCAAAAGATTAATTAATTATTCATACAAATATACAACATTTAATTGAAAATCCCTTATTCATCATCGATTATCTAGGGCCCAAACCCGACTTGGAGTTGACCTATTCTACAAGCTAGGTCTGCCCTGTAGTCACGAATTTGATTTGGCAATGAGATATGAGTTTATTTTTGATC
>JAPOTS010000083.1 GCA_026709065.1 Bacteroidota bacterium
ACCGCGTGTTAAAAATTCAAAATTTGAACCTTTAACCACTACTAAGTGTCCAATGTAGGTTAAGCTCCTTCATCATCTTCGTCAAACAAACTCAATTGATTGGAGGGATTACGAATGAATAGATCTGTTCTCAGGGGCTGACTGAGCTGGTTGAGATTGTGCCGTTTGCATGTCACTTCAAAAAGTTGCATCAATGTTTGCGCCCATATTCCCTCTCCACGCATACGATGTCCAAAACGAGAATCATTGAGTCGTCCTGAACGTACTTCTTTAATTCTGCTGATAATTTTATCCTTACGTTCAGGCATGACACGTTTCAGCCAATCCTCAAAAAGCGGAGCAACCTCACCAGGCAATCTAAGCAATATGTATCCCGCACGCGTTGCCCCACGCTCTGCTGCTGCCTGAATGATTGCAGGAAGCTCTTCATCGGTGAGAGCTGGAACGACGGGCGCAACCATGACCCCTGTCGGAATCCCTGCTTCGGTAAGTTTTTCAATCGCATCTAGACGGCGGGTAGGAATGCTAGTGCGTGGCTCCATTGCACTTGCAATTTCATTGCGTAAGGTGGTAATTGATATCATAACATGGACTAGGCCAAGTTTCGCCATAGGGGCTAAAATATCAATGTCTCGCGTAACGAGATAATTCTTAGTAATAATTCCAACTGGATTACGATGATCCGATAAGGCTTTCAAACAGTTACGCGTAATCTCTAACTGTCGCTCTGCAGGTTGGTATGCATCAGTGTTACCAGAAAGTGAAATAACCGCAGGCTTCCATGAGGGTTTCTTCAACTGTCGCCTCAATAACTCAGCGGCATTTCGTTTGATTAATATCTTCGTTTCAAAATCAAGACCGGAACTCCAACCTAAATACTCGTGACTTGGACGCGCATAACAATAAATACAACCATGTTCACACCCTCGGTATGGATTAAGTCCCCATGTATATCCCACATCTGGGGAGTCATTCTTCACCAGAATTGATTTTGAAGTATCTTCAAAGAATTTGGTTTGAGATTGCCGTAATTCATTAGGATCTAAAGCATTTAAATCCAATTCTATTTTGACAGGATCAAATCTTGTAGGTGGATTTGTAGATGTAGCTCTTCCTTTGGGTGCAGGTATAGAGGGAGGACTCTCGGGTGCCATGATATTCTTTCAATTATATCCTTCGTTAAATTGAGTAACTCTGCAACAACCCAAGACCACTGGTGCTACACTTAATGTAACTATCTAGTGCCTGTCCATAAATAGGAAAACTCTTTGAATCTCCCATGGTATATAGTGCCCGTCCAGAAAAGCCCGTTTTTTGGACAGGACTATATTGGTTATAATTTCTATATGATGATCCTGTTCATTTTACTCATTCTAATGAGTGCAACCGTTCGGCGAAATTAATCTTTGTTTCTTCCTAATAATTCACGAAATAATAAAGTCGCAATACCTCCAATACCAAGTGGGATGGACAACCATGCTGGGTCTAATATAATAGCAACAACAGAGGCTCCTATGAAGCTTAATGATACTATAGTAGAGGCTGTTAATCTACGTTTTGAAAAAGTACTACTCTCTTTAAGCATTTCCCGTTGAAAGTCAAGGGCTCCTTCAGCAAGAGATATGATACGGTCAGCAGAGCCTGGCAGTACATTCTCGTATCTACGCAACTCATCTGCTGGAGGAAGAGGTCCACTGTAAGAAGAAACGCGTTGAATCCGTCTCACTCGGTTAACCAAATCAGGAGGCGTATCTGGCTTCAACCAAGGTTTTAAGTCAAAATCGTCCGCAGTATCCGCTATTTGAACAGTATCGTGATCGTCTATTTCTTCTTTAGGTAGTTCTTCAGGGTTAATCTTATTCTTTGCCATTTGACTTACCTGTAAATTCATAAGACATCGCATTGGACAGTAAAGATCCTACTAGTTTCCATGCCTCATAAAAACTATCCCATGGTCCACTACATTTAAATGGAAAATCCTGTCCTGCTGGAGTACAATGAATATCAATGAACTCATCATAAAAACTTTGATCAAGGTTTCCGCTAATAACAGGCGATTCCATTTTCAAAATGATGGGTTCATGGAGTTCAAGAAATCGATCCATCGCTTTAATCTGTCTCTGCAAATCGTAACCACTGGACGATGTTTTGAGATCCTTCATAGGATGATCTTCAGCCATAATACTTAGCAATATGTTCAAGGAAATAGATTCAATTTATGCCCAGCCATTTAGGACGAAAAAACACTAAATGATCTAAAGGATCATCTCAGTTATCACGTTATACAAACCTTTTTGTTTTTTGGTTCTACAACTTATTTATTGGGTTAACCGTTTTTTTGATAGCCTACTGGATATAAATCCAGACCGCCAAGATAGAAATATATTGCATTTGCAAATCGTTGTTGATTTCGGAATCCTCGTGCATGTACTTTGATGGCTTTAATCCGACTATTGATGCTTTCAGCGGGCTCCAGAAACAAGGCATTGATAATTTCCCAGAGATTATTCCAGTCGTCATAGAGACTTTTCACATGGATCCAACTGACTTTAGACAAGCCAGCCCATCCATTGCTTCCAAGCCTTGAGTGCCCAAGTCCGACTCTTGTAGCTCATTAGATTTCGGTTCATTTCTTTCATCGCCCAGTCGCGGGCCGTTTTCAATGCACCGTCCTTTAATCCTTTCAATTGCTCTTTTTGTTTCTTTGAGAGATTTGACGCATT
>JAPOTS010000053.1 GCA_026709065.1 Bacteroidota bacterium
GTTCATGCCCAATTTTTTGGTGACGATCTGAAATCATGGCCACAGCCATGCTCCGCTCCACGCCAGCAAACAGCTGAAGCCAATTGCTGCCACAGCTTGTTGCCCCATCAATTGAAATGCGAATTGACGGCTGTGTTCACGCATGACGGTTAGGCATGTGATTAGGCAAGGAAGAAGGACACCTGCAAGGTAAACGGCAGTCAACAGTTGTATAGCACTAAGGCTTGTAGCGATACTTGGTTCTGCCAGTAGGAGAATGCCGTCTTTGCGTACACTTGAAAAAACGATGGCAGGGGCCACCTCGGAAGGTAATCTAAAGATGGCCATTGTAGGTTCAATGACTACTGAAGCAGCTTGCAGTGCACCTAACCATTGTAATATAGAGACCGCGGCTGTCATCAACAAAAATATGGGCAAGGCTCTTTTTAAGAACTCAATAATCACGCTTTGAGCTTCCTGCCAGATTTCTCTAGGGTGCGGCCAATTCAGGAGATCCAATTGATTAGATGTGAGTACATTAAGAGGATAACGCCCCGATGGCCGCGTAATAAGGCGTACGAAAGCGAGAGTTGTAGCAGCTAGATACAGGAGGTATGTGATGACTAATTCTGGTCTCCCCGCTACTGCGAATACAGCCAGCGTAGCGCCCAATTGATAAGAGCATGCTGATCCGAAAGTGATGGCAGAAACACATGAACCACGGTAGCAGGCAGGTGAAGATTTTGTGCCAATAACAGCAGGTACATTACATCCGAATCCCATGACAACTCGAGCTAATTCTTGGCCTGTAATTCCGAAAGGCCTCAGCCATGGACTCATGGCAGTTGTTAGGTGGTTAAGGAATCCGCTTACTTTATACATACTCATCAGCAATGAGTGGATTACGACGACGGGAGTCGCCCAAACGAGTAGGAGCGGTCCCATTGTAATAAAACCATAGTCGCCTGCGAAGATCTCTGCAAATGGCTGGGGCCAAGACCGAAGCAACTCAACGAGTGGTTCACTCCAGTCACGAAACCATAGATCAATTTCTCCAGAGAGATATAGGGCTGAGGCTACCGCTATCCATGCGGGAGTTAACATCAATAGCAGTGCCCATAATGGCCCCAGTGGGGAGCGTTGGAGAGCTAATAAACGAGGTCGAGACATCTGATCTCAGAATTAATGCAGTCTTGATGTCGTTCAACTGTATTGTAACCCATCTGCAGATAAAGTGAGTGTAGGGGTGATTAACGATGCGGCATCTATCGCATTTTTGAAATTTCTGTGCAGATCGATTGAAAATATTCCGATGAGCACTTCATCATGAAATACTGATTCAACTGCTGAAAAGCACGGACTAACGTGATGACCAGAGGGGGCAATAGAAACACTTGATTCCAGTTTATCAATTCCATCAACACACTGTTTGTCTATGATGAGAATTTCGTTAATGATCATGAAAGAAATTAATTTCATGGGATTTCTTTTCAGACTTGGATAGGTGTTCAGACTTCGTAATCGCATTACACAAATAAGTAAATTCTTCTGCGATGTGACGTTATAGGGATTCACGAATGTTTCATCTGGATTTTAGATGCTGTGCGAGTTGGAATCGGGAGCATTTGAAGCTTTTAGCACGCACAGGCATCACCACAGCATGACAGGTCTTCAAGATACATTCCGTTCTGGCGATACCACTCCAGAGGTTCGGTGTCCAGCCGTAGATGTTTAGCAATTTGATTGGCCACTACGGCAAAGCGTTGCCGGAATTTATATATGAAACAGAAGATGAGATCATCTTGACACACTTGAGGGCCGATAAGAAAAAGCCCTTTGGTTTTTTCAGACTCATCATTTTCTGTGAGTACAGGAAATCCATCATCCCGCCATGTGAATAATGACTCAATGAGGGATGCAGAGCCGACGAATCCAGAGGCTAAGATTGGTTGCTCAGCGCAGTCGACCACAGCACCATCATCAAGGGTGAGTTGATAGTTCCTGTCGTTACGATTGACACTCTTGACAGTGCAGTTTCCGTAGAGTGCCACGCGCTCTGAGTTAAGGGCTTTTTGTAGACGTAAATGTGTAAAGGGAGATAAGAGTCGGCTAGGATCGGATCCTGTTTCGTTCCAGGGTTCTTCACGATCAAATACAATAACGCGATGATCAGCGTTAGCGAGTTCAATTGCGGCATCAATGCCGCTCTCTCCACCGCCAATAATGCACCTCTCTGCGCCATTGAGATCTTTCCATGATTTTACTTTGGAATTGTGAAGACAATGTTCTGCGCCCGGTAAGCCATTGATCTTTGGGTATTGCATTTCACCGCCCGCCCACACGACGAACCGTGCAAGGAAGTCTCCACGGCTAGTTTTTAACCGAAATCGATAAGGGAGGGTATTTTTTTCAACCGATAGAACATCAGTGCCTGTCATGACGGGCAATTCAAAATATGAAGAGACCCCTTCAAGGTATTTGGCATATTCTCTCCCGGTTGGGTGTTCAACTCCAAGTGAGTAGGCGGGAGAGGTGTCAAGACAGACGGCATTGAGGTCAAGAGTGCCGAACTGGTTACTATTGAATGAGGGTGTAATGAATCGCATCTGCCGAGGCCAACGAAGGAATGAGGCTCCCACAGCTTCGCGGTCAAGGATCACAAAATTATCAAATTCTAGGTGGCGCAGAGTCACCCCAAATCCAATTCCCGCTGCTCCTGCACCAACGATCACAACGTCACATGATCTAGTTTCAGTGGTCATTATTGCCTATATATCTTTTGATTTGATGTAAAGTATTTTCGGGAGCCAGAAAGTTGACCATAAGCTCAACACAGAGTTGCAAAGGTCTGGTCAGTATAATTTAATATCATGTAATCAGAGATTTAATCTGCATGGTAATAACTAAGATGTCTCTTAATTGTCTAGTTCTGAGCAATAGGAGAGATCAAGCCTTGGTTACTGATTCAGTGGACTATGTGAGGCTATTTATCTTAAAATCATCCACTTTTTGTATATTAGTAAGCACATTGATGATGGTTTGATAAGTAATTGGTTTATTGTACTCTCTTGGGTTCCGAGATAGAAGATTTCTTCCTGTTGCTTGGTGCAGTTTACTTGCCTTGCAGGGGCACCTGTCAGAAAACCAATCAATTTAGTCAGATAATTATACCTATGTCTCATAGACTGAACACTGAATATAATTCATTAAAAGACGGGATCTATATGACCTTTTACCAATTAATTAAATCAAAACCTAGTGGATGCCAAAAGCTCAATTCAAAATAAATTTGCCTTAAGATGGAAACGCTCAAAATGCTTACTTATGAAGAGAGGCTGAAAAAAATTAAAAATGTGGTTGAACGAGTTTTTATTTATATGATTCAAAGATCATTCGCTGATGACTGAAACTACGGGGATTCAATTTTTCAGTGCAGAGCATTTTTTGATTATAGCCGTCACAGTCATTCTATGTATTGTGCTTCCGATCTACGCTCGCAGGAAATTAGATCGACATTCTCAGGAGCTGATTTTACGATGGATGTCAATCATCATATTTTCTGCAATTACCACCGCATTTATATTTAGGGTATCAACTGGAGTCTTTGATTGGCAGAAAAATATCCCTCTCAATTTATGTAACTTTCTTTCAGTGATGCTACCATTTTTTTTCTGGAAGTATCGTCCAAGGCATCTGGTAGAGGTATGTTATTTTATTATTACCGTAGGGACGCTTCAGGGCGTGATTACACCCAATCTCAGTAGCTCCTTTCCTAGTGTTCTCTATTTCACATATTGGATTGTTCATTCGGGGCTCATTCTATTTATCATCTATCTCGTGTCTGTTTGGGGCATATATCCACGTAGGATTAGTATCATCTATTCAATGTTATGGATTCTGGGGTATTGTGGGCTAATGATGATTTTCAATTATTTTAGTGGGGTCAATTATATGTATTTGATGGAGAAGCCTCCCCATGGATCAATTTTAGATTTATTAGGTCCCTGGCCATGGTATATTTTCATTGCCTTAGGCGTAGCTTTAGTTCTTTGTTTTATTTCTTGGCTACCATTCGTTAAACTTTCACAGAGAGCCAGCACCGTGAATCTGAATCATTCACTTCAATAATGCGTCCGTAATTAGTGTCATAGAGTAACATTCCGTCATTATCGTAACAGATCTTATTTTAGACTACTAAAGCTCAATACCATTTACAAGCTTGTGAGATCAAGCAGGTTGCTGGAAAATCTCTTTATTGGTCTGTTGGTTAATTTCTATCACGTAGATATGACCTAATTGATATTGCTAAGCACTGTCTGATTTGATGATTTCCATCCTCAATTTGTCAGTTAACCACATCAATACTATTGAGGCCGATGCAGTATGCTCAGCTCTCGGTAGAGGCCTTCAGTTCTCTGATGAATAGATTCTCTTTTGGAAAGGTTTTAATTGCCTCTGAAAATCAAAACTATACATCATGTGTGATCCCTTTGCTGGCTCTATTGTAGTGATTCATTCACACACAAACGGTCAATTAGAATACACTACAATTTGGGCAACACTTACTTGCAATGATTCAATTAAATGGACGATTAAAATAGTTTTATTGAATGTTATATCCGACTGCAGAGATGACTTCATTACCGAAGAGAGAAGGTTTTTGCATAGTCATTCAAGTAATCCTAATAAATTTTTACTAAATTTCAGTGAGTCAGCTCTTCAAAAGATCAACCATTGAAGCGTCTTTCATGATGAGTATATACAACAGATGAATCAAACTGATAATATTGAAAAGAAAAGCTTTCTTGATCGGTGCCTACAAGGGATTGAGGTGGTAGGCAATAAACTACCAGATCCTTCAATGCTCTTTTTATTGCTGATGATTGTGGTCTGGGTTCTCAGTGCATTGTTATCAAGTTTTACATTTTCTTCAATCATTGATCCAAGAACCGAAGCCCCGCTGGTCATCAATAATTTGCTGACTGGAAGTGCATTTACCGAGTTTTTGAGCCAAATGGTTTCGATCTTCACGGGCTTCGCTCCGCTTGGGGTCGTCCTTGTTGCAATGTTGGGCGTAGGTGTCGCCGATGAGGCAGGATATTTTAATACGGGAATTAAACTACTGCTTTCAAAGACATCTTTTGCACTTCTCACGCCGGTTGTCATTTTAGTTGGACTATTAAGCCATAGTGCGGTAGATGCTGGGTATGTTTTAGTCATTCCGCTGGGGGGAGTGATTTTTCATGCAGCTGGTCGCCATCCACTGGCTGGAATTGCAGCCGCATTTGCAGGGGTATCTGGAGGGTTTAGTGCTAATCCGCTTCCATCTGCACTTGATCCACTATTGCAAGGATTCACGCAACCCGCAGCTCAGATACTTGATGCGGCGGTATTGATCAATCCACTGTGTAATTATTTTTTCACAATGGCATCAAGTGGTCTGATCATTGCCCTTGGGTGGTATGTCACAGACCGCTTGATAGAACCTCGACTACAAAAAAACACACCTGTTGATGAGGATTCAGACGATACTGAAGGGATGGATGTGATAAGTAAACGGGAATCAAGGGCTTTTTGGTGGGCAACGTCCGTCATCCTGTTAGGAATTACCGGACTCATCATAGCATTAATGCCCGTCAATTCCCCGTTTAGAGATGCGAATGGATCTCTGAACTCTTTTCAGGCTCCGATTATGCAATCAATTGTGCCACTCATTTTTTTATTATTTCTGGTACCTGGAGTGGTCTATGGATATGTTGCAAAAGTCTTTCACAGATCAAAAGACATGGTTGATGCGATGACCAAGTCAATGAGTGGGATGGCTTATTATATTGTGATGGCATTTTTTTGCGCATTGTTTGTGCACGCATTTGGATCTTCCAATATTGGAGCACTCCTTGCACTTCAGGGTGCTGGGATACTTGAATCGCTGGCTCTTCCTGGATCAGTGACCATAGTTGGAATTATCTTGCTTACAGCATTCGTAAATCTCTTTGTGGGATCTGCATCTGCGAAATGGGCATTATTGGCCCCAATCTTTGTTCCTATGTTGATGCAGGTGGGAATTTCTCCTGATTTGACTCAGGCCGCATATCGGGTGGGAGATTCCTCTTCAAATATCATTACTCCTTTGATGCCATATTTCCCCTTAGTTGTTGTTTACTGCCAGAAATACGTAAAGAAAACTGGAATTGGCACTCTCACATCCATCATGATTCCCTATTCAATCACATTTTTGGTTGCGTGGTCTGCATTCCTGATTCTCTATTGGGTGCTAGGGATTCCACTGGGCTTTGGTGCCTCATATATTTACCCTTAAAATAGTGCCATGTCTTTAGGAACTACATTGGGCAGAATGGTTATACGGATGCTACGAGGATTCGTACGAGCTCTGTTACGAAGCCTTTTCAGACGATAATGATTCTGTGAGAGTTGAATCTACTGGATTAACGAGTTCAAAGCGAACAGGTAGTCTCATACGGATTCTTGCAGATTCGCCAAGATGTTGACCCGGGATAAACCGCGTTCTACGAAGCGCTTGTACAGCAGCTGAATCAAGTAAGGCATGCAGTGGTTCGGATACGATAATATCTGTAACTGTTCCGTTCGGATTTACAGTAAATGTCAGAGAAAGTTTGCCCTCAATGCCTTGATTAACAGCTTCTTCTGGATAATCAATCAGAATATAATATGCTCTCAAACCACCTTGTATTTCAGGCATTGTTTCGGCGTAGTCAAGGATTGGGACTGCTTGGGTCTCAGAAATCATAGATTGGGAACTCTCTTGCATTGAGTCAGAGGCGGTTTCTTCTACAACAGGGATGATAATATCCGATGAATGACCAGCAGGGAGTGAAGATAATTGAGAATGAGTAGTAGAGAGATGCATCACTGCGTATTCTCCACCTGAACCCGATCCTGTAATTGTAGGGTAAGGTTGCCAAAGCTGAGAAAACCCCGTAAAATGAATTGGAAGGTTGAAACATAGCGTTACAATCAACAGACTTACTATGAGCCCTAACATGAAGTAGAAGTGATAGAGAGAATTCTTGACCTTAACCGAACGCATGGATCAGAATGTCTATGAAGATAGTTCCTATTGTGTTAATCAACTAAGTTGCATAAAATGTTCAAATCTTTAGTCTTAACTGCCCCAGGTCAATGTTCTGTTGAGCAATTTGATGAGCTGACATATGATCAGCGGCCCATCGAGGTCTCAGTTGAATATTCTGGGATCAACTATAAAGATGCCTTAGCGGTTACGGGAAGGGGTAAGATAGTCCGTGCTCCTTTTCCGTTTGTACCAGGGATTGATTTAGCTGGAACGATCATTAAATCTGAATCCACTAACTTTCAATCGGGGGATCGTGTCGTATTAACAGGGGGTGGGCTTGGTGAATCTTTTGATGGTGGATTTTCACAAAGGCAGAGAGTCAGTTCAGAATACTTGATGAAACTTCCAGATGGAATGAGTACGCGTCAATCAATGATATTGGGTACGGCTGGAATGACGGCTATGCTTAGCGTCAAGGCATTGGAAGAGCATCATATTCGCGAAGGTAAGGTCCTCGTTACGGGGGCATCGGGGGGTGTTGGGATGATCGCCATAAAACTCCTTGCAAGCTTAGGATATAGCGTTATTGCATCATGCCAGAGTTCTCATTTGAGGCAAAAAATTATGGGATTAGGTGCAGTGGAAACCATTGATAGAATTGAACCATCTCGTCCATTAGACCATGGCATCTATGAAGGAGTAATAGATACAGTTGGAGGGGCGACACTTTCTGGTGCTTTGTCTCAAGTAAAACGACATGGATGTGTCGCTGCGTCAGGGAATGTAGGTGGTGCAGAACTGCTCACTACTGTATATCCTTTCATTCTGAGAGGGGTTACTCTTGTGGGGATTGATTCTAATACCGCGCAACGAAGCGATAGGATTGTAGCTTGGAAACGATTACAAGATCTTATACCCCCGCAAGAGATCAATCAACTATTTATGGGTACAGTATCAATTGAAGATATTGAGCGGGTATGTCATGCGAAGGTTGACGGGGATGCACCTGGAAGATTTCTCGTGGATTTATCAAGCTCAGAAGAAAGATGCCCCCAATGATTGGACATCAAAATGAGTTTCTCTAAGAGTGTGGTAGCTCAGCCTCAGGTGATGAAACTGTAAATACGGGTTCATTTCACCAATTTGTTTGGGAATTAATACTAAACCCACCTTATTGATCTCACTCTCCGATTCGTCTAAAACTGACATCTATCTGAGATTTGGAAATCATTGGACAAGATAATTAGAATTTATAGGGAAAAACCTCATTATTTTGTCTAAAAATGTGACTACACGGACTATATTTTCGTGAAAATGTAGGCGAATTGCACACCTTCGTACTGATAGATATACCACGTCTATGCCCTGCTTTTCGATTGTATTTAGTTAGAGCTGAAGTTACCCTCTCTATGAGGATGAAAGGTTGGAGGTAGCTGAGTGAGAGATGTGGTAGATACATCTCATCAGTAGCACTTCGGAGGAGCATTGTTAAAGTGCTACTCGTCCAATGTTGATAGGAAGATTAATGTGTAGAACCTTCAGATATACTCATGGACTTGAACTATAGATAGCAGGGTCGGAAAGATATATTGTCAAAATGGATCACGTATCATTCAATGACATGAAAACATTTTTTTGCTCGTGTGATCAAAGTTATCTTTGAATGAGTATAACTATGCTGTTTTGACTAAATTCGTAATTCTGAATCAAAATAAAGGATGTTTGAAAGTCTCTCCCAAAGGCTAAATGGCGCGATAAAGCGCCTTTCTGGGCAAGGACGCATTAACGAAGTCAACATTGCAGAGTCAATGCGCGATATTCGTCGTGCACTCCTTGAGGCGGATGTTAATTATCAAGTCGCACGAGATTTTACGAATCGAGTCAAAGAGAAAGTCCTTGGTGATGTTGTCTTGCAATCTATTGCACCTGGGCAACAAATCGTGAAAATTGTTTTAGATGAGATTATTCATCTATTGGGCGGAGATGCCTCCGAAATCAATCTCGCTAGTGATCCACCACCCGCGGTGATTCTCATTGCTGGTTTACAGGGTTCGGGAAAGACCACATTTAGTGCTAAACTTGCACTTCATCTGCAGTCTCAGGGGCGCGTTCCAGTATTAGCCGCGGCTGATGTTTACCGCCCAGCAGCTGTAGATCAGCTAAAAAAACTCGGTCAAGAGATCAATGTACCTGTGTTCAGCATAACATCTGAAGATGGAAGCGTTGTCCAAGATGCACCTCGCGTTGCTAAGGAAGCGATCACCTATGCCCGCAAACAGGCCCGTGATACGGTCATCATTGACACTGCGGGCCGGTTACATGTGGATGAACGCATGATGGCAGAAGTTGCTGAAATAAAACAGATAGTCCAGCCGTCAGAGATTTTATTTGTGGTTGACAGTATGACTGGACAAGATGCTGTTAATACCGCACAAGAATTCCATTCCAAGCTCAATTTTGATGGTGTGGTGTTGACGAAACTTGACGGTGATACTCGTGGGGGTGCCGCATTATCCATTCGTTCAGTCGTTTCTAAGCCAATCAAATTCGCATCTACGGGTGAAAAAATTGATCAATTGACACTCTTTCATCCAGACAGAATCGCACGTCGTATTCTGGGGATGGGAGATGTGGTCACCCTTGTAGAGAAAGCACAACAGGAGTTTGATGATGAGCAGTCAGAGGCATACCTTCGCAAGATCCAAAAAGAATCCTTTGATCTGGAAGATTTTTTAGATCAAATGCAAAAGATCAAAACGATGGGTTCAATGACAGATTTGCTTGGAATGATTCCAGGAATGTCTAATCAATTAAGAGCCCAAGCATCTCCAGATGAAAGTTTCATAAAAGCAGAAACTTTGATTCTTAGTATGACTCCCTGGGAGCGCAAAAATCCTGACCGACTCAATGGTCAACGAAAGCGTCGCATTGCCGCAGGGAGTGGCCATCAAGTTCGGGATTTGAACGAACTCTTAACAAATTTTAAGAAAATGCGTAAAATGCTGAAGGGATTTCAGTCGAAAATGAGTCAAGGTAAGCAGGTAGATTTGTCCGCACTTCTTCGGAATATGCGATAGTTATTAATCAAACAAAACATTTAGAAAGGTGGCAGTTAAAATTAGATTACGTCGTATGGGGCGAAAGAAAAAGCCGATTTGGGCAGTTGTCGCAGCTGACTCACGAGCTCCCAGAGATGGTAAGTTCATTGAAGATTTGGGGCGATATTTCCCCTTGGAAGAGCCAGCACGTATTGAGCTCAAGAGTGACCGAATCAAATATTGGCTTAAAGAAGGGGCTCAGCCTACCGATACCGTTCGTAGCCTGCTGAGTCGAGATGGTATTCTATTAGGGCTACATTTAGAGAGAAAAGGTCTAGAGAGTGAGGCCATTGAAGAGGCCGTGTCTGCGCATCAAAAGTATCGAATTGAAAAACTCACATCTCAATCCAAGCTCACCGTATCTGATCGTCGCAATAGTGCGATGGAGGTTGAGGTAAAGGAAGCCGAGAAGCGTGAGGCAGAACTCATTGAAAAGCGCAAAAAGGCTGTTGCCAAAGCAGCTGAAGAAAAGGCACGTAAAGAAGCGAAGGCAGGAGCTGATCAATTGAATCAGACCGCTGAGCAGAATCCGACTGACGAGGGAACCGAAGAGCAACCTACCGAAGCTTCTAACGAGGAAGTTATGGATGATTCTGCTGAGGTTGTATCTGCCGAGTCTAATGAAGAATCTGTAGATGATACGGCTGGGGTTCAAACTGAAGATTCTGCCGAGGAAGAAGTACAAAATTCTGATAAGTCGTAACCTGAAAATCTTAGTTTATCATGACTGCACATGCATGATGAGTACTTCTTTAACAGAAAACCTGCTCTTAATTGGACGCATCACTAGGCCTCATGGATTGAAGGGTGAGTGTAAGATCATTCCTGAAAGTGATGATCCAAGCAGGGTTTGCAACTTAAAAAGAATTTGGCTGGGATCTTCTCCTGAGACAGCTAAGTCCTATTTAATTGATAGTGCCAGATTACAAACCTCAAAACGTGGAATTACAGTATTAATGCATATAGCTGGTATTGACAGCTTAGATGATGCTCAAAGAATAGGAAAACCTAAGGTATATGGGCATATTGATGATCTTCCCCCCTTGGAAGACGGGGAATACTATATGCATGATTTGATTGGTGTTCAAGTAGTAAGCGAAGAGGGTGATTCTGTGGGCACACTTAAAGATGTCTTGGAGACACAAGCACATCCGCTTTATGTGATTGATCGCCCAGATAGTAGTGAAACATTGGTACCAGCTGTTCCAGAATTTATTGTATCTACCGATATCAATCAGCGCCAAATGATCATCCGTTGTATTGAGGGACTCATTAGCTAACTGTGATGCGAATTGATCTATTGACAGCTGTGCCTGATCAACTTAGGAATGCTTTAGACCTCACCGTCTTTCGTCGGATTAACGATGAAGCTACGCTTCATATTCATGACCTAAGAACCTACTCAGAAGACGATCATTGTCAAATAGATGACTATCCTTATGGGGGCGGCTCAGGGATGGTACTCAAGCCTGAACCCATTTTCCGGTGTGTGGAGTCGTTAGGGTCATCAGTTGATGAAGTAATCTATCTCACCCCAGATGGGGAGTTGTTTACCCAGTCAATCGCTAATTCCCTTTCCCTAAAAAATCACTTAGTCTTACTTTCTGGTCACTATAAAGGAGTAGATCATCGGGTCAGGGATACTCTAATTACCAGAGAGGTATCTATAGGGGATTTTGTTCTCAGTGGAGGGGAGATTCCAGCGTTGCTCTTGATTGATGCAGTTCTCCGACTCATTCCAAAAGTCCTTGGAGATACACAGTCTGCGTTAGAGGATTCGTTTCAGGATGGATTACTGGGGGCACCGACTTATACGCGTCCTGCTTCGTATAGAGGACTTGATGTTCCTGAGGTGCTTCAAAGCGGAAATCATTTAAAAATTGCTGAATGGCGTGATGAAATTCGGCAACAGCGTACCCGGGAGCGACGCCCGGATCTCTGGAAACAATACGTCGCACATGCTTAAAACCGAATATCACATTATTAAATAAAACGATGGCTAAAGATCTTCTCAAAATTGTAGAAGCTACACAGTTACGTAGCGATCCGTTGCCAGATTTTGAAGCTGGTGATACCGTCTCGGTTCACCTCCGAGTCACTGAAGGAGATAAGGAACGCATTCAGATTTTTCAAGGTGCAGTCATTGCCATCCGTGGATCTGGTACAAATAAGACCTTTATGGTTCGGAAGATTTCCAGTGGGGTAGGGGTTGAGCGCGTATTCCCATTCCATTCTCCAAGAATTGCAAAGCTGGAGGTCAAACGTCAGGGAAAGGTGCGGCGGGCCAAGTTGTTCTACTTGCGTGATCTACGAGGCAAGGCAGCTCGGATTAAGGAGCGCATGCGGGATTCCTAACACATGTGATGCAACTGGCGTTCTGGAACTTTCCACCAACTGAATGTCTTCAGGTTGCAGCTGACTCGTTAGGGATTGACTCTGAACGACTTGATGCTTCCCGTTGCAAAGATCTCCTGTATCAAAATCAGGTTGATCTTGCTCTGCTACCCATCACAGTGGCGTTGAACGCTTCAGATGAATTAGATATCATACCCGGGGGTGCTGTATCCTCTTGGAGGTATCCATTTGCACAGATTCATATTCATTCAGATCTGTATCAAGCGAAAACTTTACAGTCTTCACCAGATCAGGTACTGGAGGAATTTATGGCACGTGTCATTCTCAAAGAGCACTATGGTAGAGATGTCAAGATCGTAACACGGCAAAGTGCGGATGTACAGCTTCTGTTAGAAGATTCTGTTCAATTTGATTTAGATTCAAATGATACACTTGATATAGGGCAGGAATGGTTTGAATTGTCGCAATATCCTATGGTATGGGGGGTATACTGTTGCTTAAATGGAAATGGAACCGATGCAATGACCGACCTATTAAATCAGCTAACACATGAAGCTGAGGTCACTGCACATGGTTGGGAAGCGTCATTATCAATGCCAACGAATAATTTTTTTCGCGAAAGCCTACGACTGCGTTTGGATGATGTAGCGATTGCTGGAATTACGGCAATTCGCGATTTTATGTATTATTATGGCTTAACCGAAGAGCTTCCCGCATTTTCTATCTTTACCCCAGAGAATAGGCAGCAACAACCTTGGTGGGGGCAGGATTTAGAATCAGATCACCTGTAGATATGGGTAAGTCAGATAAAGTTTTTGTCAGTAATCGGAAGGCTAGGCGCAATTATGAAATTTTGGATACGATTGAAGCAGGAATGGTGTTACTTGGAACCGAAGTAAAATCGATTCGTGACGGTCGAGCAAGTCTTGCTGAAGCATGGTGCAAAATTGAGAATCAGGAGATCCATCTGGTGGACGCTCATATATCACATTATAGTCATGGAAACCTCAATAATCATGATCCGCTTCGGCCCCGAAAACTATTACTCCATCGTAAAGAGATTTCACGATTACAAAAAGCAGTTGATCAAAAAGGGAATACATTAATACCTCTTCGGCTTTATCTTAATCATGGAAAAATCAAAGTAGAAATAGGGATTGCTCGTGGAAAGAAACTTTATGATAAACGTGCAGATATAGCAGAGAGGGATACAAAGCGTCAACTTGAACGAACCATGAAGCAATATTAAATGAATTTCCCGCCAGTTGAACATCAGATTCTCCATCTCAAGCGAGGGGTAGAAGAGATTATACCAGAGAATGAGTTAAGGACAAAGCTCCTTCACGCAGAGGAAACAAACACACCTCTCACGATAAAATTAGGGTGTGATCCGAGTCGTCCTGACCTCCATCTCGGGCATGCAGTCGTCCTCAGGAAGTTGAGGCAATTCCAAGATTTTGGGCATGAAATTGTTTTAATTGTGGGTGACTTTACAGGAATGATTGGAGATGCAAGTGGGCGTTCAAAAATGCGTCCAGCACTTACATTGGAGGAAACCCGCCGTAATGGTGAAACGTATTTTCAGCAGGCTTCAAGAATTCTTGCTCCTCAGCGGATCCGAATTGTATATAATTCCGAATGGCTGGGTCAATTATCGTTTCAAGATGTTGTTCTGTTGGCTGGTAAGTCAACAGTCGCTCGGATGTTGGAGCGGGATGATTTTGCAGGACGCTATCAGAAAGGCGATCCCATCGGTATTCATGAATTTCTATACCCATTGGCTCAGGCGCAGGATTCTGTTGAGATCAATGCGGACATTGAGTTAGGTGGAACGGATCAGAAGTTCAATCTGCTCATGGGGCGTACTCTTCAAAAGAGTGTTGGCCAATCTCCTCAGGTATGTATTACGCTTCCCATTCTTGAAGGTCTTGATGGAAAAGAAAAAATGTCTAAATCACTTGATAATTATATTGGACTCACAGAATCTGCTGAGACCATGTATGGGAAAGTCCTCTCAATTCCAGATTCATTAATTTATCGCTACTTTGAGCTTGCTAGTGACGAAGCTACCACTGATCTTCCCATGTTGCAACGATTGTCATCCGAAAACCCTCGTGATGCAAAGCACAGGCTGGCCCTGTCCATTACGAGACTCTATCATGGCGCAAATAAAGCGGAAGAGGCTCGTGAGTATTTTGAACGCACCGTGATTCATAAGCAAGTTCCAGATGACATTCCGTCATATAAGCCAGAGGTTGATGGTGCAATTGGGCTACTTACCCTTTTAACAATGGCTGGATTGACCTCTTCCAACGGAGCTGCACGCCGTTTAGTGGAGCAGGGGGGCGTAAGCATTAACGGTGATAAGGTGCTTGATCCTCGAATGGAGATTAATATTCCGGAATCTGCTCCATTTACGGTAAAGGTCGGTAAGCGTCGGTACTTAAATATTATTAAGTAAGTGGACTACTTTGTAGTGTAGTAAAATTCTCTACCAATTAGCCAACCACCGGGCGGCTTCTAAAATATCGTTTTCTTGGGGGAGGACTTCTTTTTCCAGTGGAGCTGCATAGGGGACAAACGAAAATTTACTCGCGACTCTGCGTATGGGCGCATCAAGGTGCTCAAACCCAAGGTCGGATATTTGTGCAGCGATCTCTCCACCAAATCCCAAGAATTCATGATCTTCATGGGCGATTAAAATACGATGTGTCTTTTGTAGTGAGGTAAGAATTGCTTCAGAGTCTAGGGGCATAAGTGATCGCAAATCAATCACTTCAACGGAGACTTGATTTTCACGAGAAATTTGTCTAGCAACAGATAGGCATTTATGAACTAAAAACCCGTAGGTAACGATCGTTAGATCTGTTCCTTCGCGAAGAATTTTAGCTTTTCCAAATGGGACGAGGTAGTCTTTTCCGGGTTCAGCAACTCTTGCACTTGCTGCTCGATAGAGTGCTTTGTGCTCAAGAAATAAAACTGGATCATGACAACGAATTGCAGTTTTTAACAATCCTTTGGCATCAGCGGCTGAGGAAGGCATGACAACTCTGAATCCAGGTGTGTGAGCAAAAATAGTCTCAATATTTTGAGAGTGACATAGACCGCCATGGATATATCCTCCGCATGGCACGCGAATCACCATAGGACAAGACCATGCATTATTGGATCGGTAGCGCAGAGATGCAACTTGATTACGAAGGTGTTGCATTCCAGGCCAGATGTAGTCGGCAAATTGGATTTCTACGACGGGCTTAAATCCAGATGCGCTAAGGCCGGTAGCGGTTCCAATGATAGATGCTTCGGCCAGTGGGGAATTAAAGCAGCGTTCAATGCCGAATTTTTCAGTGAGGCCTCGTGTCGCGGTGAATACTCCACCTTTTTCACCTGCTACATCTTCGCCATAGACGAGAATTGACTCATCGCGCTCCATTTCTTCGTGAAGGGCATGATTGATTGCATCAACCATGACGATGGGTTCTCCTTCGGGTTCGTCTAATCCATATTCAAGATGAAGATCCCCTTCGTAGAAAACATGGGAAACAGCGGTGCGTGGATCTGGGTCGGCAAGTTTTTCAACCTTGAGGATGGTTTCGTTAATTTCATCTTTGATTTCTTTCTGAATCTTCTCTGATTGTGAAGCTGTAACGATTCCTGCTTCGGTGAGTTGATGTTCAAATCGAGTAATTGGGTCTGCCATCTGATCTTGAATCAGTTCCTCTTCGCTACGATATTTCAAGTGGTTATCTGATGACGAGTGAGGCAATAGGCGGACGACATCAGAGACGAGACAGACAGGTCCATTTCCTGCACGTAAATGAGAGATAGCAGCTTTAACGACGGAATAGACTTTAAAGAAGTCTGTTCCATCCACACGATAACGGGCGAGGCCTTCATACCCACCAGCCAACTTGTAAGGGGTTCCACCAGCAGTTTGATCTTCTACTGGAACGCTGATGGCATATTTATTATCTTGAATCAGATACAGTACGGGTGCTTTACTTAAAGTTGACCAGTTGAGGGCTTCATGAAATGCTCCTTGAGAGGTTGCACCGTCTCCGGCAGAGCATAGAGTATATGCATCAGTTCCTCGTTTCATGGAAGCCATAGCAAGGCCGAGTGCGGGGAGATATTGTGATCCGACTGAAGAAGATACTGTAAAGATATTTTTGTCGCGGGCCCCAAAGTGTGAGGGCATTTGGCGTCCCCCTGAATTAATTCCTTCAGGTTTTGCTAAGTGATCATGAATTGTTTCTTCGATGGTTTGCCCGAGAGTGAGAACGAGAGATAGGTCACGATAATAAGGGCAAAACCAGTCATGAGCGGGTTTGCTCAGTAGTCCGATAGCGGTTTGAGTCGCTTCATGTCCACTGCAACCGATATGAAAGAATCCTTTCCCCTGTTTGAGTAAGGCGAGCATTTTGACATCTAATAACCGCGCGGTATGCATGAGGCGCAACACCTTGAGAAGCGTTTTAGAATCAAAATCATCCAGAGTAACGGGTTCTACATCAAATCCTTCCCCATAGCAACTTTCATCGGTGATCAGCAACGAGGGTTGCAAATCATTTGCTGAGTGGTGACCATTGGTGCCTTGATGATCAACAGGCACTTGGGTATCATTACTAGATGAACTTGAACTACGTGACTTGATTTTTTTCATTATTCCAAAGATAATAAAAATAGCGATATTTACCAACACATTTTGAGCGACATTCAATTGTAATTCGTTTAATGTCACATAAATTGATAGTCATTTGAATGCTAAATTTTAATTTGATGTAATAGAGATGAAAGATTCAATAATTGATTCTGCGGAAAAATATCGGAAAGCTGCTTATTCGGATAACACTCGATTGGCTTACATTAAGGCATGGAAGAGATTTCTTCAATTCTGTGTTATTGAAGGCATTGAGCCAGAAAAAGCATCTGCTGCTGATATAGTAAAATTCTTTGTTTGGTTATCATCGCAGAAGGCCAGAAATAAAAATAAAACATTATCAACTGGTACACTTAAATTGTATAGGAGTGCACTGAATAGGTATTTTAATGAGATGAATGTGGAATCTCCAGCTTTATCGATTCAGGTGTCCGATGTACTAGGGGGACTCTCCAGAATACGAAATGATTCACCTCGGCGTGTGAAAGCACTCCGGGAATATGAGATTAGTTCTATGCTGAGTAGATGTCCAGATTCAATATTTGGAATGCGTGATGCTGCAATGCTCGCTCTGGGATTTGCAGCTGCTTTGAGACGGTCTGAATTATGTAGTTTGTTTGTAGAAGATGCGAATATGATTTCTGAGGATCGGATGATTCTAAGAATTCGACGATCAAAGACAGATCAGCAGGGCGTAGGACAAATGATCGCTGTATTAAATGGTCGTTCCATAATGGCGGTAAGTCGGTTGAAAGCATGGATTGAAAAAACCAATTTAAGGAAGGGATATTTATTTCAAACATTCCAGAAAGGTGGCCATTTATCGGGGAAGCCTTTGAACCACAGCGAAGTTCCGAGGCTTGTGAAAAAATATGTTGAAAAAATAGGACTTTGTCCAGATGATTATTCCGGGCATTCATTAAGAGCGGGCTTCGTCACCAGTGCTGCTGTGCACAATGCTAGATTGGATAAAATCATGGAAGTAACCAGACATCGTAACCCATCAACTGTCCTTCAATACATCAGAGATGCTAGTGTTTTTGAAGATCACGCTGGAGCTAAATTTCTATAATTCTTGATTAAGATCCGTCAACAACCCCTTGTTAAATGAATGATTATTGAATAATCATTTTAGATTTTAAAAATATTTCCTAATTTGGTAAGATCCATCATACAAAATGAGTATACTCTCCGACAATTCCATAATTGATAATCAAGATCGTAAGTTGGGCGAATTTCTGTGCAAGGAGATTGCCTCAGAAACTCGTCTCTCAATTGTGTCCGCTTACTTTACAATCTATGCCTATCAGGATTTGAAGGATAAATTAGATTCAATCAAGCAATTACGTTTTCTTTATGGTGATCCAGGCGGTTTGCAGGTGATTGATCCATCAGAAGATCAGAATCGTGATTATCGCTTAACAGAGGATGGTGAAATTGAACTCAAACATGTTCTGTCTCAGAAGCCGATTGCTCATGCGTGTGAGAAATGGATCATTAAAACGGCTGAGATCAAAACGATTAAGCAGAGTAATTTCTTACATGGAAAGCTATATCATCTAGAACGGGAGGGAAGTGATAATAAGGTAGCACTTGGTAGTTCTAATTTTACACGAAGTGGGTTAGGGCTTGGAATGAATCCGAATATTGAGTTAAATCTTGAAGTCAATAATCAATCAGATCAAAAACAGTTATTAGATTGGTTCAATGATCTGTGGGATAATCCTGAAATTACGCGTGATGCAAAACAAGAAGTACTTGAAATTCTCCGAAGACTTGGCAAAAATTATTCGCCCGAATTCGTTTACTACAAGACATTATTTCATGTACTAGAAGACAAGCGCAATGATATAGAAGATCCAGAGAGTTTAAATGCTCCGAGCCATTTTTACGATACAAAAATTTGGAAGTCACTGTATTCGTTTCAGAAAGATGGGGCAGTGAGTGCAATCAACCGATTAAAGATGCATAACGGATGCATCATTGCCGATAGTGTAGGTTTAGGTAAGACGTGGACTGCATTGGCGGTGATCAAGTACTTTCAACTTCTGAATCGCAGTGTTTTAGTTCTTTGCCCCAAAAAATTAGAGCAAAACTGGCAGAGGTATTTATCTTCGGCTGGATATGCGAATAACCCTCTGTCTGAGGACAGGCTTAACTATTCACTTCTTGCGCATACTGACTTGAATCGCACAAAAGGTATGTCTGGAATAATTGATCTATCCGAGTTTAATTGGAGTAATTATGATCTGATCGTTATTGACGAATCGCATAATTTTCGGAATGAGGGGCGTGACAAAAAAGATGAAGATGGTAATGTGATTTCCAAGAGTCGGTACAATCGTTTGATAGAAGATGTACTTAAATCTGGAAGTCAAACAAAAGTGCTGATGCTTTCAGCTACTCCAGTCAATACCACTCTACGTGATCTACGCAATCAAATTTATCTCATTACTGAAAAACGGCAGGATGCATTTCGTGATTCACTGGGAATAGATGATATCCAAAGCGTTTTTAAAGTAGCTCAGAGGGAATTTCAAAAATGGGCTGAAGATGATGCTGAAAACCGAATAAAGAATGTGCTAATTCAACGGCTTGGTGCTGATTTTTTTGCTATTCTTGATGCTATAACCATTGCGCGATCACGCCGACATATAAAGAATGCATATCCAGAGGTTTTAGAGAAAATAGGAGGATTCCCTGAAAGAGACACTCCTGAGAATTTATATCCGCACACAGATACGAAAAGACAATTATCCTACGAGGATTTACATGAACAGATTACCAATTTTGGTTTATCTATCTATCAGCCCTCCTCATATCTATTGGATACTTCAGGATTAGAAAAAGAGAGGGCTAAGTATAACTTTAATCAAAAAGATAGAGAGACTTGGTTGGTTGGAATGATGCGTACCAACTATTTGAAGAGATTGGAGAGTTCCATTCATTCATTTACACTTACTATTGGAAGAATTCTTGCAAAGATGAATCATTTGGATTTAATGATTAATCGGTGGTTTGAGAATCCTCAAATAGATGCTGGCACAATTATCCCAGATGAAGACGAGGAAGATGAGGAATTTACAGTTGGAAAGGGGAGGATCTATAAATTCTCAGAATTAAATCTTCGTCAATGGAGAGATGACATTCGTAGAGATCGAATTGTATTTCAGAAAGTTTTTGATGAGGCCAAAGCTATTTCTGCTCAACGGGATGCAAAACTATCTGAACTTAAGAGAGTCTTGAAAAATAAGCTTTCTATTTCTGAGTTAAATAATGGAGAGGAATTTAACCGAAAAGTATTGATATTTACGACATTCTCTGATACAGCGGTCTATCTATATGAATGCCTAAAAGAGTGGGTAAAATTTGAATTAAATGTTGATATTGCAATTGTAACGGGAAGTGAAAATGATAATAAAAGTAGTTTGGTCGGGATTCGAAAATTTGGTGATATACTTGCTAGGTTTGCTCCCTTAGCACAGCATGCAGACACCAAGTTGGATCAGATTGATATACTGATTGCTACTGACTGTTTATCTGAAGGTCAAAATCTTCAAGATTGTGACTTAGTCGTTAACTATGATATCCACTGGAACCCAGTGCGACTTATGCAACGATTCGGGAGAATTGACAGAATTGGAAGCCGGAACAAGAAGATAAGGATGGTGAATTTTTGGCCGACAGAAGATCTTGACCAATATTTGAATTTGAAAGATCGAGTCATTGCTAGGATGGCATTGGTAGATGCTACGGCTACTGGTCAAAATGACATCCTAGATGAGAATTCATCACAAGAATTTCAAAATAATCAGCAGTTGGAAATAAACTTTCGAAATGAACAACTCACTAGAATCCGTGACGAAAGTCTTGATCTTGAAGATATTGATGATAGTATCTCGTTAAGTGATCTTACACTTGATGATTTCTTGGCTGATTTACTCATGTATCTTCAGTCTAAACGTGAAGAATTGGAAAAAGCTCCTTTAGGAATCAGTGCTGTCGTTCCGCCAGATTCTATATCTTCTCCATCTGAAAAGGTAGCTCCTGGAGTTATTTTCTGTCTGAGGCAAAAAAAATCGGTATCTCAACGGACTCCCAATCGTTTGCATCCCTATTTTTTAGCGTATGTCATGAATGATGGGACAGTCAAGTATTTATTTGATCAGTCAAAGGAAATTTTGACATTATTTCGCAATTTAGCTTTCAATAGAACTGAGCCACTGAAAGATCTCGTAAATGCGTTTGATAAAAAGACACAGAATGGGAGTGATATGTCGCATTATGAGAAAATGCTTGATGCTACAATTAGGAAGATACGTGGAAAGTTCTCCCGAGATCAAACCATCGATCTCTTCAATAATAAATCAGCAAAATTAATTAAACAATCTGAGGCACCTTATGGAGCTGAAGCATTTGAACTCATCACATGGATTGCAATTTTAGACTTAAATAATGAATTTAACTGATCAAACTATTCGCCATGCGATTCTTGGCTTTGCTGATGGATCATTAGGAGAGAGTTCCTCTCGTTTACTGAATACACTTGGTTATAAGAGTGAACGGGTTCCACATTCAGAACAGAACAATGTAGTTGAGATATTAAAGGGTGGAAAAGATAGATTGCGGAATTCCGAGATTGAATTATTGCAGGAGCACTGGATCAAGGCAGAAATTGTTTGTCAGTATACCGAGGATGAACTTCAAGATTCAGATCTTTTTTCATCAACTCAGTTTGATCAGAGTCGAATTAAGTCCTTTGTCTTTGTAGCTGCTGATCTGAGAGATGAAAAATATACCAGAGGAAAGTTAGCGGAAATGACTCGGATTGTGAATCGGCTTTACTCAATGCCAGTGATTATGTTTTACCGCTACGGCAGAACTTCAAATAGCCCTGATTTAACTACTGCCCTAATTCATCGTCGTCCACACAAAAGAGATTCAGATAAGGATGTTCTTGAAAAAGTGACACTTATTAAGGATATTAGGATAAATAATCCCCATCGAGCACATTGTGATATCATAAATGGTCTATCGTTGGATCAATTTTCTGGTATTGAAAATTTTGATCATCTTCACAAAGAATGGGAGTCTGTGCTTGACACAAAACCGCTAAATAAGCGATTCTATAAGTCGCTGTTTGAGTGGTATGAACGTGCTGTAAAAAATGCAACATGGCCATCGGGTGCTCTTCCACAACAACAAGTAATTCGCTGTGTGACGAGAGTCTTATTTGTTTGGTTTATGAAGGAAAAAGGCCTTGTTTCTGAAGCATGGTTTAATCAACCAGAAATGGCAAAACTACTTAATAATTATGGCGAGTCCGACTATTATCGTGCGGTGTTACAGAACCTCTTTTTTGCAACCCTTAATGTTCCGATAGAAAAGCGAGGATGGAATCAAGTCAGTGGTTCTGATCCTCAAAATCAAATGATCCAATGGCGGTATAAGCCACTCATTCATCAAGTTGAACGTTTTGAGACACTGATGTCACAAACACCATTCATAAATGGTGGGCTATTTGAATGTCTTGACGATCTCGTATCGTCAGGATATGATGGAAAGAGATTTGATATGTTCAGTGATGATTATTTGCAAAGTCATAATGCATTTGATGAAGAGTTATTCAAGGACCAGCATCTCAATGTTCCAGATAATTTATTTTTCGGAGAGGAAGGACTTTTTAGCATTCTCCATCAATATAAATTTACAGTTGAAGAGAACACTCCAACAGAGATTGACGTTGCCCTTGATCCTGAACTTCTTGGACTTGTATTTGAGAACCTACTTGCTTCGCATAACCCAGAAACCAGCGATACAGCAAGAAAAGAAACCGGATCTTTTTATACCCCCCGAGAGGTAGTGAATTATATGGTTGATGAAGGTCTAATTACTTCACTTTCTACAAATTTATCTCAAATTCAAAATCTCACCAATGGTAATAGTTTTTATGAAGAGCGACTTAGGTTGCTTTTTGATTACGAAAGTGAGATTCAAGAATTTGATCAACAGGAAAGGAGGGAAATAGTTCGAGCAATAAGCCAGTTAACAATATTAGATCCTGCGGTGGGATCGGGAGCATTTCCTATGGCAATTCTGCATAAGTTGACCTATGCTTTAAGTCAGATTGATCCTGATAATTCGCTTTGGCGGAGTTTACAAGTGGAAGCAGCTACCGAAAAATCCTCTGATGCCTATTTAGAGCAAAATCAAAATCACCGAGACGAAAAATTGATAGAAATTAGTAAGATATTTGAAAATTATTCGGATGATTTTGGGCGCAAGCTATATCTGATTCAGAATTGTATATATGGGGTAGATGTTCAACCTATTGCGGCTCAAATTACTAAGTTAAGATTCTTCATATCTCTTGCTATTGAGCAGAACCATGATCCAGAATTGGACAATTTTGGAATTAAACCACTGCCAAATTTAGAAACTCGATTTGTTGTTGCTGACTCTCTGCTATCTCTGAATTACAACAAAACACTCACTAGTCAAGAAGAACTATTACTTGAGAAAAAACTTTTAATCAACAGAGAGAAATATTTTCATGCTAACTCTCCTCATACTAAATGGGAATGTAAATCCTATGACTGGAAAATAAGGAAAGCACTTGCTGAAGAATTAAAATTAATGGGGTTTCCCCCTGACAAAGCTGATCAATTGGTGTCTTGGGATCCATATGATCAAAATGATAAAGCGGATTGGTTTGACCCAGAATATATGTTTGGTATAAAGAGATTTGACCTTGTCATAGGTAATCCTCCGTACATTCAACTTCAGAAGAGCAAGGGTTATCTGGCCAAAAAATACAGTAACTCAGGTTATTCTACCTTTGACCGAGAGGGAGATATTTATCAGTTATTCTTTGAACTAGGATGCAAATTGATTTGTGAGGATGGTGGTGTTCTTATTTACATAGCATCAAACAAATGGCTTAAAGTAGATTATGGTAGGCATTTAAGAAAACTACTATCGTCATCAAATATAACTCCACTTAAACTACTTGATTTGGGGAAAGATGTATTTGAAGAAGCAAATGTTGATACCAGCATTTTGATTTTAAAGAATTCCCACCGAGGCTCTGAAAAGTATCATTTTCAATCTGTAAAAATTACTTCCAGTGATAGAGACTTTCCACCACCAACATCTCAATGGGGTACAACTCGTACGACTTATGGCTATAATTGGAGAATTCTATCAGATACCGAATGGCGAGTGTTAGAAAAGATGGAAAATATTGGTAGCCCCCTCAGTAAATGGTCTGATATTTCCACTAATTTTGGGATAAAAACGGGTTATGACAAGGCATTTCTAGTTAATGAATCGACTAGAACCCGATTAATTAATGAGGATCATCACTCTGAGAAAATACTTAAACCCATTCTCCGGGGAGGCGATATTCAAAGTTATCGCGCAAAAAATCCGTCTTGTTGGTTAATTTCAACCCATAATGGGAATGGCAGACATCCCCCAATTAATGTTGAAAATTACTCGGCGATAAAAAAATATCTTGACCAGTATTATGAAAAAATTTTCAAACGTAATGATCAAGGAAATACACCATATAATCTTCGTAATTGCGCTTA
>JAPOTS010000118.1 GCA_026709065.1 Bacteroidota bacterium
TGCCCTATCAGTCACGTATGGAACCAAAAGTTTCAACAAGATTTGAAACAACCCCCAAAAAGCCGTTGAGGAGGGCGTATGTTTAAATGTGATATTAGAAGAAACGAAAGGTTATGCCTCCTTGTTTTTGGAGGAGACCTTTGGAGGTCTTATAAGCAAGGGCTGTAGAAAGAAAGATGTCAAAAAGTACCTGAAAATACATTCTACTGATCGGCCTTGGTATGTCCCCGAGGTCCGCCGTTATATAGATCAAGCATCATAAGAATTACTGCAATTATATTCTGGTTTAGTGGCAAGTAAGCATGGGGTTGGAGTTAAATCCTGTGATCGGAACAGTTGAAATCACCAACTTCTTGGAGAATATTTTCCTCGCAATTTTAGTGATACGAATTGGTTGGCGTTTCACTAATATTCGTGTAGTTAAGGATCTTGTGCTTGAGGAGGGTATAAATCCTTATATAGTGCCAGTGGAACACAATTGCCCAGAACTCTGCTGGTAACATCGTTTCTGAGTGTCTTCCGAGACAAACACATTTTTCGTTTCTAAATATGCCTACTTCGTTGACTTTCTAAGAAGGAAACTGGTGTTGGGAATCGGCATGGTTGCTACTTTAGTGGAACATTTTATACATGAGACTCATCAATCTATATTCCGAATCAGAGAGCATAGTAACATTATAGTGTAGTATTGGTATTTTGTATTTTCGTATCTCGTTAACTGATTTGCTTTCCTCATACAGATTTCCCTGTGGTCTTGCAAGAGATTGTTGGTGAAGAAAAAATTGTCCGAGAATCACATTGTTAATAGTAAACATATGCCCGCGCTCGCTTTTTACCCGGACTTGGCTCGTTACTGCCACTTCTCCCTCTAACTTAGCACTTCGTGGTAGGCTTAAGGATTGGTAGGTATTTTTGAGCGGGCCGACTCGCGCAGATGTACCATTTTTTGTTCTATTGCATTTTGCATTAGCTATGGGCAATCGTCTGCAAAGTCGGCTGTGGCCTCACTGGCCTTTTGATGCCACAGCCGCCTTCAATTGATATTGATAGCCACCATGTATCAACCAACAATGAATCTTACTGTACGCTCAAATCAAAAGCGTTAGCGGTTTGGATCTACAATCAGAAGTAGACCATGGTGACTTTGATATTATCCGCGTCATGATCAATGACGCTGTGTGAACTTGCGGAATCAAATCTGGCGTGGTCCATCAAGATCTTACCATGACAGAGAGAGTGAAAATAACGGCGGTGCGGGAAATTTTACAGAAATGCGATCTGTTTGGCTCTTATTTTCTATAATCAGCCTTAACGGTTGATGGGTATCCTATATCTGGGGATCATCAGATCTTTTTGGCCACTCTGCGCATCAATTATCCCCCTGCTCTCTTTTTGATTGCACTCAAGGTTCACCTCCTCGTAGATTAAAACACAAGCGAACTACTATTGTGAGGGCTGTTCAAAATTCTAAAGAAGAGTCGCAAAGAGAATCTAGTCCATCCATTCCTAGAATGTTAGAATGGAAAAATTCTTGAATCAGAATCATCAAGATGCACCAATAGATCAGTCACGGAGGTTTCCAACCGGTTTATCTTGTTTAAACCCAATACCATGAAAGAGAGCTCCCTCAATCTTAGCCACTCTCTCACCCAAATCTCGGATCTCCTTTGTCAAACCGAATTCCAGTTTTCGCATATCTTGAGACAGTTTCCATAAGAAACCAATGATAGCAACCATGCCAATTATTAATGACCAATCATAAAATTCCATTTCACTGCCGACCTAACGGATTTAATTGAGTACTTTTTAAGTAATGCTGAGCCTTATCATTTTTGAGAAAATAGTCATAAAGCCGAATGCGACCAATTAATCTTCTTGAAAGATTCAAAAATTTCCAAAAATACTTAGGGTAAAACACTCTCCTATAGTCATTGTTGCCATCACGATAAGGGTTCTTCCTTTTGTGGTGTGGCTCATCTGTTTTTGATGGTTCTACTGAATATAAATTCAAGCGACTAAATGAGAAGTAAATGGCATTCAAAACGATAATTAATTTCGTGATTCCAAGCACGAAATTAACCGATTATCATCTGACCTATTTGCATTTAATGGGCTATATTGGTGAATCAAAAATATCATTCAATACTCTGAATATCGCAGGTTTATCACTAACTCACTTTGATATATCTGATTCAATTTTCGAGTAATTTTTCTTTGACTGAAGCACAAATTACGGACATCTTAGCTGTTTTTTGGTCTAATAAGGTCATTCTGGGTGTATTTTTCGTCAATAATGACGACCGAAGACGGCATCCCATGTACTCTAAAACCTCCTTTTCCGCCTTGTTGAGTCTTGATTAGGATGAGTCTATCAGTGTGATGCTCAGTTTGCCTATTACGATGAATAGGGACAGTGAATAGGAAGTTAGTGGGACACTATGTCTGAAGAAAACATGACCTTGCGTTTCATTGATCATCTCAAACCCTTAACTTGTTTTTGCTGAGTAAATCGTTAACAGAAGCTCAGAATCATCAATGACTTGATAAACAGGCTTTTTACCCGAGAGACGATTGCTTTCATCTATGATGATCCGAACTCCATCTCCCCTCTTGTCCATATAGTAAGCTCTTCTGACATCACCAATTGATTCTGCTACTGGTGTCTCAGCAAGTAAACTGGTAATCAATTCATTGCGCGTTGATTGGCGAAGGTGAATGCTGTCAACAGAAATAGTATTTGGTAAGGAGCCTGGTGAATAAATCTCTAAACGATCATCAAACATGAAAAATCGGATCTTTGATCCATAGATAGAATAATCCCGATGGGCTACTGCGTTGACTATAGCTTCAAATACGGCCAAATCACTGAACTGGGGTTTTTCAACACGATAAAGTTTTTTCTCAGCGCCAACGGTCTGGTTTTTTCTAAAAAAAGCCATCGCGTCTTCAATTTGTTGGTAAAGTGGGCCACATATTCTTTTCGCATCAATCTGAAAATTAGAACTCTGCTTTACTCCTCTGTAACGTACAGCTTCAATGAATGCATTGGGAAGAAAATTCTCAGGATTTTTGCTACAAAATAATATTCCTGCTACGGAAGCGGTTATGGAACGTTTTTCGTTGGTGGCCAATAAGGAACGTTGAAGAAGAACAACATCCGTTAATTCATCCGAACGTGTGGTATACCGCCTCCATAAATCTTTACTTAAGTTATCTAAGCTTGACCCTGGAACGGTTTGTTCTTCAAATCTAACAAGTCGAGCTTGACTACGCTGTTGAAACATACGAGCGAGAAATTCTGGAGGCATTTCTCGAACTGAACTGCCTTGGCGAAAGAAATAACCTTCTGGACTCTTGTGAATAAAAAGACTACGAGGAATCTCAATCTTAAATACGACCTGCATAGTACCCGAAGTATCAGGGAGTTGGATATAGGAAAATGTATATCTTACTGGGGGAGTAATACTATCGTTACAAATTTCATATATATAACGATCAACGACATCTAAATATTTAAGCGGGATTCCAGTAATATCACGAGTCTTGTCATCCACACCTAAAAGAATAATGCCATCATTAGAATTAGCCATAGCAGCAATCTCGTTCGCCATTTTATCACGCGATGGACCCACAACTTGATTCCCCTTGAACCTCAATGACTTCAGTTCAAGCACACTACTCTCTCCGAACTGTATCTGCTGTAATAATTCTTCTTGATTATTGAACATAATGGGCTTTGAGTTGAATTCTGCGGTATCGATCTTCAAATGCTCTTCTTCCCCCTTCCATAATTGAACATATTTTGTCTCTTACATTTTGATTTTGTAGACTTCCATAACAATCTTTTCTTGTTTCACCATTAATTGGAGCAAGAGCCAAGATCATTTCCGAATCTCCGTTAACAACGATATTCGCATTATGTGTTACAACAATGATCTGACGATTATGCTTTATCTTTCGTAATTGAGTCACAATCAGATCATAGATCAGCAAGTTATCAAGGTCATCCTCAGGTTGATCTAAAATCAGAGGTTCATCTCCGTATGAAAGAAGAAACGCCAAAAGTGCTGCAGTTCTCTGCCCCGGTGATCCCTCTTCAATGGATAGATATCTATCTCCTTCACCAGTTGCATTATATTGAACGTGAAGAGAATCCTCAGGGAACCATGACTCAATACGGTCAATAGATTCAGGTTTAAGACGAGACACATGGCTGGCAAATTTTTGGCCAACAATTTGATTATCATTCTTGCCATTGGCAAGATCTCTTATGATCAGCTTTAAATCCAATAGATTCTTTTCAAAGGCCTCATTGCTAATATCTTCCTCAGAAAAAAGATCTCCTAGCAACCCTTCCCCATTAGGAGTGCCAATATCTTTGGAGAAAATTGGTGTCTCTTTTTGAAGTAATTCGCGAAATTTGTCCTCGGCAACATCCTTAGCTCCGTAAGGAATCACCTTAATTTTAATATATTGATTTTCATCCAACACATTCTTTAGGAAAACTCGGCGCGATTCAGTGAGCTCTCTGCGCAGAGTGATCATGTCTTTTAGATGATTCTGTATCTCATTTTCCAGATCCTCAACTTCCTGTTTTGAAGAAACAATTTTTTTTAACTGATCTTCAATCACCTGTCGGCGTTGCACAAGCTCACCGTAGCTGATTGATGGGGAAGTTTCTTCTTTTTGAAGATTCGTTTGCAATAAGTGGAAAGCCTGTTCTGCGGAGAGAAGTTTCGCTTTCCAAGATGATCCTTCTTTATTTCTTTCCCACTCAGACTGAACGTTATCTGCCTCTTTGGCTAATGACTTGAGTTGTGTGCATAATTTACTCAATTGTTCATGCACAGTAGCGATATGACTTTGCAATTCAGCATCAATAGATGTATCGGTGTTTGATGTAAAATCCTCAAGTGAGCTGGGAAGGATTTCATCTGCAACCTTACGTAACTGCTCACCAGCATTCATCCAACTTTCTTCCCAATTTTCAACTTTTCGGTCTTGCCTTCTCAGGATCTGGAAATTCTTCAATGTATCATCATACCCATCTTCCTCAAAAAACTTTAACCTGCGCTTGACATCTTCCAGCTCACCTTTAAGTCTAGATTCTTCAGAAAACCCAGTAGCCAACTCCCTGGACTTTGTACGTAATGAAAGGAATTGACTCTCTGCCCGTTTCCATTTCTCATCCCAAGATTGACGATTCACCTCAGGTGCTTGATCAATAATACTCAACAGAGCAAGTGGCCTTTTTGCAAGTTCAAAAATTTGTTTTTGACTGTATATTCGAACAGGAAATCGTTGACTGATCTCTCCAAGGCTAGGCTTCCACTCACCTCCTGATACTTCTTCCTCAATGGCTTCAACGGACCCATCTGGCTTCCACTGAACACGGAATCGCGTATTATCTTTGTGATAGAGGATTTTGATCTGAGTATCTTCTGTAAGAAGACCTCCTTCCTTTCTACTAGTGTACACCTGCTTATATTTCTCAAAATCCTCTCGTAAATCCTCTGGAATTTCATCCTCTCTTCTGAGAACGATGCGAAGCAACTCAATCAGAGTTGATTTACCGGTTCCTCTTCCACCAATTATGGAGTTTAACCATGGATTAAATTTAGCAGTGAAGGGGCTGGACCGACCAAGGTAACGAGCATTTGAAACTTCAATTGATTCCAATACATTTTTCGCATAAACATTAGGATTCTCAACTAGGACATCAGATCGAGCCACCGACATTTGACCGTCAAGCAGTGCTAAACGTAGCCCTTCAAGACTAGGTTTTCCCATCTTGATCCAAGTAAAGCGATTACCAGATTTGTGATTGGGTGAACCAACTAAGGGATGATGACTATCAGATCCTACAACCACAGTCCAATCCGTTTTATTCTCTTTGTAGATCAGAGGCATCTCATAATCTGGATCTACCAGCTCCATTGCGAAGATTCTGGGATCTTTAAGAACTTTCTTTAGGGTAGTTGCATCTGGTTTTTGAAAAAGACCTTTGGGCTTGTCTACATGGGCAGGGATCGGTATTCCCCCCACAGAATTAATTTTTTCAACAACCTCAGTAAATGAAAGGTTTGTGATTGAATTTGTTGAACCCTTTATATCGTCATAGTCAATCTTTCCCAATAGGGAGTCTATGTCTGATGTGTTTTTATCACATTCTAAAATTGCTAATAGATGAATCCCACCGTGAACCGAAATTTCTACCCCAGGGAAAATGTATAAGGGTCTGTACCCTTCTACGGAATCCTTTTTCATTTGGTTAAGCTCTTTCTTTATTTTATCTATCCACGCCCCACTATTGTGATCGGTAATGGCAACACAGTCAATCTCTGCTTGCATGTAGTTAAGTAGCCAGTCTCTTGGCTCAAGACTTTTCAAACTCTCCTGATTTGGCCCTGCGCCATAATCATCTGAAGCTGGAGTATGTGTGTGGAAGTCAAACTTCCACCAACGAGCACCTTCCCATTTCCAATTGTTCATGTTCATAATATAAATTGGTAAGTAAACATCAGCTTGATCTATAAGATGAATGATAAGTATTGGCAAATTCGTTAACGGTTCTCATCTGTACAATGATCAACTGATTCTGTTTTTAGGCTAGCAATCACTGGATGTGAGAAGCTCATAAAGGCAGGTTTTTTTCTTTTGAAATAGAGGCAAAATTTAGCACGCATTCCTAATTCTGTATTCTCTGACGGCAAGTACCCAAATCATCTAAAGTCGTTGATTGGTTTCACACAACAGCAGTGGGCACAAACAAAAGAGCGAATATCAAAGTTTTCATAAGGTTTAATGGTATTTCGTTGTGATTGAACCTTGCAACAAAATGGACGATATTGTGATGTATTTATGCACGATTAGACGCAATGATATAAGGTAGAGACAATCTTCCAATTGAATGACCTTGAGTATCGCGAAAAAGCAAAGATGTCATCCATGTTGAGGTGTTCGCAACTTAACTTGATTTTAGAATTCCGAAAGTAATATTATTCCGTAGGGAATCCAATCCGTGAGGTTCGTTTCCATAGTTGAGATATTAGACATGTAAAGTTAAAAGATGTTGATGGAGATAATACTTTATGGCTAATAATTGATAACATGTGATGATAAAATGTAATCAAAAAACGAATAGCTATAACTGTT
This sequence comes from Bacteroidota bacterium, assembly GCA_026709065.1. Classification (GTDB taxonomy): domain Bacteria; phylum Bacteroidota; class Rhodothermia; order Rhodothermales; family Bin80; genus Bin80. The sequence goes on from JAPOTS010000118.1 coordinate 7,156, forward strand.
CACTAGACCTCATGGGGTTGCTCACACATATTTGAAATTCTAACTTGAGACTGGTAGGATAGATGTATATTCTTAGGTTGTGCTACTTGTTCCCAGAGGACTTTTTGTAGATGATTCAGATCCTCTGTTATAGGTATATTTTGCAACTTGATTTAGGCTTCAATGAGCCTCAAAAACGATCCATCTCTTGCACCGCTCTGAGTTCGTACAATGCAGAGTTTTTCGGTAGGGTTCTTTTACAATGGAATAGAGGCTTTCCATGATATTGGTCATTGTAAATGGACTATTTTAGTGGCAGCCTTCAACAGATGGAGCGTTAGGTCTCTTCAATTTTACCTTAGACTTTTGGCCGATTCGGAATACCCATTTTATTCAAGTGGCTATGTCTGTTTTCCAGTTCCTGTTTTGCACCGCCGTAGCTATGGTCACCGAGATAAACCTTGTTTAGATGACGTTCCATAGCAAATCTCTTTTTGTTGTTGCGCTGGGATCAATAGATCAACGTATGCCAATCTCGTGGAAAATAGAGTCAGTTCGATTCCAATAGGGCGAAATAACTATCTGTTTGCTGACTCACATGAAGAGGCATAAAGTGTGTAATATCTATTCGTTACTCAGACCTTCATTTTGTACATGGTAAACGCATGAGAAGTATGTGAGGGTTTGCTAAGTCGGTTGACACGACTGCCGAAAATGAATTGTACAGGCAGTTACCGCAAACTAGAACGCAACAGAAGAGACAAAACTCCCAAAGGGGTATGGTCAGCCTCGGAGAGATTGGTAACGATCCGAATACAAAATATAATGGCCTGTGAGAATGCCATTAATAAGAAAAACAGGCGAACACTTTCGTTGTGATTAAAGTCTAATTTCGTGAATGTATTGTATCATCGTATAGATACTTTTTCCTGGCTTTTGCAGGAATCTATGCATCTCTTAATGATAAGATTCTTATAGGTTTCACCAGACACTTATACTGTGGATTACTGTATGGCCAATAGAAAATTTACCTACCAAGTCATACCTATATCTCCATATAGTTCAAAGCTGCAGGTGGATACTTTAATTCATATTCATTACGCATATCAATATCATATAAATTCTTTCTGCGATTTACAAAGTTTTCAATCTCATCAATATCCAAAAATGATATTGCCGCTTGAGGTTGACCATGAGTATGAAAAACTTTTCTTTTGTACTTATCTTTATGAGGAAAATATCCACTGCTTCCTCCAAATGTCCCATTGTTGATCACCAAAACATACTGATATATGTGGTAATGTAAAGATTGAGCCATTTGATCAAAGGTATCAACATCCATATTGAGAGCGGGGATGGCTAACACATCTGATCTATCCCTTAAATCAGACATCAATGCCATATCTGTGGCATCATAACAAATAGATCCAGTTAGCCACAATGACTGGTCTTTTAACCATGGGTATTCTATCAACCATTGGCAAGGGCGAAATCCTTCAACCTTTCTTTTACAATTACGATTAAATGCAACTTCATGTTTTGAAAGATGATATTTCCCCTGCCGGCGAATATAAACCTGCAATCCATGTGCCTCCGAATATTCTGGAATGATCCATAGAGCAGAGTTGACAAGGGGTTCTCCTTTAATGATTTCCTCGTATGTGAGTCCAGTAAGAATAATTGCTTTATGTTTTCGTGCAAATGGAAGTAGGTATGCATTTACATCCTCAGGGTGGACGGATAATTCAGGAAGAATAAGCCAATCTAATGATTGGAGTTTATCAGTATGCGTATTTCTGAGTCTAAGCATGTGGTCAACAGAAGCTAATGCTGCAGCCAGATGATTTCTATGCTTTTTGCGAGTACTGGTACTACTAAGGGTTAGGTCATCCAATTTGAATTCCTTAGATGATGGGAAAACGGTCTGGACAATACATGCACGTAATGTCCTGGGTTCTGTAAGTTTTATTGGAGGTTTATTATGAAGGGGTAAAATTAACATTCCGCTAGCTGAACCTCGGAGATCATTAAGATACTTAATCCTAGCACTGATACATTCCCGCGTCGTTTCAATCCCTTGAGTTTTGGATTCATTATGTGATATCACTTTGCACCCAGGCCATGCGAGGAGACCGAGTAGAAAATTCTCAAACCAATCAGAGATAGGAAGCCAATTATCTCCGAATGCTGACTGTCTATTGAATAGTCCATACAATCTCTGATACCAGTGGCTCCGAATTGATCTATAAACTGATTCGCTTTGATCAGGGTGATCAGAGCGTATAGTTTGGGTGAAATCACAATGCTGGGAGAGAATAAATCTCAGTAAAAACCCTAGCTGCAAACGCCATACATCCTCCTTATTACACCATGATGGTATACTGTATATTGATCCAGCACTATTGTAGTTCCTTCCAACTTTGATTTGAAATTTTGGATTCTGCTTCTCTTTAATTTTCTGATCGTCATGAGGCTCATATTCAAGTATGATCTGTTCTGGGGTAATTACTCTATTTGCATATTTGTCTTGATCCCAGCTGGTCAGAAAATCTTCGGCAAAATATAAGAAAGTCAACTCATTACGAATCGAATTTGTTAAGGTGCGGGGCTTCAGAATCCATTGTGCTAATGTTTTCTGATCAGAATTTCTTGAGATAAGACATAAATCGTTGCGGATCCGCTTTGATAAACGATTCGTAAGTCCAGTGATTAATTCTGTATCTATCAGCTCTAATGCAAATGATGGATCTTTATCAACAATTTTCACCAACCGTCCTATATTTACTTTATCACGAATTAAAGTTAAGGTGTGCTTTTTGTCCTTGAAAATTCGGCGGCATATCACTGCCAGTGTGGCAAACTCTGTATTTGACATATTCAGTTTATGTCCCCGAAGAAATTGAATCATTTCCAGATACCTCAAGATGTTCTCTGGAAATGATTGATTATTCATTACTGGAGCATCATCAGGAGAGTATGTGGCAACTAGCAATAGTGCTTTCTGATGGAGATACCAGGGAATCGTGTAATCTGGCATTTGAGCAATACGAGTTGCCTCTTCAAAGAGGACTTTTCTATATGTTTCCATGCTAACACCAGATGGGAGTTGTTCCTGATCAGGTACTATACCAGTCTCAGTGGCACCCGCATGAAATATTTCAGAAAGACAAAAGCATGCAATTAGATGTTTAACAATATGCGTATTATCCACTACATGAGGTTTGAGAAGTTCTAAAACGAATTTTAGAACTTCTGCACATGGCCATAAATCAAGTCCGATTCGTAACAGAAGCACATTTGAAGGATCTTTGATCCATATTTTTATCAGGCGATCCGCATAATTCTTTGCTTGTAAATCAAGTTCTAGTTGGCTATACAAATTGATGATTCCCAATTCTGATGGAGCCATGGGCTTTTCGGGTAATAATGGTCTGGTAGAACGAAACGTCTTTCGGAATCGTCTTGAAGCAAATCGATTGACTGTTTCGTGGCGAACATCGGGAATCATCGGCAATTCATCCGATTCTTGAATCATGGATTCATTACGAATATAAATCATGTCTTGAATAGCGTCAATAATTACTCCACCACCATGAGCATCAAATCCTCCTGATACAGCTCTTTGGATTCGATTCATTTTAATACTATTCGGTAGCAACTGAGAACGTTTATTATGATGTTTTAGAATGACCGTCTTATCATCTGACAGTTTGAGTCCATGAGCTCTATGAGACAATTTTTTCCCCAACCAATTGGAAATCTTGCACTTTAATTTATTTTCTGGAATTGATAAATGATTCTTGACCTCAATGAGTACTCTAAGGTCATCCACATATCTACACACATCATGTAGCATCACTCCATGAAAAATTTCTTTGCCCATCTCTGCGCGTAATTCATCGTCAAATGTTAGAAGAATGAGGTTTGCAAAAAATCCAGAAGATACCAATCCTTGGGGAAGAACGACTTGTGTAAAATCATCTATTTTGGAATATTCGGCATAGCTCTTGACAATTTTTTGATAATCATTTTGATCCCACTCCCAACTGAAGACGGATTTTAGAAACGTAAAGAACTCTGAATCATCATCGCTATGTTGAATCTGATGAAGAGCACTAGAAAGCATTGTAGGGGTTACACAATCATAAAATTTCTTGATATCAGCATGAATGATATAAAAGTCCTTGTCTGCGTTACTCTGTATTAGATTAACCATCATATCCGGCCTCGCAATAAAGGTACGGTAATCTTGAAAGTAGGATCGATAAAGCTTAATGGATCCCCACCGATGGTGAAGTTCACCTGAATTGCTGGAATCACAGAATAGTCGATTTCCGTAAGAGATGACATTTTTAAATGATGCTTGGTTCTCAAGAGAAGTTCGTGGATCGCCCTGCCGCGTTTCAATTCGGTCAGCGAGACAAAGCATAACAGCGGTTGCTATCACTTGATCCTTTAAGCTCACATAGGCAAGTGGTCTAAGCTTTGACGCATTAAATTTTTCCTCAATAGGCTCCCACTCCTTGTTGTTGGTTGGATAATTCCATTCGTGACCTTTTGGGGCAGGAATGATGCGTAATGGATTATTAGTCCATGTCTTGGATGCTTTCAGGTCACTCTGGATTTCATTGAGAAATTCGGGAAGATTCACTGCTACCCTATCAAGGGCAAGTGTATCAACATAGGAATTAAAACTGCGAATATAGTTTGCAGTTTTTTTCCAAGCCTGAATAAGGAGATACTCTTCTTGTAGAATATTCAAATCTGGGCGAAGATGATTTAATCTCATCATCAGAAGAATAATGTGTGTGAATTTGTGCCGACTATGAGGACACTGTTAATATTTTCAGATGTAAAGATACAAGAGTGGTAAAATAACTCCTCTCTGTGGAAATTTATACAAGGATATCAGAATTGATTTAAGTTAATAACAGCCATTGGTGGCATCAATCACATGATAATCAACATGCAAACCTCATTTTTATGCCATTAATACAATTCTCACCCACAGATACCATCATTTAGCCGCAAATTAGGTAATCCTAATCTGAATTCTGTCCAAATCTACCTCCAGTGGAGTTCGAAAAAATCACAAAACTGTATCTTTGGGATGGATACAAAATAATTTCTCGGAGTTATTTCTATTGAACTTAAATGAAACAACCCCCGCACATTAAGCAGGGAATCAATATTAAAGAGAAATTGTTCAATGATGTGTTGATTTCAGTTAATTTTCAATCGTGATCAAGAAATTATGCTTCCACCTCATACCATAGTTCATGGATACGAAATTCTCTCTGTTCTCGGAACCGGCGGGTTTGGGATTATCTACAAAGCTAAACATCCTTCTCTTGGGGTTGATGTCGCACTCAAGGAGTTCTTCCCAGCAGAATTGTGTACACGTCAAACTGGTATTGTGCAACCTAGTAAAGAAGAGTTTCGGGAGTCATTTCAAGAAAGCCTTAACCGCTTTATCAAAGAAGCAAGACAACTTGAAAATTTTCGGGAGTGTTCGAATATTGTTACTTGTAGAGATCTGTTCAGTGCAAATGGTACAGCATATATCGTAATGGAGTACATTCATGGAGTTCCTTTGTCAACACTTTTAGAACAAAGAGAGAAACAAGGAAACCCATTTACTGAAAAGGATCTATTACAGGTTGTTGTCCCAATCTTAACTGGTCTTCAAACTGTTCATGACGCAAATGTATGTCACCGTGATATTAAACCTTCAAATATCATAATTCGCCGCGCAGGTAGTGAACCAGTTCTAATTGACTTTGGAGCTGCCAAACATGAAATCAGTATACATACTAAGTCATTTGCCCCTTATTCAGATGGGTATGCTGCATTAGAACAAGTCGGAGAGGGAACTATAGGAGCATGGACGGATATCTACGGTATTGGAGCTCTAATGTGGAGAATGGTCGCTGGTGGAAACCCTCCATTTAACCCTCCTATTCCTGTAACCAGTCAAAAAAGAGCATTTGAATTGATGTATGGGCGAGCAGACCCTCTCCCGTCAGCAAAACTTATTGGACGAAGCCGATTTTCAGATGAAATTCTTAAATCTATTGATGATTGTTTAGTTATTGATCTTCGAAACCGAATTCAAAATTGTGATGAACTTTTGAGTAAAATTCACCCTGGATTGCCCCCTAAATTAAATCCCCATCTTAAAGAGAAAACATCCTCTGATCAACCACTAAATACCAAAACTCCACCCTCTGATACTGAATCACTCTATCGCGAACTGGATAAAGTCAAATTAATTGAAACAGAATCTCGTACTTCATCCCATCACATTTATGATCTTGGCATCAAATATGCTCACGGTCATGGGATAGAAAAAAATGATCAAAAAGCATCACAATTATTCTTGCAAGCTGCAAATCTGCGACATATTGATGCACAGTATGAGATAGGTACAAGATATTTAAATGGCACTGGAATACGCAAGGATGAACAAGAGGCTGTGAAATGGCTAAAGTTAGCGTCTGATGATGGTCACCTTGATGCATTATTTTCACTTGGACAGAGGCTTATTTATGGACAGGGAGCATTAAAAAACCGAAAGGAAGGTCTCAAATGTATTCGGAAAGCTGCAATTCAAGGACATATTGATTCACAATATTTTCTTGGTGAGTATTTCACGTATGAACGGCAACGCATCAAATGGTATCGCATGGCCGCTGAACAAGGGCATGCAGATTCCCAGCGCGCCCTTGGCACATGTTATTACGAGGGGAAGTTTGGAATAACTAAAAACAACACTAAAGCTGCTGAATGGTTCAAATTGGCTTCAGATCAAGGCGATAAATACGCAACCAAACAATTAAAAGAGGTTTTTCAAGAGGGAGTTACACGTTTCAGATATAAAGATAAAATTTTCAACTTTTTAAGAATGTTTTTTGGATGGGGATTGATGTTATTGTCGTTTTTAAGTACCTTTGGTTATATTTTCTTTTCAAATGAATTTGATGTCTTAGATGAAGTCATGATATTTAATATGATAATCACTTTTATGGGTGGCTTTATTTTAACAAAAGGTTTCGAATTTAAGATAGATAATTTTTGGGAAATCTGTTTTACAATAGTCATGTTAATTTCGCAATTAATTGTGTACTTTAATATTTAAAGATATATCAATTAAATTAATTACGTTAGTCGTGTATGTTTGCTAGACTCAACCCATTTTGTGATATTTTTTAAGTTGATTAATTGTTCTCTTAAAATTTAACAAATGGGATCTGTTAATCTTTTAGATTTGAAAGAATCAAATAGTCAGGTGATAGGGGCTCTGATTGCCCTTGCCAGCGCATCAATTTTGATTACATTATTTTCTCTGCTGTTGCCAATACCGCAAACTGGAAGCAACCAAATTTATCTCTCGGATATTTTGTTTGATCGTGGCAGTGTTCGCTATCCGTTCACGATTCAAAATCTCATGTGGTTTATGTTTTCGGTTGGAATTGCAGAAGTCGTGTTGCGCTTTAACCGAGCCAATCTGGAACTGAAACAGCTCAAAATGCGAATCCTTCCAGATGATGATACTAGTATCCTCCGTTCTAAAGATCTGATCCCGATTTTTCGAAAAATCAAAAACTCCAAACGCAGTCAGCATCATCGACTCCAAAGGCTCATTCTACGAGCTATTCAGCAATTCCAAATCAGCCAATCGGCGAATCAGGCAAGTAGCCTTGTCAATTCAAGTTTAGAACTCATGCAGCATGAAATTGACCTTAAGTATAATATGCTCAGATATGTGGTATGGCTCATCCCTACTCTTGGATTTATTGGAACGGTCATTGGGATTGCCCTTGCACTGTCAGCGGCCAATAACATGCCGAGTTTAGAAGATTCTGAGGCGATCAAGATGTGGTTTGGAGCCATGACCACGAAACTTGGACTCGCATTCAATACTACCTTCTTGGCTTTGATCATGGCTGCAATTTTAGTCTTCTTACAACATATTGCCCAAGGGCGTGAAGAATCAGGGCTCAACGGAATAGGCCAGTATGTTTTAGATCATCTCATCAACCGTTTATACGAAGAATAAACCTCATTCTAATGGCAAAAAAACTAAATAGGGACGGACTTCCAGAAGACGTTCCGACCATTATAACCGACAAGAGAAGTAATTTATTTCGCGATTTAAATTTTGGACAGGATGAAGAGTCTCTGAGCGTTCCAGACGATCCACCAACAAGGATTGCACAAGGAAATATGCCTTCAAATCCAGAATCAAGCTCTGAGTCTTCCACCGGCGAGCCACTTACAAAAGTCATCATTCGTTCGGGACCATCTTCAAAAGCTCATGAGTCTTTGAAAGCCTCCATCAGTTCAGATCTTCCATCCGATCCCGTTGTAGGATGGTTGGTGATCATTGATGGACCAGGAAAAGGTGTATCATGTCAAATTGGATCCGGGCAGAATACAGTAGGTCGTGGAATGCAGGCACGGATCTGTATAGATTTTGGAGATCAAGAAATTTCCAGAGACTCTCAAACGATCATTACCTATGACCCTAAGCACAATGAGTATTACATCCAACCTGGGCTGGGAACGAATCTAACTTATCTTGAAGGTGAACCAGTATTGTCCCCTACTCCATTGAGTTTTGGAAGTAAAATTGTAATTGGTTCTACTACGCTGCGCTTTATTGCATTCTGCGACGATCAGTTTACATGGTCCGATTAATCGACTGCACATGGATTCAATAGCTGGCGGTCAGATTCAAGGTGCACGAGAAAATCAACAAGATGCATTCTCATACCTTGAATGGAATCAAAACCACTACTTGATGATCTTAGCTGATGGTATTGGTGGAGCCACAGGGGGGGAAATAGCTTCTAATATCGCTGTCAGAGAGTTCAAGAATACATTTATCTCTGATGTATCTATCTCTTCTATCAGAGATCGGCTCATTCACTCTCTTCAAGCCGTCAACGATGCCCTTTATATGGAGAAAAAAGAGCATCAAACTATATCAGCTCTGGGAGGGACAACTCTCACTGGAGCAGTTGTCATTGAACATAAATTCTACTGGATCAGTGTTGGAGATAGTCCACTTTGGTTGATTCGGGGGCAGAGCATTACCCGACTCAATGAAGATCATTCCATTGGTGCTGTTCTTGATATGCGTGCACAAGCTGGTGAAATTTCTTGGGAAGTAGCCAAAAAATCTAATGAACGTAACAATCTCCTTTCAGCAGTGTTGGGTGCAGATATTGATTATGTTGATGCTCCTGCTGATCCTATTCAATTATACCCTGGAGATGTACTTATTTGCGCGAGTGATGGCATTGAAACATGCGCGCCCGAAGAAATCCTCCAAATTGTAACAGCTGGACACCCTTCCCCTCTTGACATAGTAGAAGTCCTTTTGGAATCGGTGGCCGCAATGAATCGCCCAAAACAAGACAATGCCTCCTTGATCGTTTACAGATATAGATGAACCCTCTCATGCTTCAACGCATCTCTATTTGTTTTTTGATCTGCTTATTAGGGTTCTGTGTGGTATCTCCAGATGCTGAAAGTTCGATCTATAAAGTGATCATCTATTACGATGGGGAGGAAACCTCACAGGCAATGGGGATTTGGGTATCTGAAAACCTGTTATTGACCTCGGAATCCATTCTTCATTGGGGCGATCAGTTTTTCATTGAGAATCCCGAAACTGGCGCTCGTTATTTGGCAGAAATTCAGTCAACCTCTAAATCCTTAGCCCTGTTGTTTGCTCAAGGATTACCCTCTTCCAATGCTCCGACGCTTTCGCATGAATCTCCTCATCCCAACACCCATGTACACTTCCCTACAGTAGATGGGAAGGATATCAACGTACTATTGAGTTATCAATACCTCTCGCCTACATCTCTGACATATCGTTTTTCAAGAGAAATTGACCCTTACATAATTGGCTCTCCTCTAATGAATCGATGTGATCAATTGGTTTCTGTGATCTCTGGAGAACTTGACTCAAATGGGAACCTGACAGGTTTTAGCGAGAGCTATTCATTGTTGACCTCATTTCTCAAATTAAATGGTATCTCCTTAACAATTGCTCCAACCCCTTGCCCTACTATTGCTATTCAACTCTTTCAGGCGGAATCTCTTAGTACCTCGCTTCAACAAGATCTAGTTTCTCTTGAACGTCAACTTATTGAGTTAGAGGATTCCAGTACAGAAGCTATTAATCAAACTGCTGAACAGCTAAAAATTATCGGACGACAGAAAGATTCCCTATCAGCCCAAATTACTGAGGCTGACTCCATGTTAGCCATTCAAGATTCCGTTCTCACCAACAGTGTTCAACTTCAAGCTCAACTTGATAGTTTAGTCCTTTTAGATAGCTTGGCACGCAATCAATTATCTACCCAAGAAGAAAATAATCGTAGACAAATCCTCGTGATTGGTGGGGTTTCATTCCTTTTGATTTTGCTATCGGTTTTCTTTTTGTTTCTGTTCTGGAAACGAAAGCGGGCCGCTGAAGTGGAACTCTTGGATAAAGATGATGAGCTACGCAAAGCCGAGGGTGTCATTGAGCAAAAATCTGCATCGTTTTCAGATGTACTTCTACATGGCCAAGGACTCAATAACAATGAAATTCGTGTAAAAATCAAGGGCGATGTTCTCGCTCAGAATGATCAGGGAATGATTATCGGACGCTCCTCTGCCCATTCAGATTGTGTAATTGCCGAAGGTAGCGTGTCCCGACAGCATGCATGTATCACTCTATCGGGGGGTACGCTCATGATTGAGGATCTAAACAGTTTGAATGGAATTATGCTCAATGGTGAGCAACTCGTTCCGGGTAAAACGTATCCCTTATCTCAGAGATCAACGATCGTTTTAGGAGATGTAACTTTGGCTCTTACGATCTTGTCATGAAGCATCAAAGCCGAGAGCTTAATGTATTTTCTATGTCCGCATTAGATCTGTTTGCGTCAGGAATGGGAGCGTTTGTTTTGCTTGCAGTGACTGCCATGCCGTTTTTTCCAAATACTGAAACTTCATCACAAAGAGAAAACTTACAAGCCCAGCTTGAATCCGCACAATCACGAATAGAGGACTTAGAAAACGTGGTCGTGACCCCCAGTCAATCCCCAGAAAGAGAAAACTTACAAGCCCAGCTTGAATCTGCACGATCACGAATAGAGGACTTAGAAAACTTGGTCGTGACCCTCAGTCAGTCCCCCGTACAAAGAGAAAACTTACAAGCCCAGCTTGAATCCGCACAATCACGATTAGAGGACTTAGAAAACTTGGTCGTGACCCTCAGTCAGTCCCCCGTCATGATTCCACCTCTTGACATTGTGATTTGCTTGGATATCACGGGAAGCATGTATGACCAGATTGATGGACTCAAAGCGGAGATTTCAGCATTATCCGAAGTATTGGACAAAATGTCCTCTTCCGTTGGTATTGGAATTGTTGCTTTTGGCGATCGAAAATACCGACAGCCTATCTATGATATGGATATCACAGAAACTTCGGACATGACCATAATTCAGAGTTTCGTTGATGACTTAACTCCTGGGATGAACGACCCTGATTCAAATTTGAATAGTGATGGCCCTGAAGCTGTTACCACTGCATTAGAACATGCCACAACATTATCATGGCGATCAGAAAGTGAGACTCGATTCATTATCGTGATTACCGATAATGCAGCCTATCCCGATAGAGAAGCAGCAGCAGTGACTGCTGCAAGAATTTTTTCCTCTGAGGAAGATCAATATGTCTCCACAGTGCGTGCTAATATCCCAGGATTTGATGGTGATCAAGAAGCCTTAAGGTTTTTGAAAGCAGTCGCTGAGGCTGGTCAGGGTAATTTTGTAGATGCTGCAGGTGGCGAGTCCATATTGAGTAGTTTATTGCTGGCTATTTTGTAAGTTGTTTCATTTAACACCATTTTCGTTGATATACAGGGCTTATTTTGGAGATTGTGATTCGTATGAAACTGATCAAAACATTTGTATAACCCATTTGCAAGACATCCACCTCATGAAACACTCTTTGTCTATCAGCAATCTTTCCAACCGCATGATCTGATCAATGTTTTTCTCTCACATGTATACGATTACGTAACTTAGTCAGCCATCGTATCTCACATGAGGCAAGTTTGTAAGGATATTCATTCTTTGACTCAATTTCACAAATAGGTTAGGATTTTTCGGTCTAAATCGGTGATTTTATGGGTTGTTTCAAAAGTAGGTTAATCTCCTTTTGAAACAACCCGTCCTCCGAAATTGTCGCTTCAGGAGATTATCTTTTTTGCCAAACCCTTAAATCTCTGGAAATCATTGTTCACTCAGCGGTCATGGAAGGGGAGAAGCTCGGGTATAGGATTGGCATCAATGACAAAGTAGATGATTAACATCTTAATGATTTTTGATCTGTAAAAAGCACCGATTACCTGATTGATGGTAGAACGCTCATTCTATAATACTCATTCACAATACTTTGATTCTATGAAACAATACTTGAACGCTGTTTTAATGGTCGCAGTCATGGTGACATTTTTAGCTTGTGGGGGACAAAATACCCCAGAAACTGACACACTTTCTTCCGAAGAAGAGTCTCAGGCTTCTTCAAGTTCTAATGTAGTTGAAATCACCATCCGCCCAGTCGGTAATGAGATGAAGTACGGTGTTGAGTCAATCACAGTTGACGCAGCAACCGATATTACATTGATTTTAGAAAATATTGCGACATCGCCAGTTATGTCTCATAATGTGGTAATCCTAAAATCAAATAACGATGATGATGTCAATCGCATAGGCTTTGCAGCAATTGCGGCTGGTGAAGCAAATGGTTATCTTCCAGAAGATGATGCTATATTGACGGCTACACCAATGGCCAAGCCTGGTGAAACGGTTCGTGTAAGTTTTACCACACCCTCAGAGCCAGGTGTTTATCGCTTTATTTGCACATACCCTGGGCATTACGCACTCATGCAGGGAGAATTGATTGTAATTTAATCACTGCAGGGGATAACAAAGGTAGTATTGATTAGAGTCCATTATTGACGGTGGGTCTCAATTGATTTGATGGGTGATTGTTACAGTGTCACTTGGGGCATATCCAATTCGGTGCGCAACTGCCATTAGGATGTGATCTGAGGGAAGCCTCATTGGCTTGGAGTATATCTGCCACTGATCCCCTATGAGTTGATCAGGACTTAGAATCTGATATCCAATGGACGCTCCCTCGGTTACACTGCTGAGGTGAATGACCAAGGAATCGCTCAATTCTGAATCGTGATGGATTTCATAAACCAATGGGCTGTCGTTTGATGGAGTCACCTTCACCTTGGTTTTTACGTCAGGAATGACTGGTGAGGTTATAGGCTGGATGTGATTGGGCCACATCCGCTCAACAAACTGCATCTCATCCATTGTACCAGGGTCATTTGTTTCTTGCATCCATTTATCAAGCTCAGAACGCATTTTGATCAGATGTTCTCTATAAGAAGGGTCATCTGCAAGATTAAAGAGTTCATGTGGATCGGCTTCAGTATCGAAAAGCTCTTCTTGTGGTTTGGATTCCCTGAACCATTGGGATTGAAATTCATCAAGCCCACCGCGATCATGTAGACGAAGTAACTCCTGCATGGTAGCCATCTGTTCACGATAAGATACAGCTAAATAGTAGCCCCGATTTGGCATTAAATTTCGGATATATTTGAATTGATGATCTCTGACCGCACGCTTAGCATCATATTCGGTATCAAATCGATCAGAGGCCGCGTGTATAAAGTTCCTTGGTGTTGTCGCACGCTGGGGGCCTAAAAATGCTTGCCCATCAATAAAATCGGGAATGAGGATCCCTGCAAGAGACAAAACAGTGGGGGCAAGATCAACAAAACTGATTAACTGACCATCGGTCATTCCTGCAAGTTGTTTTTCAGGAAATCGTATCGCAAAAGGTACATGGAGCCCTGAGTCATAAATGGCTCGTTTTTGTCTCGGTAAAGGTCCTCCATGATCAGAATAGAACATGATCACGGTCTTTTCCAGTAGGTTTTGAGCTTCTAACTCATCGAGGATTGCTCCTACTCGTAAGTCTAACAGAGAAATGTTGGAGTACATTCGGTGAATGTCGTTGCGTACGAGATCAGTATCTGGTAGATAAGGAGGAATCGGCACGTCTAAGTCCTCTGGAACTAATAGCGAATCATCGGATCTTGCCCAGATTTGTGATTCATGAGTTACGCCAATATTGATCACAGAAAAGAATGGAGTATTTGCAGGCCTGTGTGTCCAGTGGGCTTGTGGACTATTTTCATCCCATGCGGTGACAGGAGCCTTGAATTGATAGTCCTGTTTGCTATTGTTAGTCGTAAAGTATCTGTGCTCTCGCATGATCTCGCTCATCATGCGGACAGGGGGATTTGGTGTAGCTTCATAAGGAATGACCCCAATTTGTTGCATATATTCAGGTTGAGACGATGTTCGCATATGTTGTGCTCCTCCTCGTGTTGTGTAGATGCCAGTCGCGATTGAAAAACGACTCGGAGCACATACACCAGAAACTGAAAACATGCGGGTATATCGGACACCCTCATTAAAGAGACGATCCAAATTAGGTGTATCAATCGTGGAATCACCATATGCGGGAATCACAGGGCTCAAATCCTCGGCGACAATCCAGAGAATATTTGGACGATCTGGCAAATCCAGTCCCCCATATTGAGGACCCGCTTCGTCTTCCTGCGATTCACAAGCCACAAAGAAAAACAGAACTGCAAGAAAGCTTATCCGTATCTTATCCACGAGTCTTGGTAGAAATGTACTCATAGAAGAAGTTGTCAACAAGGTAAGTGGTAAGGCAGTGGCAGAAGAATCGTTTTTAATATACGCTACATCATAGTTTAAAGATCTCATATAAATTACTGAATGGCTAATGTTGGGTGTTAAGAATTCAATAAACCTGACTTCGGCGGTTTCAGATGAGGTCAAATTTCAAAAACTCATATTTATAGGTATCTTGGGCAGTTGTTTTTGGTTTTTTTGTGTGTGGTGTTCAGCCTTGTTTAGGACGGGAATATTCCGTATATTGGGGATTAACCGAAAAATTCATGTTTGTACGACAATTACGCCGCAAAACGACCAAAAACGTTGGAGTCAAGATTGTCGAGAATTATCGTAATAAGGACGGTGAGACTCGACAGCGCATTATCCGAGATATGGGGAGTGTTCCTGAGGGAGAGCCTTTGGAAGCCTTAGTTCGGCTTGCCCATCTGGAGAAGGCACGGATTCAGGAAGGGACCAAACCCTCTCTGTTTCCGGCAGAGTCGTATGTAGAGGAGATGGTTCTGGCTCGTCTGGAGCCCAAGGACACGGGTCCACTGCCGATTGCAGATGCCCGTAAGTTAGAAGAGGATCGCAGGATCTGTTTAGGGTTTCACGAAGCCGTGGGCATATTGTATGACACGCTGGGGTTTTCAAAGGTTTTCACATCGCGTCAGAAGATGTCTCGTCGGCTCTTTAAGCAGGCGGTCTTGCTCCGCTTGGCTGATCCTGGTGACAGTAAACTGGCCCATTCCCGACAGATGTCAAAAGATGCGGGGGTTGAGGTATCGGTGGACAAGTTTTATCGGATGATGGATACGGTCACCAACGAGCGGATTGCAGAGTTGCAACAGTTAGTGATGGCTGAGACGATGGGGATGGTAGGCGGAAAGCTTCGGGTGCTCTTTTTTGATGTGACGACGTTGAGTTTTGCCAGTGAGAACCCCGATGATCTCCGAAAGAAAGGGTTCAGCAAGGATGCAAAGCATCAAAAGGTTCAGGTGGTATTAGCCTTGATTCAGACCCAAGAGGGGCTTCCGGTGAGCTATCAACTCTTTCCTGGCAATACGGCCGATGTGAAGACCTTGGAACCGGCCATGATGCGTCTGAAAGAGCAATTTGAGCTAGATCAGATGATTGTTGTAGCGGATGCGGGGATGCTGAGCGCAGAGAATCTGGCCATGCTCCAAAGCTTAGGATGTGATTATGTGGTCGCGGCGCGTCTACGATCCTTAAATCAGCTACATACAAAAGCAATTCTTGGGAAACACCCTTGGACCTTCCTCTCTACTGGACGCAAGGTACGAGAGCATACGCTTGGTGGACAACGGCTGATATTACGTTATTGCCCTCAGAAGGCGAAACGCGATGTACATAAGCGGGAACAGGCGGTAGAGAAAGTCAAAAAGCGCCTCGCGCAGGGGGTCAAGGGAATCGGTCGGACAGGTCGTTTTTTGAAGGTGAATCCAGATGGGGTAGAGTTGAATGAGGCAGCCATTGAGATGGATGCGAAGTATGACGGTCTCCACGGTGTCTGGACAAGTCTGAAGACCCTATCTCCCGAACGGGTCTATCATTATTATGGTGAGTTATGGCGGATTGAAGAGGGGTTCCGGGTCATCAAGCACACGATGTCGGTTCGGCCCGTATTTCACTGGAAAGAACGGCGCGTGCGTGCACATATCGCCATCTGCTTTGTTGCATTTGCGCTTTTACGCATCCTACGCCACCGATATAATACGATGTTTGGTGAAAAACAGCGCCTGAGCGAAGGTCAGATCTTAGAAGAACTCAGTCAGGTGCAGGCCTCGGTCATTCGAGATCGGGGGACCGATGCAGAGTATCTGCTACCTTCTAAGCCCAGAAATGAAGCCATTAAACTCTATAGGGCTGTGGGACAAAATCTCCCCCGACAAACGGTCCTTTTCAAGGAGGGAACGATCCTGTAACCGCCCCCTCACACATACAGAAATCCTTGAAAATCCTTCCCAAAAGGACTGGATGTGGTGTTCAATTTTTCCGGAAATCTTATATTTATCAGCTCTTTCGTAAACGAAACCGCCGAACTCAAGATCATTGCACTTGGCGAGTATACAGATCTCTATCAGAGATGGGGTGTATGAATTAATCGGTTCATGCCCCCGTTCAAATGTCGTTGTAGTTTAACTACCCCCTCCGGCTAATCCCACAATCATGATCACGATTGACAGGATGACCGTTGCTTTTACAATCGTCCATCGGATTGAATTATACTTTGAGTCCACAGACTCTTTGTATGATCGAATTTCCGACTTCAAAGAATCAATCTGCTGTAGTACACTGGATGACGCAAGAAACATTGGCATAGAGAGTGGGAAACTTTAAGAATGGGGTTGTTTCAAAATTAGGTTAAACTCATTTTCTGGCGCAGGCATATAGCTCAT
>JAPOTS010000099.1 GCA_026709065.1 Bacteroidota bacterium
ATGTGCCGGATCATAGAATTTTGAGGTATGTTACGGTGCTCATGAATATTCTGGGATAGAAGTAGTTAATCTACAAACTGCATGGATTTTCGAGATTCCAATTAGAAATGTAACGGATCCAGTCTAAATGCCTTTGTGGTGTATTTTGTGAATCATTCAGGAACACTCTAATACTCATTGGAACATCTACCCATTGCGCTTCTACTTTATCCTCTTTTCATACTTCATCCACTGGAAAAAACGGAAGCCCCGTAAAGATAAGACATGGTATTTCTCTTGCATCAAGAACCTGATATATTTCCTTTTCTATCATACATCTCAAATATTTTTCAAAGTTCTTTGATCTCTAATTTATCTGATTGATCGCGCTGTACCGTCTTTCCAGTGGTTTTCTCAATTAATCTGATCAGACGGTCTTTGCGTCCCCGATAAAACTCATTAAAATTGTTAATTCGTAGTAATTCATAGGGGATTTGATGGAATGTAAGGATTTGGTTCATTTCTTCCACGGAAATGTTAACATCAGGATGAGACTGTAGACGCGCCAGATACTCAGAAGGAGACTTGCCGCCAATCAATCTATTAGCCTTGGCGGAAATTGGAGTTTTGTTGATAACGGAATTATAGATTGATGGCTTGATACCTTCATCAATGCACCACTTTTTAGGAAAGATGTGATGAATATCAACAGACACTCCCATATGATCAAGAGATTGGATATCGCTTTTGTAGAAGAAATCTTTTGCTCCTTCTCTTAACACGAGAACACTCAAACCCTTGTAAGCTGCACTGTTACGTGACCGAAGTGTGTCAAGTCGACTTTCCTGAAAAGCGGCATCCGAAATTGTTCGAGGTAACTCGTCATTGGCACCCTCTATAGAGCTACTTTGAGTCAAGCCCAGCCATCTCATAAGATCTTCAAAATCATTCGCCATTCGTGTCTCTACAGCTCCACCGTAGAGTTCACCAAGTACGCCACACCAGTACCAACGGGACAAGTCATCAAAAAATTTGTGTTGCAACCAGCGTTCCCCAAGTTGAGAAAGGATGACCGCAAGGGGGACAAGTTGTGTTCTATAGGGAAGTTCACGAGACGAGTAAAAACACTGTTTTCGCATGAATAAACCCGCCAACCTAAACCCATTTTCAATAATTGGTGCATATTTCTCATACGCCTCCTTATCCAAGGATAGTATGGCACTGCGCTTGGCACTGACAGGCGACACCTGCTTACCTGTTTTACCCTCTCTTAGATCTTTTTGTCGGAGTTCATAGGTTCGAAGAAGTGAGACTGCCTGCAAAAAATCGGTAGGTTGAACAGGCTCAAGCATAGAATCCTCTGTAAGACGCTTCTGTCTTCCTTCAATGCCTAAGGTTTCATTTCCAAACCAATCTTCACGGAGTTTATATCCTTCCGCAGAAAGTTTTGCCGTAAGAATCTCAAAGACAGAAAGAGTTATCCCACCAGTATTTACCTTCTCAAAGACTAGACACACAGCTTCAGATGTTGTAGACTTACCTAGTGTGATCACTGGTATCTGATAACTTGTATATGGAGTAAGGATTCTGTTTTGAAAATCCAAAATATTTTTTGATTCTTCAGGAGCTACACTCGCTAGATCTAAGATCCAACTCATAGGATCTAAAATCTGAGAGCATGGAAAATGACGTTCGTTTAATTCTAGTTCATGAGTTGATAGGTCAAGAAGTATATCACGATTGAAATTGGTTTTCACTCTACGATCCTCTGGAACGGAAATGAATGCGTTCTCAAGACTTCCGTCTTCCAGCGCCTTTTTCAAATTGATATAATAATGAAGGCGTACTTCGGCTCCTTTATTGTTAAAGGTTTGAACGGGTTCATGTGTGGAAAGCACTTGCCACAAAGACGTTAATCTTTGCTGTCCATCCAAGATAAGATAGTCAGGTTTCGGCTGAGAAAGGGGGAATGATACACCTTCAATGGGACGTGTTTGAAATTTAAGTTCACCGCCTGCCTCAAGCATCATGACTGCTCCAACTGGAAATGAACGACCAATGCTGACAAGTAAAGACTTGATGTGTTGGTCATCCCATACCCACCCACGCTGGAAATCGGGAAGTTGAATCCTGCCCAGTGTAATATCCGAGAGAATCTGTGGGAGAGGAATTTTTGTCGTATCAAATGTACTCATATATGTCGTTTTCTTAAGTATTGAATAGAACTATGCAATTAAAATATACGAATATCGTAGGTGAATCCTGATGTCTAAACTATGCCTGCCCTCTGCTATCCAGATTGATCAACCTACTAAATTAGTTGTAGAACCAAAAAGTAAAGCTGCGAAGAAGCCGAAACCGTGCATATTAGTCAATAATTCCTTAAATTTTGGAGTGAGGTGCATATATATTCAATAATGTTGTATATTTAGCCTTGTTGTTTACTCACAATTAACTATAGTTAACTCTAATTATGAAATTTTTAAACGTTTTTGCTCTTGCTTTTGCCCTTATGTTTGCCGCCTGTGCTGGTGAAACATCTGATTCCTCAATGGAAGGCGATTCTATGGAAGATGATCACATGGAAATGAGTGATGAGTCCATGGAGATGGATAGCGATTCCATGGAGATGCATATGGACAGCGATTCTATGGAAATGCATATGGACAGTGATTCCATGGAAATGCACATGGATCATGATTCTATGGATATGGAAGAAGATATGGAGATGGAGGAAGAGTCAGATTCAGAAGAGTATCAGTAGTATTTCCTAGTCTCTTGGTTATCAAATTAGTCTCCATTGGGACTAATTCTGCTATGATTTTCATTAGGCATAGAGTCCGTTCCGTTTAATGGAACGTGCGTCGTTGCCTATTTCTCTGTTTAATTGAGGCTTCAATGGAAGTGTTTACATCTTCCCCATCGCCTCTTAATCGTTCAGTCCTTAGTGGTTCTGAATGGGAACTTCGCTATGGATATTCCCGGGCGGTTCGTCGTGAGAACCATATATTCGTATCAGGTACAACTGCTGTCACACCTGAGGGCAATGTAGTTGGTTTAGGGGATGCCTTTGCACAGACAAAATATATATTATCAATTATTGAGCGTGCCCTCATCAAATTAGAATCCTCGCTTTCAAATACTGTTCGTACCCGAATCTATGTCCAAGACATACACGTCAATGCTGAGGCTGTCGGACGAGCGCATTCAGAGGTGTTTAAATCCATCTGCCCTGCGTCAACCATGGTCGGAGTGGTTGCTCTCATCAAACCCGAATTACTCGTAGAGATTGAACTTGATGCCGTGATTTGACTCACGGTAAAGTCGTTTCATCTATGAATGAAACAGTGACATTGCTTCGCAATTCAGCCAAAACATGGCTTCAATAGTGGCTGTTTTTCATGCTCAACGATGAAAATATTATTGTTTTCTAGGGACTTCACAAAGCAATTGATAAGCTTCAAGATTACACCTTTCAGACAGATATTGACCTAATTGATCTCCTATTTTATTCGGTTCGTTCCGCGTGCCCCTCCAAACCAAAATTTTATTGTCGTTGACCAAAACCTAATTAACGCTAGACAGATGAGCACCTGAAGGTCAAACTCATACAATGTCTCAACTCATTCATTATTTTGAAGTCAATATTTTTCTTGAAAATTACGAATTACTTGGCACCTATTTGCTCAAAGAGACCGCCTCATCAAAATGCACGCTAACTAAACTAGATATTCCCTCTTCTTGCATAGTGACACCATATAAGCGATTAGCCATTTCCATCGTACGCTTGTTATGTGTGATGAGGACAAACTGAGTCTCGTTAGAAAACCGATGAATGACTTGCATAAAATGATCTACATTAGAATCATCTAATGGGGCATCTACCTCATCAAGAAAGCAAAATGGACTTGGTTTGATCAAATAAATTGCGAATAAAAGTGCAATTGCCGTGAGCGTTTTTTCACCACTTGATAATTGCGTAATGCTCACTGGTCGTTTACCACTCGGCCTTGCAGTAACACTAATTGGAGATTCAAGCACATCATCGGGATCCGTTAATCCAAGTTCACACTTAGCCCGCTCACCAAAAAGTTCACTAAACAATTTCTGAAAATTTTCCTGAATTAACAAGTAGGTATCCATAAATTGTTCTGATGCCGTGCGATTGATTTCATGAATTGTTTTGATTAAGGTGTCTTCGGCTTCCTCCAGATCAGAACGCTGTTCCATCATAAACTCTAATCGCTGACTTTGTTTGTTGTACTCATCAAGTGCAAGCGCATTCACATTTCCCATAGCCTCTAACTTGCGCTCGGTTTCCTGAATTTGCCCCTTAAACGAATGTTCATCAAGGCCGTCTACGGCTGGCATTTTCTCAAGATCAACAGAATAATCTTCCCGTGTTCTTAACAAAATATCCTCAATTCGTGCCTTGACAGCACTGTACTTGATTTGAATGGAAGTTTCTTTCTGGGTCACTTCTTGAAGAGAGCCCTGCAGAGTGCGTAATTCCTTGTTGGCATTTTCTAAATCAATCCGTAACTGAAATTCAACAGATTTGTCCTTTTCTTGGAGTTCACCTAATGTTTGACGTTGCGTTTTTTCATTGTCAAGTTTCTCATTCAATTCAATGAGTTTGGTAGTAGCCAAACTCTGGCTGTCAATCAACTGAGATTTCTCTTGTGTAAAACGCTCCAAGCGATCATTGATCCGTCGTTGAGTTTCTTTGATTCGCTGCAGATCTGATTCAAAGCGTTCACGATTAGACATGGCTTTTACAGATGCAGTGTGAGCATCAAGATAGTTTGATTGCATCTGATCTAGCTCCTGTCGTAAAGCATGAATTGCTTTTTCCGTTGACTTAACACGCTGCTGCATCTCAATGAGTTCTTGGTCAATCTGATTGAGTTGATCACCCTGAGGCAAAGCATTGATTTCTAATTCTGAAATCTCTTTTGAGATCTCTTTATACCTTTTGGTGATGACGGAAACCTGATTTGATGATAATTCTAAGATTTGAGAGTGCTTTTCATAAATACGGTCTGCCTCCATGTGCATCTGTTCTGTTTCATTTAGATGCATCTCAATCGTTGGTAAATCTATCTTCGTTATCCTTTGATGTGCGTCATTAATCTGATCTTTATAAATGCTGATTTGATGTTGAAGATGTGTGCTGGACTTGATGGCATTGCTCAAGCTCTCGCGTCTCACAAGATGGGAGTAGGTTCCTACCTCCTCATCTCCTCCCGCATAGAGCATGCCTCGCCAATCAACCCACTCTCCGTCTAATGTGACATACCGATATCGGCTTAATTTAGATTCTTGATACGTTTCATAACCCTCTTCAAGAGAGTCAATGAGAATAACATCTTCAAGAAGGTGATGAATGATTGATTGATAGGTGTCATCGTACACACTGATCACATCTAATAATGAATTTAGTGGAGATTTGACTGAGTTTAGAATAGGAGGAACATTCTCCAAGATAATAAAATGAGCGCGTCCTTTTTCTTCAGAGTCTAATCGACTCACAGCGATGTTGGCATCCTGTAATGATGACACAATAATACTTCCGCCGTATGGTTCAAGGGACGCTGCTAATGCAGCTCGATACTCAGGCGGACAATCGATCAAATCCCCAAGAGGTCGCAATTGGATGTCATTGACCTCAGTGAGTAAGTATCGAACCGGGTCTGGGAAAAAATCATAGGTACGCACTAAATCCTCTAAAACCTTGACCTCTCCATCTTTTGTAGCGAGTTCCCGCTCCAAAGATTGCACTGATTCTAGTGTGAGTTGTAATTGATTCTGTACCTCTTGATGTGCAGTCAAGGCTTTCTCGTAATCACTTTTTACAGATTCGAAATTTTCAAGCGCTAAGATGAGATCAGCTTTTGACTGTTGAGCAACCTTTTCTGCATCTTGATACCCCTTAGATTCGGATTCAAGTTCGACTTCTAATCGATTTTTCTCTTCTGTCAAATGTGTAATTCTACTTTGTAAATGATCGGTCTGGCGCTGGTGATCTAATTTTTGTTGTCTTAGGTATTCAACTTTTTCCGTGATACTTTCATTCTCTTGCAGCGATGCATCTAACCGCTGTTTTGAACGATCTCTTTCATGTGTCGCATGATCAAGAATCTGCCCCGCTCTCTGAGCCTCTGAAATTGCACCTTGTAATGCTGATTCTATCGCTTTCTGCTGCTCATTCAAATCGTCCGACTCCGTCTTTAACTCATCCTGCTCTATGGCTAGCCGATGGATATTTTGGGCAATCGTTCCTTGGTTTGCCTTCTCTAATCGGATTTCCCCTTCCAATTTTATGACTCGCTGTTCATGTTCTACAAAGGCCTGACGGTTGACCTGTGCTTTTTGTTCTTCGCTGACAAAATTAGATTGTAATTTTTCCAAGTACGACTGAGCTACATGGATCTGAGCATTCAGCCCTGAAATAATATCTGCTAACTTGCCCTCTTCATCAACAAGGACAGTTTCTTCTTCAATCAGGCGATCGTACTCACATTTGAGAAGGGTAATATGTGCTGTGCGCACCTCCTCTTTGTAGCGTAAATAACGCTCTGCTACCTGTGCCTGACGTTTAAGACTTCGAACCTGGGCGGAGATTTCATCTGTCAAATCTCGAACCCTATCAAGATCCGCGCGCATGGTATCAAGTTTCCGTAGAGCATCGGTCCTTCGCTTCTTGTAGCGAGTGATTCCAGAGGCTTCTTCAAAGAGGCGGCGGCGATCGACTGTATTTTCAGACAGGATTTGATCAACCATCTTCAATTCAATGACGGAATAGGCACCAGCCCCCATGCCCGTATCTGTGAACAAATCAGTAATGTCTCGAAGTCGACACTCAACCCCATTAAGCAAGTATTCAGCTTCCCCAGAGCGATACAAGCGCCGACCGAGCGTGACTTCTGAATACTCCAATGGTAATACGCCTCGAGTATTGGAAATCGTCAATTGCACCTCAGCAAGTCCAACCGCCTTCCGGCGTGACGTTCCATTGAAAATGACGCTATCCATTTTATCGGACCGGAGCACACGGGATCGCTGTTCGCCGATCACCCACCTCAGGGCATCCACAATATTTGATTTACCACAACCGTTGGGGCCAACGATTGCCGTAATTCCAGGATCAAACTCTAAATCTGTGGGAGAGACAAAGCTCTTAAACCCGTGAATGGAAAGTTTTTGTAGATACATGCATGTTCATCTCGACAATCACATCATTGAATTAACTAAATATAGGGAGAGATTGCCAATCATCATGCATGAACCTATCATTTACAGCTGTTCCAAAGCAACGGGATCAATTTCAAGGAGAAGTCCGCTCCCATCTGTTGCAGCGTCTATGAGCACTCTTTGACCAGCGGTGATCCAACCAGAAAGGACTTGTTCTGCCAGTTTATTGACAATCTCTCTTTGGAGAAGTCTCTTGACTGGGCGTGCACCAAAAGCTGGATCAAATCCCGCTTCAGCCAGATAATCTGTAGCACTGTCTGTTAGTGTGAGGGATACTCCGTGACTTTCCAAAGCTAAACGCTGAATACGTCCAAACTGAATTATTACGATTTCCCGAATGACATCCTCGTTTAGTGGATCAAACAATACAATTTCGTCGATGCGGTTGAGAAACTCTGGACGGACACTTGCTTTCAGTAGATTCATGATTTCTAAGCGGACTCTGTCCGAATTGAACACCTCTCGCGATTCAATCTGTTGACGTATGAGATCGCTTCCCAGATTACTGGTCATAATCACAATCGTGTTCTTAAAATCTGTGGTACGCCCCTTATTGTCAGTGAGACATCCTTCATCAAGAACTTGCAACAAAATATTAAATACCTCAGGATGTGCCTTTTCAATCTCATCAAGTAGTACCACCGCGTAGGGACGGCGACGAACGCATTCGGTCAGTTGACCTCCCTCTTCATAACCCACATAACCTGGAGGTGCCCCAATCAGTCTACTGACGGTATGGCGTTCTTGATATTCACTCATGTCAATACGAATCAGCGCCTGTTCATTGTCAAACAAAAATTCAGCTAACGCTTTTGCAAGTTCAGTTTTACCAACTCCTGTAGATCCTAAAAAAATAAATGATCCTATTGGTCTGCCCTGCTCTTGTAATCCAGCGCGTCCCCTTCGCACAGCATGAGAAATAGCCTCTATCGCTTTCTGTTGACCCACTACGCGATGCCGTAGTTCCTCTTCGGCCCGTAGGAGCTTCTTGCGCTCACTCTCCATCATACGAGCAACTGGAATTCCCGTCCATTTAGAGACAATCTCTGCAATATCCTCAGCATCCACCTCTTCTTTCAAGAGTGCTCCATTGTCTTGGAGGCGCTGGAGCTTGTGTTGCGTTTTTTCTATTTCATCCTCTAACTCTGGAATTTTTCCATGACGAATCTTAGCGACTTCCTCATAATTACCCGCGCGAGCGAGCGTTTCATCCTGGATTCGTAACTCCTCAATCTTCTCTTTAGCCTCGCGGATATCGGAAATCAACTGTTTTTCCTCTTCCCAACGGGCGCGTAGTCCACTACGACTCTCTGTAAGATCAGCGAGTTGAGCTTCCAGCTCAGAAAGCTTTTCTTTGTCTTTCTCACGCTTTAATGCCTCTCGCTCAATTTCTAGTTGCCTGATCTGTCGCTCAAGGGAGTCAAGTTCTTCGGGAAGCGAATCTATTTCTGTTCGTAAACGCGCCATAGATTCGTCTACTAAATCAATTGCCTTATCAGGCAAATAGCGATCTCCGATATAACGATTACTTAACTGAGCGGCAGATACAATTGCCGCGTCATTGATGCGAACCCCGTGATGAACTTCGTAGCGCTCTCGTATTCCACGTAGAATTGAGATGGCATCATCAAGCTCTGGCTCTCTGACCATGACCGTCTGGAATCTTCGCTCCAAGGCCTTGTCTTTCTCAAAATATTTTCGATACTCATCTAATGTTGTAGCCCCGATTGCTCGGAGGTCACCGCGCGCTAGAGCCGGTTTAAGGATATTCGCAGCATCCATTGCACCTTCGGCTGCACCAGCTCCCACAAGTGTATGAATTTCATCAATAAACAGCAGAATTTCACCATCGGCATCGGTGACTTCTTTCACGACTGCTTTCAGTCTATCTTCAAATTCACCGCGATATTTTGCCCCAGCAATTAATGCCCCCATATCAAGGGCATGGACTCGCCTAGACTTCAATCCATCAGGGACATCCCCCTGAACAATTCGAATGGCGATTCCCTCAGCGATTGCAGTTTTACCTACGCCTGCTTCTCCGATCAGGATTGGATTATTTTTTGTTCGACGTGAAAGAATCTGCAAGACTCTGCGTATCTCTTCATCGCGCCCTATGACTGGATCAATCTTACCCTTTGATGCTAACTCATTAAGGTTTCTGGTAAATCGCTCTAATGCCTGATAGCTATCTTCAGCATGTTGGTCGGTTACACGCTGATTACCGCGCACACTTTTCAATACCTCAAGTATTGCTTTTTTAGTGATCTCACGACGAGACATGATCTCACTCACTGAGCTTCGACTTTCGGCCAACGCGATCAGCAGATGCTCGCTACTTACAAATTCATCTTTGAGCGCTTTTGACTCCTTGAGAGCAATATCAAATACACGCTTGGCACCGCTTGTAAGATATCCTCCATCAACAGATGATCCAGTGACGACGGGCAACTTACTCATCAACTGATTCATCTGATTTTCTAACCCCTGTAGATCAGCTCCTATACGTTGCATGATCGTAAACCCAATGCTATTAGGATCAGTTAAGAACGCCTTAACGATGTGAACGGGATCCAGTCCTTGATGATTATTTCCAGTAGCAATCTCAACTGCCTTTTGGATTGTTTCCCGAGCTTTAACTGTGTAGTTTTTAAAATTCATGGTCATGTCAATTTGTCAATTAGTTGTTTGACAATTCATTAAATCCAAAAGTATTCCATCTAATTAAATGCTGTCATTTTGTCACAGACATACTGAAATAGGATACTTGATCGTCACACAGATTGCAATGATGACTTGATTTAGTCAGATCAATCCTGACAATACTTCATTACCATATGTCAGCTAATCAGAACAACAAAGGCTCTGGTAACATGGCTTCTATATTAGATCACTGAAATAACAACTACGTGATCACATTAAACAGCCCATCCATTGCGATAGACGCGGGTCAAATACTTGTGAGGGATATTGTTACTGAGAATCTTCTTGTTTTCGGCATCCCAGATGATATGCTCACCTGTTTGTAAAGAAACATTCGCGAGTGCAATTGCTTCAGCAAGATCTCCAACATTGATGAAGCTCCCCCTACTTTGAGTTTGATTACGAACTGCATCCATATACTCATCTGGCATGTCTTTAATTTCTGAGACAAGCCTCTTCTTCAGTATTGATCCTTTTAACTCCTCCATTCTACTCTTTGGGAGTACTCGGAATCTTCGGCCAAGAAAATCATCGCTTATTATCATCCCATGCTCTCCAATATATAAAACCCCTTCGGGTGATAGCCTCTCGTATGGGTCTAAATACGCTTTGGGAACAGCTGGTTTCATTCCACCATCATACCAGTAAATATCCATATGACGGTATTCAAAATGTACCGTACTTGCTGTCGGAAATGCAACCTCAGATCGTCGCCATTGGCTTTGACTTCCTACAATGGTAGCACTAGTCGCCGCATTAGAGTTGACACTAATGACTGGGCCTGGATTAAGCATTCTATAGGTTCTCCACAAACTGTAATACCCCATGTCTCCCAGGCTACCACTTCCAAATTCATACCATCCTCTAAATAGTGCATGTGTATAGTCAGAGTGATAGGGGCGATGTGGAACACATCCCAACCACAAATCCCATATCAGTCCATCAGGAACTGGCATCCTTTCGGCGGGATTCTCTAACCATCCTTGCGGCCACACGGGTCGGTTTGACCAATTATGGACTTCTTTGACTTTACCGATGACTCCTAGATCAAGCCATTGCCATAGTTGATAGAGCTCTGGATCATTATTCCATGCAAGTAAATGCGTAGTCACATCTGTATCCGTAGCTATTTTAATGGTTTGATGGACTTCGTGCAGGGTATTGGCCAGTGCTTTATGAGAGATTACAGATTTTCCTGCCTTCATTGCATCAATATTGATGACTCCATGAAGATGTTCAGGAGTAATGTTGATGATTACATCAATTCCCTCAGAGTTCGCCAGAATCTCCCTGTAATCGGAATAGAGTTTTAGCCCAGCCCAGCGATGTTGTTGCCGATTGATGGCGTAATATCCTTCAATCACCTCTTTTGTTGGAATACGTCCTGCCCGTATGCCTGTCTCAGAGCCCCAATTCGGAGCATTAATAAATTGGCGAATTGCATTGCGTAGACCGTGTTGACTCCAGTCGCGATAATCATCCGAATCAGTATTAGGATCGCATATTGCAACGACTTGCAGGTCATTGCGCGGTAACCATTCGGTCATCAATTGTCGTAGGGTCTGCGTGCCGCACCCAATGATTGCAACGTTGATGCGGTCGTTTGGGGGAATCCCATTTGTCCCACCAAATACAGTACTGGGAATCACAGTGGCCACGGATGTTGAAGCCGCTATAAATTCTCGTCGATTCATTTCTGAATAAATTAGCTATGTTGAAAAGTCATATTAATGAAAATCGGAGTCATCAAGAAAGGTCATAACTGGTTTGATTCATCTACAATCCACACCATAGTATCTGATCATATATTTCTGTTATTCACCAGATGGACTAGGATCAATTCTTGCACCATCTGGCATTAATAATCGGCTTTCATCAAACGGCTGTGTATACGAATGCTCTCTTGACGCAGCCTCGTAGTATTTATCTCCTTTTAATCCATCATAGAATCCGAAAGCCTCAAAATTGGTCGGCACTGTGAGCCCATCAACGTCTACATAGTCTTTATAGTACAATAGGGTTTCTCGCATATTATCATCAATCGGAGGACGACCACTGCCAAAGGTTGACCGATATCTAATCGCATTGACCCTATAAGTCTCTGAATGGATATAGAGTGTATAGTGATCCCCTGGTGCATCTCCGACTCCGTCATCAAAGGTCACTCTTAATAGTTTATGCTCCATGCTATCTAAAAGTGCAGGGGGGAGAATTTCATATTGAATACCTGGATCTGCAAGGATAAAGGGAATTGATTGAAAGTAATAACCCGTCGTTGCCATAAACCGCGCACTCGTAGGGAGTGAATCAGGATAGGCCCATGCCTGAGTCCCGTCCCAAGCCATTTCTGCACCTGATGGAAGGTTATCTTCTCCAATCATCATAACATCGTGGTACACTTGACGAGTCCGGTTGTGTGCAACCATCTTAGATTGAAGCCCACCTCCGAACCCCCAAACATAGCTACTGGTTTCAGCATTATGCCAAGCATCCAATCCACCGTGTGCATCAAGAGAGCGGAGTAGCAGCTGCCCCCCATCGGTGGCCATCAACCGCTGTGTAACCTCAATGGTTAGGGGGTTTTCAATAGACTCGGTTTGTGAACAACCAAGAACGATCATTGAGACTAAACAGGTTATGCAAAGTATTCGCATCAAAATATATCATTGAATGGTTAAACATCAAATATACATCACATAACATTTATGTTAACTGATTCTATACGGATTGCTGCCGTGCAGATGTGCTCAGGGCAGGATATCCATGCTAATCTAGATAAAGCATCCTCTCTCATTGAACAGGCTGTGAAGCAGAAGGCACAATTAGTGGCACTTCCAGAAAACTTTTCTTATTTAGATACCGAAGGAAAAAAGATCAAGGCCGTTGAAAATTTTGAAAATGGTTTAGCCGTACAATTGCTTCGAAAGCTATCAGCCTCCCACTCTGTTTATATTGTTGGAGGAACCGTCCCCCTAATCGCGAATGATCGCGTCACAAATACCTGTATCGTCTTTGATCCCAATGGGGAAATTATTACCCATTACAATAAAATCCATCTATTTGATATTGCATTAGATGATCAACATTCATTTTTGGAGTCTCGGTATATTGAACCAGGAACTGAGCCCATGACTTTTGAAGCACTTGAAGTGACTATGGGACTCAGTATATGTTATGATTTGCGCTTCCCTGAACTGTATCGAGTATTAACCGCCAAGGGGGCCAAAGTGCTTTTTGTGCCGTCCGCGTTCACATGGAGGACTGGTGCCTATCATTGGCTCCCCCTATTACGGGCAAGGGCGATTGAAAACCTTGCATATGTCGTCGCACCTGCTCAATTTGGACGGCACAATGCTCGGCGTGAAAGTTTTGGGCATTCTGTCATAATTGACCCTTGGGGACAGATTCTTGCACAAGCCCCTGACCGTAACTGCGTGATCACTTGCGAACTTGATTTTGCTTACCAAGCTCAGCTTCGTGAACGCCTGCCATCTCTTGACCATAGAAGAATTTACTAATCTGGTTCAACTTCCCACTTTTTCAACATATGCAGAGTTTAGTAATAACGAATAAATAAAAATAGAATTTATCGTTTTTACCAGATCTCTGTCCTCCTTCTGGTTTACGAACCCGTTCGTGTTCAAAATCTTCTGTTAGAAGCTCGTTTCGCCCTGAGTGAACCATTGTAGGGGCCTTGGTCTTCGTTAAGCACCCCCTACAACATCTCCAATGTTGGGACGAAAGATTTCTAACCGAGCTGTCAAAACTGTTGTTGCCCATTCAATATCCCTACATAACGCCGATGAGCTCGCTCAACCCCTTCGTAGTGCATCAACACCTTGCGATAATGCACTTATTGCCGTCATTCAGTGAGTGATCTGGAAAAATAAACAAACGCTCTGCTATTTTGGAACGAAACACTTGATTATGCTGGTTCAATTGACGCAACGCTGGATCTACTTCTACCTGAAAATGCATGTCAATTCTCTGGAAGGGGGCCAGATTAGGATTGTTCAATCAGTTCAACCAATATGGCTTTCATTGAAAAATACCTATAAAAATGAATCTTTATTGAGCCCTAAGCCCAAGTTGATCAAAATTAACAGATTCTTTGTTCGTGTAGTAAAGACCAAGCTGGGAATATCTGGACATATAACCCCCTGATGTCTTTGTTTTAGGACGACGAAATCAGAGGATAAGCCGATGATTTCTTTGATTCGGGAAAGGTAACTACAGTATGCTATTGCATGGGGTAACGAGGGTTGGAATGATAAAGCTGGTCGTATAAGAAAAAGATTATATTACAATTCCATATAAATTTCATTGATTTTCGTATAGATACATTTCTATATCGTTCCTGCCCAGTTAATTCCAGAGTGAGATAGCCAACTCTGACGGGGTAATACCTGTTTGATCAACTACTAAATTCTTCAATGGATTTCATCATGGCGATTTATGACATATTTACTGTGTATAGTCGCACGAATTTTATCAAAGAACGAATTAATTCCAAGTAGACTACGAAGTAACTCAAAGCTTTCAGGAGAAACCTCAGGTAGATCGGATTGATTGCATAACCGAAGTATTTTTCCTTTATGTTGACTAAGTTGAAATATGGCCAAGCACTGGACATCTGGTATATGGTCTGCACCATGATCAGTAGCAAGTGCCGAATATAGCTGAATCGTACTATCTGTACTTGTTCATTCTTTTTTACGACTTGTTTTCCAGTCGTTTGATCCTTACCAAGATATGGGGTGGGTTGAGTGCGTAGCATAATATGCCCATAGACGATATTGTTACTGCGCAAGTTAGCAGTTTCGCCAAGTTGCTGTTCAAAGTAGTTATGTTTATTCTGATTGTAGTTTGACATCACGAACTTCACACTCACGACTCCAAGAATTATATCCTCTCTTGAGATGGCTACATCAACATTCTTTTCATAATATTTACCATGAACTTTCTGTTCCTTACCCCCCCGATTCGGATAGACCTTGAATGACATATTCTTTGCCGAGAACATTTATTAATTCAGAAATAATCCAGCCATGGAGGATCTTAATTTTTTGATTGGATCGGGGCCCATAATTCACATATGCTTGATAAGAATCCTGAACAGCGATAAGAAGTCTTTCCTTAAAGTTTTGTCCCTCAATTAATCTTTGAATAGATCCGTGGGGAAATCGGGAAGTCCTGAATGTAACGTTTCGCATAGCTGTACCAACCACCCCTAAAAGGCTGTGCAAACATTCTGATATGCTGATCCATTTCTGGGGAATTAAGTTCAGTAATCAAATCTTCAAGTGAAATGTCAATTTTAGGTTTCACACAATATCCTGAATAGAATAAAGAGTCAGGATCATTACATATTTGAAAATTAGGCTCTGGGTTCATGGTTGATGTTAGAATTTTTCGCCCCAGACCACTGCGTATTGACACTTCACGCCCGTAACCATACCACTTAATTGGGCTAAAAGTACCCTTGTCCCGGCTTAATAGACGGTCTTTATTTTCTGATAGCCATGAGTATGCAAGCGGAAAAATCTCAGCAAATTCTTTCTCACAGAGCAGTTTCCCATTTTCAGAATATGGATAAATTGCGACGCGTTCTATCTTGTCTTTGCCATCTTTAAGAACCGATGCTTTGAGAATGCGACGTACTGCTCCTATTTCGACAGGACGGGGAAGATCATTCAAGGAAACCGTAACATACTCTGATTTCCATTGAATAACAGGGGCTATGAACACCTTATCTGCAAGAGTCTGGATTCCCACCCGAATTTCTGCAATATCACTCAATTTTAAGGATTGATCCGAATAAGATCTATCTGTATTTTTATTAACGATTGCCCATCGCGCATCCAGCTTAATTAGATCACACGAATTGGAAAATTTCCCATTATTCCAGTGATAGGCTTTTGTAGGTATACCGTTCCCACCCTTGCGAATATGGGCTATACATGTATATGTTGATACCCCATGAAATACTTGATGATCTCGAAAATCCCAAAGAGATACGATTCCATGATTGGTATTTAAGTCATTACGCATTGATACCCCTGCATGATTGCGAATCCATCCGCTTGGGGAGATAAATAAAAGATTGCCTGCATCTTTTAAAAGTCTCAGTCCTAATTCATAGAAGACAATGTACAAATCACTTGAACCTTGAAAGTAGTGCCAGTCCGCCGCATATATTTTGTCCCTACGCTCAGATTCAAGGTGCTGAATCCGTACATAAGGGGGGTTTCCTATAACCCAATCATATGATTTTTCACTGTGTTTCCATGCGTCCAGAGCATCTACTACATGAATGCTCCAAAAATCATTAGAATAATACTCACCGAGAATACTATGTGCGATATTTGACAGACGTTCTCTACACTGATGGGCTGCTTTTGCATCAATGTCAAATCCTGTTAATTGGCGAAGAGTAGAGATATAAAAAGTCTGATCTTCGTCTGGGGCTCTACGTAGTCGTCGGCAAATCTCCTCTGCCACAGGAACAAGAAAATCACCAGACCCGCATGCAGGATCACAGATCCGTACATCCTTCAATGATTCCTTGAACACCGTTTTCAGCATTCTTTGGACAATTTCAGAAGGCGTATATACTTTCCCAAAGTATTTTGTCTGATCCATTCCTGTCAATACTACGGGTATGTACCTAAGTTGTGATGTTCAACCAATGTATCTAAAGTTACCTAATCTACAAAAAACCGTGTAAATTTTCATGTCATCGCCGTGACGTGAGGATAATTCTTCAATGTGCGAGAAAGGATTAATGGAGTAATAATTGGGGCCGAAAGGCTTTGTAAAGTGGTCGTAGTCGTATTTTGTAACGTATATACAGGTGCAATGTTGCACAAGGCATAAACATTAGAATGTAGCTGGAAAAGCGAAGTAAGACTCTAAACATCGTGGCTAAGCTAAATGATGCATATAATGACAAAGGAGCATGAGGAGGCAAAACAAAGATAGAAACTCTTTCTGATGACTTGGAGCAAGATGTGGATGTAATGGTAACCACAGCTCATGAAGGTTTAGAAGAAACCCTGACACTCCAAAAACTCTATATGGGGACCAACTAAGCAAGAGTTCCCAAATAACCAATATCATTAAGAGCGTTAATGACCCGTTGAAAACCAATCTCAGTCGAATCAAGTGCTGGATGTACTTTAGCCAGTATCTCAGATGGATAAACATGTCTATCATGAAGATTGAGCAGACGCTCAAGACCACTATTAGATCCAGTCACTTGCAGATGATATGGAAAAGGGCTTCTGGATTGATTACACCCAGAGAGAAGACACTCAAACACAGAGATAATGAACACAAAACAACCCCTACGGATTTCATAGAATCTGTAGTTAGAGGAGTATGAAGTTATTCCTGATCGGATAATAATCCGATGTCAACTAATTTTTGAACAGCCTCATTTATTTCGAGGTTTTAGGGTTGTTCGTGAAAATTGAGTCGTTTTTTGGGCGATTATATGCCTATCCAAATGTCACTATTTTTGCCCAGCAATTTATTTTTCCGCTTACTATTATTCAAGTATTTTAGCCTTTCACTGATTTTTTTTCTATCCATGTTTGTAGAGCGAATTCCAAACCGAAACTCCAACCCGACTTTCCTTATCCGTGAGTCCAAATGGGTTGATGGCAAAGCCGTCAAACGCACCCTCGCCAATATCACCAAACTCCCCTTACCCATCATTGAGCAGATTAAACTCCTGCTGAAAGGAGGAACCGTTGTTCAAGCGTTTGATGATATGTTTGAGATTCAGAGTACTCTCCCGCACGGCCATGTCGCCGCCGTTTTGGGAACTATGGAGCAACTGAAGATTCCAGAACTCATTGGGCCTAAGAATTCCCGCTTTCGCCGACTGGTTCTTGGTATGATTGCCGCCCGTGTGTTGAGCCCTGCTAGTAAACTGGCTACGGGATACATGATGGATTCCGACTCCCCTTCCTCTACCCTAAACGAAGAACTCGGCCTCAAACGCGTGGATCAAGACGATCTCTATGAAGCAATGGATCAATTAGTCACGCATAAAACCGACATTGAATGCAGATTAGCCAAACGCCATCTCAAAGAAGGGGCCCTGGTGCTCTGTGACGTGACCAGCAGTTACGTTGAAGGGCAAAAGAATGAACTGGCAGACTTTGGGTTCAGCAAAGATGAGAAACGCAACAAGAAGCAAGTCGTCATTGGTCTGATGACCGATGAGGATGGATGTCCTGTGGGCGTAGAGGCATTCAAGGGCAATACTGCTGATGTCAGTACACTCAGTACACAGATTGTGAAAATTCAAAAAACCTTTGGGCTTGAGAATGTGGTTCTGGTGGGGGATCGTGGGATCTTAAAGCAAAAGCAACTCAATGAAGAGATCATGCCTGTAGGACTGGATTGGGTGACGGCGATGCAGAAGAGTCAGATCCGAGAGATTGTAGAGCAAGAAAAAGTGCAGATGAGTCTCTGCGATCAGCAGAATCTCACTGAAATATATAGTGATTTGTATCCAGAGGACCGGCTGATTCTATGCAAGAATCCCGTCTTAGCCGCCTCCAAGAAAGAGAAACGTGACAAACTGCTGCGCCTGACCGAGAAACTACTTGATCCAATTGTTGAAGCGACCAAGCGTGAATCCCGTAAACTCAAGGGAAAAGATAAGATTGGTGAGCGGGTTGGGAAAGTGATCAACAAGTACAAGATGGCAAAGTTCTTTGATCGGGAGTATGGAGAGGAATCGTTTTCCTATTCGCGCAAAGAGGAGCTGATTGAAAAAGCAGAACTGTTTGACGGTGTGTATGCCATCCGTTCAAGTCTCAAGGATCATCCAGAGGCCGAGGAGTTGGTGGCCAACTATAAGCGTCTGTCGACGGTAGAGGTTGCATTCCGTACGATGAAAACTATATCCTTACACATCCGTCCGATTCATCACCGGATAAAAAATCGTGTCATCGCACATGTCTTTTTGTGTATGCTAGCCTATTATGTGGAATATCACATGCGTAAAAAATTAGCCCCCATGTTATTTGCCGAAGAGAAACCATTAGAGCGGCGTGCACAGCGCGAGGATGTGGTTGCACCTTCCCAACCCTCTGAGGCCGTTAAAAAGGCAGATACAGGTGAAAAGGTGATGAGCTTCGCCAATGTGCTTGATATGCTGTCAGGATTGTGCAGAACAGTCGTGATTCCTAAAATCAGTACGAAGAATAAACCTGAAGTCGTCATGGTACGCAAAATCAGTGCGACTCAAAAACGAGCGTTGAAACTTCTTGGGGTGAATTACAAGTAATTCGAATCCGTCAGTACTAAGATTTTTCTCCTTGACTGCACCCCTCGGTGCAGTCTTTATTTTTGCCCAAAAACTGCCAAATAATATAGAGTTTTGGGCTACTGAAAAAATCAAAATGGGGGTAAGTTAAGTCAAAGAACGAGTTAATTCCAAGTAGACTACGAAGTAACTCAAAGCTTTCAGGAGAAACCTCTGGTAGATCGGATTGATTGCATAACCGAAGTATTTTTCCTTTATGTTGGCTAAGTTGAAATAAGGATAGTCACTTCCATTATGGTTGCACAACCACGCCTGGAAGTGATCCTCAGGATATAAGAAACGCTCCGATACAAGTCTCTTAACGATTGGGCTTAATCTACAATAAGGAACAATTATCAAAAAAAATCATAGTAGACTGGGTAACTTTTACATTCTTGGCCATATCCTCAATATCTGGTTAACCCTACAGCCCTTTCTGACAACAAACTTTTCGTCCTCAAAATTCGCATTCCAACTCTCACGGTCATGTAAGCGAAATTGCTGCTCAATGCTATCCGTACTTCTACCCTGATATTCCGAAAAATGCCGCGACCTGCACCTAAAGAAGTTTATCAAAATCCTTCAGATTATTTGGATTTTCTGTCTACTGGGTCTGATGATAAATTTGAGAATCAGCATTTTGAGCGGAAAGAAGTTGGCCTTTCAGGCCAGCCGGTCTCCAAAGCCCAACTAAAAACAATTCGTGAAGGAATCACGAAAACAATCTCTGCTTTTGCTAACAGTAACAGAGAAGGAGCATTGCTTCTACTAGGAATCTCTTCCGATGGCACAATTGTAGGTATTGACAATCTAACAGAAATCCAGCTAAATGGCCTTTTAGATTTTGACACCCTCCTCAATAATCACACTGCAGATGCAAAACAACACCCCCTTACAGATGATTCTGGAAACGAAAAAACCATCATACTTATTTTAGTATCCTACGCAAGTAACAGTATTTGTGAGACACCAGAACAAAATCCGAAAGCTTGGGTCAGGAGAGGGCCTCAGAATATCTCAATGAATTATGAGATGCGTGATCGTATGATCACCGAAAAGAAGATCTCAAATTTTGAGGATATTGTGCGTGATGAATTCAGTATTGATGATGTTGACCATGAAATTCTAAGTGAATTCCGTAAGTCATGCTCTCCCGAAATTCCTGAAGATTTCACAACTGAGCGTGTATTGAAAGAAGTTGGTGCGATTAAAATGCACGAGGGAAAATACCACTTTACAAATGCAGGTGTACTCTTTTTTCATATCCATCCTCAGAGAATTATTGTGACATCATATATTCGCTTACTCCGATTTGATGTTCCTTCCACCGAGTTTCGAGATAGGGGATTACCTACGTTTGAGCGGGAATTCAAAGGCCCAATTACAAAACAAATTCGAAATGCCAGATTATTCTTGAAGGATTCGGCATTTTTCAAGAGCTTTCAGAGGAGAAAACCCAACGGAGGATTCTTGGATGAGCCAGAATTCCCTTCTACTGTAATTGACGAGGCAATTGTCAATTCTGTTGCCCATCGAGATTATCAGACACGAGTCCCAATTGAATGTGAAGCCTATCATGATGCTTTCATCATAAAAAATCCTGGGCGAATGCTTCAACGTGATCTGGATCTACCCGATGAATTTTCCCTTTCCAATACATTGCTGGATTCCACACCGCGCAACGCCAGATTATTTGAATGGCTCAAGACGATGAAGGATCCATCAGGTACCGAGTTTGTCAAAGCTTTGAGCGAGGGTACAAAACAGATCCTGAAGGAGATGCGGAGGCTAAATTTACCTGCACCGACATACAAGCTCAGACTTAACGAAACTCTTCTAAAGTTGGAAAATAATCAAGCTATACGTCAAGCGGCAATTCATGCTGCAAGCCAAATTAAATCCACTGAATTTGCAAATCTTTTTCCACTTTGGGTCAGAAACGGTGACAGTCCCGTTGACCATCAAGTACTCAACGATCATTATTCCGAATTGCTAAAAACCCTCAGAGATGCTTTGCGGGGAAACAATTGGTACATAGATAGATTCAGTTTCAGTCGTATTGTAGCACACAAACAGAGGAAATCATTCAATATGCCTGTTGCCGTGAATTCTGTATTGAAGATTTTTCCTGCCTTTGAGTTTCAGATTCGCCAATACTTCGGGAATTTCTATCTATGTGTTGACTACAAGTGTCAAGTACACAATGTTCAGTCCTTAGACATTCTCAGTCAGCAGTTTGACAAAGACCAACTCATTCATCGTCGTTGCATCGCAAAAGACGGTGATTGGAGAGAAGGGAAAATCATACAATTTGATTCGGAGTTCGCAAATATTTTCTTTTTAGATACTAAATCTGAACATCGGGTTGAATCCAAATCAGTAGTTCCAGCCATGTCACTTGACATGATAAAGATATCTCTCCAGAAATTGCAGATTAACTTCGATCTTGATCAAGTCATTAAAAGACACAGTCTTTCCAGTAAGAGAGGTTCTGCAAGGGAAAGAGTTGAGTGGATGGAAAAGATGGTTGATGACATTGCCGATACTATATTTCCACTTCCGATCGGTGATCTATATGTTGAATTTTCCAAAAAGCCATTACGCCTTATTGAACAGGGAAACGTCACGCAGAACACATTTCTAGTGAATCGCTTAATTGAACCTAAAGTGATGTTCAGAGAATTTCACCAGTCTTCTGATGTTCGTACTGGCATTATGGAACATGGAGCCTATGACTCCGAAGGACATGATATAGAAATCATACCGATCTGCCTAACCCCATTGGTTGATCATATGAAGACATTGATTGCGCGACTTATTCATGGGAAAATCAAGTATCAAGGGGCAGAGCGAACATTCTTGACAAGGTTTGAATATTCGTCAGTTGTCGGCATTGATCAACCTGAAGATTCCATTACCGAGATTCATCAATTGTTTGAAAAGAATCCAAGTTGGGAAGGCGATCCAAAACTTAATCGAATTTTCTTAGTCCATGTTCCAGAACAGGGTTATGTAAAGGATGACGAAACCTCACCATATTACAGGATCAAACGACTATTACTTGAACGAGGGGTGCCGTCTCAGATGATCAACACCCCAACACTTCAAGACCCTGATTGGAAGGATTTAAACTTAGCTCTCAATATCGTAGCTAAATGTGGTGTCCGTCCATGGGTGTTGCCAGATTCAATCCCTGACGCTGACTTCTTCATCGGACTATCCTATACCATGTCCAGCGATGGTACGCGGATTATGGGGTTTGCCAATGTCTTCAATGATTATGGAAGATGGGAATTTTATTCTGGTAACACATCTTATTTCGACTATGAGGAACGAACAGCCCATCTTGCTGAATTAGTGAGACAAACGCTGAAAAATTTGAATGGTCAGTTTTCCGAAGTACCTCGCGTTTCATTGCATTATTCAGCAAAGCTATCAAATTCAGACCGAAATTCAATTTTGAAAGCGGCTCAAGAGGTCCTTCCCGATGGGATTTTTTCATTCGTCCGGATCAACTCACATCACAATGTTAGATTCTACGATCATCGTTCAGAGACAGATGGAAGTATGCGCCGGGGAAGCTATGTGGAAGTTGCCCCCAACAAGATCTATTTGTCTACAACTGGTTACAACACGTACCGTCCAGCTCTGGGAACACCAAAACCTCTGGAGGTTTCCCTATGGACTGAGCAACCTGATGGATCACGTAATGAGACTCCCGATCTTGGTATTCTTGCGACCCAAGTATTAAACCTCACGAAACTAAACTGGGCATCCACAGATTCTTTTTGCGGCCAACCTATCACATTGAAGTATGCAAGCAATATTGCATACCTAACGGCCGCGTTTTTGCGCCAATCGGAACCTTTTAAACTTCATCCTGTGCTTGAAAAAACTCCATGGTTTATCTGATTGAATTTACCCCTAAATTTCCTTGAAATAGGGTTTTGTACCTTTCTCCCCATTTCCTCGGAATTCCCCTCATTTCGCGCTTGATTTCCGCTTTCCTTAAATAGCCATGGTTGTTGGCTGTTTTGGGCTTAAATACGTTCAAATATCCGTGTTCATGTATGTATATTTTTCTAGTCCTATAATCAATTATCGTCTCCATGTATATTGACTGTGTTCCGAGCCGAAACTCCAAACCGACTTTTCTTATCCGTGAGTCCAAAGGGGTTGATGGCAAAGCCGTCAAACGACCCTCGCCAATATCACCAAACTCCCCTTACCCATCATTGGCAAATTAAACTCCTGCTGAAAGGAGGAACCGTTGTCCAAGCGTTTGATGATATGTTTGATATCCAGAGTACTCTCCCGCACGGCCATGTCGCCGCCGTTTTGGGAACTATGGAGCAACTGAAGATTCCAGAACTCATTGGGCCTAAGAATTCACGCTTTCGCCGACTGGTTCTTGGCATGATTGCCGCCCACAGTGAGGTTTTCTCAATGCACCCATATTGGCGTTTCGTAAGTAAGTGGCTTGAGTTCGGCGGTTTCGTTTACGAAAGAGCTGATAAATATAAGATTTCCGGAA
>JAPOTS010000106.1 GCA_026709065.1 Bacteroidota bacterium
GATCAAAAATAAACTCATATCTCATTGCCAAATCAAATTCGTGACTACAGGGCAGCACTAGCTTCATAAAACGCAGTTCAGCTCTTGGGTGAATTTACGCTGCTAATTTTAAGTGGCTGTGCAATTTTTTCATGTATTCCATTCCACGATCTCCTTTTACTCGATTACAATGAGAGCACAAAAGCTGAAGATTATCAATATGATCGGTGCCCCCTTTTGACTTGGCAACAATATGATCGACATCCAAGTTTTGAATTGCAAATGCAATTTTACACCAGTTGCATTTGCCCTCTTGATCTCCGAAAAGTTTTCGTTTATTTTCAGTACAATTATAAATAGGTATCTTTCCCAGATCCGTTCGTTGCGGGATATCTTTACGATGAATGACGTTTTCAAGAATAGAGGATTGCTTACTTCCATCTTCATAGAAGCGTGCTCCTTGGTTCTCACGTAACCTGATATTCACTAATTCATATGCCTTCTCGGATATATCAATGCCTATCCACTCACGCCCAAGAGCATCTGCCGCTACGCAAGTAGTTGCACAGCCACAAAATGGATCAAAAACTATATCTCCTGTGTTGGTAGAAGCCTCTATGATTCTACTGAGCAAAGCTAGCGGTTTTTGCGTGGGATAACCAGTACGCTCTTTTGCTGATGTTCTGACCCCAAATCCTGGAATATCACTCCATATGCTACCAACGGTAGATTTCGCCTCGTCAAGATAATACTTTTTATATAGTTTCCCAGAAGAGGATTTATGAATCAATCCTTCCTTCTTCATG
Organism: Bacteroidota bacterium; assembly: GCA_026709065.1. Taxonomy (GTDB): domain Bacteria; phylum Bacteroidota; class Rhodothermia; order Rhodothermales; family Bin80; genus Bin80. The sequence continues at coordinate 786 of JAPOTS010000106.1, forward strand.
TGTGAAATGGAGATGTCTGAATAATTGCCAAGTTGGACGGACTTGTAAAGACGGCCACTTTCTTTCTCTGTATATCGGTATGCCTTTTGTTGCTTGTGTGTAAGTTCTGTAAACGCTTGTCTAAACATCCATGAATCTGACATTGAGTACAGAAGTAATGCATCGTGTAGCCTTGGCCATTGTCCAGATTTCTTCTTTCCTCCTTTACCTGCGGCATCTCTTTGCCAAGCAATTTCATTTCTGAAGTTCATTCTACCAAAGATAGCATCCATCACTAGCTTTAGATAATGGCTCATAGTAGGATCACAATGCAAGTAAATGCTTCCAGTCAACTTGAGAATACGCCTCATTTCCAACAAACGTATTGCCATATAAACCAGATAGGATTTGTCGCTGTCTGTCATCGCAGCATTGATCACTCGATACAATGATGGTTCGTGGAATTGAATTTCTCGTATCCATTCTAAATCAAGATCATCCAGTGACCATGTATCCTTGAAAGCTGCCCCAGCAGCAGCGCTACCAATGGGCGCGGCGTAGTTTACTTTGCTATTGAAAGGAGGATCAAGGTAGACGAGATCTACGGTTTGCGAGTTGATCCCACGCATGATATGCAGATTGTCTCCTGTCCATATTGTTTTAGGACGAAAATTTAATGGGGGGGGGTATATGCATAATATATGTTGTTATATGTAGATAGATTTAATCAGGAACCCATTAGGCAATTAAAACTCGTAGCTGATTTGCTCAAAAACTAACTACAATACTGTTGATCGTCAAAATCGTGGACATGTGTGATTCATAATTGAAATGGACATTATTTTAATCTTCAGGATCAATAATTGAAATTCATACACAGTATTGATCCGATAGTCAGTATTGTTGGCGCTTCAGCTAAAAATCAGTATCGGGTTCCAGTAGATCTAGTTCTAAGATCCAAATGTTTCTGTATCGCACATCATGCCCCTCGGCTTGTAGTTTGATTCCACCAGGAGTGTCAGTGATGCCACGTCCCTCATCATTTCCTCCATCTATCCCAGAAAAAGGACCACCCCAGACTTGCTGAATTGGAACGTTTTCATGAACTTTCTCACCATTAAAGTACAGAGTAACCATGGCAGGTTCAGTCCGCTCTTCATCCTCAAACCGAGCAGCACGAAATACCACATCATACGCATTCCATTGCCCAAGCCCATTGTAAGGCCAATAGGGGGATATTTTTTCGTTAATCACCGCAGCCATCCCGTGGATGGTTGAATCGCTATCTAAAATTTGTATCTCATAGCGATTTTGTAGATAGACTCCGCTATTTCCTCCAGATTCAGTGATCAAGAATTCGACATGTAACCGAAAATCACGGAATTTTTTCTGGGTCACAATATCGGCTGATCCATATAGCCCACCAGCAGCAGCAGAATCCTGACTACTGACAACCGTTCCTTCATCTACGGGGTCATCTACGATTTCCCATTTGATGGGCAGTTCGGCGGCAAGGCGAGGGCCTTCCCAATAAGTCCAATTACTGTCAAGCGATTCACGGGAGCCATCAAATAAAATCATAGTACCGTTTGGTGCAGGCATGCCGACACCTGTCTGGGCGTAAACAGGAACACTAATAAATATTGAAAGCAAGAAAGGGAGAATGCGATGCATAATGAATAAAAATTAATGTGATTGAATAAATGTAAATTACGCAATTTCAGCAATAATTCCAACTGGAACATTAGATTATTATTGATTGTAATATCACTTCATACTTAGACTATATCATGGAAGAAGCAACATTGGGAGCTGGATGTTTCTGGGGTGTAGAAGCATTGTTTAGACAAACAGCAGGTGTCAGTGACACCGCAGTGGGATATTGTGGTGGCAAAACTGAAAACCCATCCTATCAAGATGTGTGTTACACTAATACGGGTCACGCAGAGGTCGTTTACATAAGATTTGATCCAAGCGTAATCACCTATAAGCAGATCTTAGAGATATTCTGGAAGAATCATAATCCGACAACGCTCAATCGACAGGGCCCTGATGTGGGCACCCAATACCGTTCTGTCATTTTTTATCACACCGAAGCCCAAAAAAAAGAAGCTGAGGAATCAATGAATCAGCGACAGGCCGTACTGAAAGATCCGATTGTCACCGAGATCGTGCCAGCCTGCACATTTTATCGTGCTGAAGAATATCATCAGCAATATCTTGCCAAGCGTGGCCTTACTCAGTGCCACATTTAAGGGGCTTGTGATCTGGTTGAGTGGATAGATAAACGCACTCAATAACCGTTCATCAACTCAAGTTGGTCACTCACAAAATTACCAACTCTCTTTAAAAAATAAGGTTCTATCACGAATCGTGCGGGTAGAAATCTAGGTCACCAAAGAAGAATAGAATAGCCGTTCTGAGATTTTCAAATGTTCTTATCCTCTCTATGATTTTGATTTCTTGCATTTTTTCTACCACACATATCAGGAAGATTCATCATAGCCTATATCCTATGAATCACGAGCAATTTGAAGATATTTTGGTTCTACCACGATAAAAATGATCGTCTATTTGGATAGACATGGATAATCCCTAATATCAATCGCATACTAAACGGATAGAGAGCCTCGCACACGGCACACATTGTTAGACCTTATATTTTGAACCGTCTGTGATTATTGAGTAAATTAAATTGAGTTACACAACAGCACAGATATCATGACCGCGAAACGAAAAGACTCCAATCGCCTGCCCCTTCGTCCGCGGGATCGAAGCCCTTCCCCTTTTTTTCATGGACGCGAAGAGATTATAGATAATTTCAACATCGTGCTTGATGACCACAAGGCCCACAAGGATGGTACCACCTTTATGATTCAAGGAGCTCCTAGTGCTGGAAAGACGGCCTTGCTTGATGTGCTATCAAAGCACGCGAAGAAAAACGGATGGAAGCCCATACTCATCAACACCAATACCCTGTGGAGCCCTGATGAGTTACTCCGCCGTCTGGACAAGAGTGGTCGTCAAATCACTAGTTTTAGTGCGGAGGCTGGTGTTGATCATGTCGGACATGGTAGTCTCAACATTAATATTAAGACTGCCGCACATACCATCTCTGACATTTTGCGAGGACAGAAGAAGCCCCTTCTTTTGATCTTGGATGAGGCACAGACTTTGGGTATGCCTGATGTAGTGCCATCTGAGATGAAGGGCGTTACCACTAGTATTCTCAAAGAGATCCACAATGGGGACTTGGGACGATCAATCATGCTCCTTGCAGGTGGACTTGGGACGACCGAGTCTGGCTTCAGAACCTTTGGGATTTTACGGTTTGATGGTGATTGTACTGTCCAACTTGGGCGGCTGGATAAGAAATCAGAGTGCGCCGTGATCCGAGACTGGCTTATTAAAGATGGCAGAGCAAAGGGAGATCCTGATTCATGGATCAAGGCCATCGCGGAACAAGCACATGGGTGGCCCTCAGCACATCATCTCCTATGTTAAGCCTGCCTTGAAATATCTTAAATCAAACAACCACTTCATGACAGATGAAGGGCTGAAGTTTGTACTTGAGAACGGTGCAGAATATCGGGCTATGTATTATGAGAAACGTGCACATGATATTGACAAAGAGTTGCGCGAAGCACTTGCTAGAGCTGTTATGGATGTTCCAGTAGATAGCACCACGACTCGTACCATCATAATTAACGGTCTTAAGCAGGGTGGGTTGACTAAAAAAGAAGCAGATGGCCTCTTCACACAAGCACTTGACCAAGGACTAATTGATCAGCGAGAAGACGGAGACTATGGAATCCCTATTCCCTCCTTCCACAACTGGCTGGTGGATGTATATACCAAAGGCAAACGCTAAGATATCAATCAAACACCTAAGCAACTATCTCCCAGACCCACTCAGGCATTGACAACTCCATCAACAAATGATGATCAGTCAGAAGCGAACAACAAGGGCAACAATAAAGGTCGCGGCGGGTTCAGTATTGAACGATAAAGCATCACAAGAGCACTGAACATGTTAACTCATCCACCACGGATTCTCCGCTATAGATAGCGATCACCCGTCCGCTTCTTTTTTCCACGCATACTTGGCCTGCAACGATCCACCGCTTCTCTCGCACTTGGATGCCCCTAATTTTGAAGCCTGTTCGTAGTAATGAAACGCAGACTCTGCACTGCGTAAAAGCCCCATTCTAGGTTCAAAACACATCCCTGCATAAAACAGTTCGTCAGGATCTCCCACCATCGCCTGTGATATACAGCGTAGCTTCACTGATCATGAGAAAATACATTCGCCAACCGCTCCCCCCCATGTAGGAGGGATTCTCCGTATGGATCACCAGTTTTTGATGATGTGGAGCTGATGGAGCGAGTGCACCTAAAATCTTTTGTAATGCGTTAACAGTTTTTAGTGACTTCGGGCTATCGTTATACATCATTTTTGATTCAGTTTTGGTTTTGATGGATCCATAGTATGCTGAGCAATGTTGTGGACATTCCTTCCACCATCTGGCTTAGTCATCATGATCATATTCATATCTTTCCTTTGCGTTGGATTCCTTGAATGATCTCAGCAATGGCAGGAAGCGAACACATTCCTCTACATAACTTTCGTGAAAAATTAGATCAGTAATATGCGGTTCAAATTTAATCATTCCCACGATTGGTGATAGAACCAGATTATAAGGAATACACAGTCACGAACGCCTCCGCCCCATAGAATTCTGGTAACCCTAATCGGTTGAGTGCTTCCGCTGTCCCAGTATTGCGATCGCGCGCTCGCTGCCAGAATTCGCGATCATCATAGGCTCCCGGAAACATCGCACGATCTTTTTGACTCTCATGCTTGAAGATCGCTTCAATTTTCCGAGCCATCTCGGTTCGAGAAATTGGAGTGAAGACATCCGCCTGATGGATTTCCCATTCCTGCCATGCTCCGCGGTAGAGCCAGACTCTAGGTCCTTGAACACCCCGGGCCTTGTTATACTGTTCCAAAGCCATTTGAATGGCAACATAACAAATTCTGTGAGTGCCATGAGGATCTGAAAGATCTCCTGCAACAAAAATATGATCTGGGTTTTGCTCATTCATCAAGTCAATGATGATGTTGGCATCATCTTGGCCGACAGGTTTTTTCTTGATCCGCCCAGTTTGATAGAACGGTAAATCAATAAAGCGGGCATGTGATTGATCCAATCCCATCACTTCAATACCTGCAATGGCTTCAGAATAGCGAATTGCAGATTTGATGCGCTGCACAGCAGGGAGATCGACTTCGCCAGGGGCTTTTTTGGCCAGAAAGGATAAGATCTCTTCGCGATTAGAACGGAATGCCTCGGATGCATCTCCAGTGATTCCCAGTTCTTGTAGACACATTTCAATAAATCCCAGATTCCTTGATACATCGGCATCAAAAACTGCAACCGATCCATTTGTCATGTAAGCGACAATAATCTCATTATTGTTTCGCACCAGTTTGTCTAACATGCCTCCCATTGAAATCACATCGTCATCGGGATGGGGGCTAAATAGAATCACTCGCTCATTGGACGGAAGCTGATTTTGATAGTAGATTCTGCGGCGCAAGTCATCAAATACAGTCAGACATAGTTCGTCAATGTCAGGGTATGCATAGACGAGACTGTAGAGGCGATTATTGTGGAAGTCTGCTTCTTCGAGTTGTAAGATAGCTTTCCCAACACGCTCTGATAGCCAAATCACAGCACGTTTGGCCATTTCAAGATCCCATTCTACATCATAAACAAGCCACGGTGTCTGTTCTCGGGTTAACGATCCGGCAGCCGCGCGGTCTAAAAATACAGCACTCTTAGGATGCTCCCTTAGATAGGAAGCCGTGACCTCTTCGTTGATCGTCTCCTCAACCGCCCTTCGAATGATACCTGCTTTTCCTTCGCCAGTTGCCATAAGTACAATTTCACGGGAATCAAGGATAGTGCCAACGCCAACGGTAATTCCGTGGAGTGGAACATGATCATCTCCAAAAAAATGACCTGATGCATCTTTACGGGTAATGGAATCTAAAATTACTTTTCTGGTTCGATCGGTTTTTGAACTTCCAGGTTCATTAAACGCAATATGTCCGCTACGTCCAATCCTTAATAGTACAAGATCTAACCCTCCTGCCTCACGAATCTTGTCCTCGTATGAATGGCACCATTGATCAACTTCAGATTCGGATAAATTTCCGGGGAGTCCATGCGTTTGATCTGAGGGTACATTGATGTGATTTAAAAGATTTTCCCTCAGAAAACGATAATAACTCTGGAGTTGATCTGGTTCAATAGGGTAGTATTCTGCAAGATCAAATGTAATGACCCTTGAAAAATCCAAATCTTCTTCTTGGTGTAAGCGAATCAATTCCTTATAAACATCAAGAGGAGTAGATCCAGTTGGAAGTCCTAAAACGGTATTCAAATCTTTTGAATTCCGTTCCCGAATAAGTGAACCGATATGATTGGCAATTTTATGCGCTAAAGAGAGCGCATCCTCAAAAATGTGTACCGGTAGATGTTCACGATATGTTTCAGTAGAGTTGGGCATATTAATAATTGATCCAAATTAGTCCATTTAAACCTTCATCAATCAATCCTGCTCCATTATTACACGGATGATGATGTGTTGGACAAGATCACTCAAAGTTTTGCAGTCTCAGATTTTTTCAGTATATTAGTTTCGTAAGAATATGGAAGCGTTTCCATAAGTGTGAAAATGCCTCAAATTTGTTGAATCTGACGAATATTTGTGTAGTGTGAGAAGTCACTAGTACTATCTATCATTATATTTTATGTTGACTAATATACTATTTGTCACCGGAGAAATTGCCCCTTTTACCAAAGAAAGCGAAATTGGAAACCTAACGCGTTATTTACCAGAAGGACTTCATGGTGGAGGTACGTATGATACACGCGTCATGATGCCCCGATACGGGACAATCAATGAGCGCAAGAACCGACTCCATCAAGTCATTCGACTGTGTGGAACCAAAGTTCCAATGGATGGCAAAACTGAACCCCTCGCTGTCAAAGTAACCGCGATCCCTGGAACCCGATGTCAGGTCTATTTTATGGATAGTAAGCGGTTTTTTAAAAGAAAAGGGCTACACAAAGATAGAGAGGGTGTCATTTTTGAGGACAATACCGCACGCGCGCTCTTTTTTGCACGATCAACACTTGAGACAGTTTGCAAATTGCAATGGAAGCCAGATATCGTACATGCGTTTGGATGGATCAGTGGATTTGTACCATTTCTGTTGTCTACCGAGTATCACAGCAAAGATGTATTTGATTCGGTGAAAACCGTGATTTATACCCCTGATCATATTGAAGCAGATGCTCTGATTTCCACAGATTTAGTTGATAATATGAATCTGTCGCTCAACGGTGAGACAAATGGGATGAGTTTATGTGATTTGGGTGGAAAGTATTCGGATATTGTGGCCTACCCCCCATCCGCTTGCCCTGATTGTGAATCATCCTTCCATTTCAGTAATGATAAAAGCGAAATCGTCTTACAAGCGACAGATTTGTATCAGACGGCTTTCAGTTCAGAAGCTGCTTAATTGGAACACCTGCTCTACAACAGCGTTTCCCGCCTCTGCCTTAATTAGAAGTACGAATTTCACTATCTACTTCGTTAAGGCAATCTAATCTGCTAAGACTATTTCATGCACGCATTACGTCTTTTTTGCTTCTCGTTATTGTTGATTTTGTCGGCTTGTTCTGATCCGATTACAGACGTAGGACTTGATCTGTTGGAAGACGAAACGTCGGCTCAGGTAATTCAGTCTCCTATTGTATCATTTTCCGAATCTTCCCGGACTGATATCACTGGGGCTGCTGGTCGGGTTCTAGTCGGATCCGTTGATGACCCATTGACGGGACAGATCACAGCCAATGCGTTTTTGGATTACGAGGGTACGTTTGATGGAGCCCCATCAGATGAAATTACTGAGGTGCGGTTAATTTTTTCGCAGGATTATCGTTACGGAGATACGCTTCAATCTGTAACACTTGGTGTTCACGAAATTCTTGAAGAATGGAATGACCGAGGTGGGCAATCCGATACCCAGTTAAATTTAGATTCTGAACTCCTCACAGTGACGTTGTCTGATCTGCGCACTACTATTATATTGCCTGATTCGTGGGTTCAAGAACATGCAGAGCTTCTAAAAGGCGATGAATTTGATGCCAAGTTTCATGGGTTCGCGTTAATTCAAAAAGAGAATGGTCAGGTCATCGGGTTAAATTCAGAAACATCATCCCTCGCGGTGGTCACATCATCAGGTACATCAACCTTTGATGTCGCTGCTACTTTAACCCAAATTAATCGGTTGAGTACCGCTCAGGTGCCAGACGGACTAGTGCTGTTTCAAGATGGTGCAGGTCCATTCATTGATTTGATCTTTGACATTGAGGCATCAAAAAATAAACCCATCAATGGTGCAGTCGTTAGCCTGCATGCGCTCGATCGTCAACCCACTCCCCAACATTTTGTGCGACCCGTTGCTGACTCTTTGGATCTGATTGCGGTTCCCGTTGATGATGACCTTGTGCCGTTTCGGGTTGGAGCCGCGCAACTCATTAATGGTGAATATCGGTTCACTGGAGCAGTGGTTAACGTATTTTTCCAGAGTATTATATTTGGTAATCAGGAAGTCAAACATCTTGAATTGCGAGCACCTCAAAATGTCAATTCTTTGAATTCAGTCTTTCTTTATGGCTTAGATGATCGCGATAAGGCTCCATCACTCACTTTGATTCTTCCCCCATGAGATTCTTACATATATTGGTTATCTTGTTGATTGCGGGTTCTGCCTATGGGCAGGGGCGTGATGATGGATCCTTATACTCTCGCTATGCGATCGGGCAATTAGTCTCGTTTTCTTCAAGCCAGGCGCAAGCACTTGGTGGTTCAGGTGTTGGTTTGATGTCATATAATTACTTGAATTTCGGTAATCCCGCGTCTTGGAGCCGTCAGTCTTTTGTACGAGTTGCCGTGGGCGCTCGGTTTGATCGTCTTCATGCACAAGATGCCGTTGGTCGAAGTGAAGAGTTCATCAGGGGGGATCTTAGTGCGATACAAATTGGGTTTCCAATCTATGCAGGTCAACTAGGGATAGGGATTGCTTATGCTCCCTATAGTCGAGTCCATTATGGAGTGTCTGCGAATGCAACCTTGCAGAGTCCTGAAAGTGGAGAATTAGCCTATCGTGTAAATCATGAGGGATCAGGCGGGTTACATCAAGTCAGAGTTGGAATGGGTCTCAAGGTCACATCTTGGGCCTCAATTGGTGCATCGGCCGACGTATTGTTCGGGATTATTGAAGAGGGGCGCCGCACCATCTTTGACTCTGTGGACTTACTACAGACAAATCTTGTAAGCAATACTCGCCTCTTTGGAATTTCACCAGCCGCTGGACTTACCATGTTTTTTGATGGCCAAGATTATGAAGTTACTGTTGCCGTCAGTGGTTCTCTTCCTACAACCCTTGATGGGACTAGAACCCTCACCTTAGGTGAAAGCTTAAATATTGATACATTAGAAACCATTGATAACGGGACTCTGAAACTTCCCGCTAAGATTCAGGGCGGCGCATCATTTTCCTATCAAAATCGTTGGCTAATCAGCACCGAGGTAAGACATGAGCCATGGTCAAATGCATCAACCTCTTTACCATTAGTTTCATTTAATTCTGGCCATTTACGTGATAGAACGCGCTACTCTATTGGAGTGGAATTGATCCCCGCAGGGACATCTTTGCAGTCATCGTATCTGCGCCGTACGGCTTATCGTGTTGGTTATTATAGGGATAAATTATATGTGAGTCCAGTCGCAGGCAGGGATGTAGTTGTTACCGCATTTACAGGTGGATTAGGACTTCCAACATTGTTTTTTGGAACGCGCGTTGACCTTACATTTGAGATTGGTACACGTGGGTCAACAAGTTTTAATCTGATCAGAGACAGGTTCATTGGAGTCTCTGCGACATTGAACATTGGGGAGCGCTGGTTTGTCAAGCGCAGACTTGGATAAACCATGGTGGATACATAAGTTGGTACGTCAACCTTGACTTGCACATTCAATGAATGCCAGTTTTAGAGGTTGGGTCAGTGACATCGGTTCAAAGCTTCATGGATGCACAAACTTTTTTGACCAGAATGTCATCATCGTGAGATTGAATCAGAAACTTGATATTCATAGTAACAATCCCTACTCACTTCCTAATTTATAGAAATGTTTGACGAAAGAAGATGGGTTCAAAGATGCGATCTCAATGATTTTTGATCACGGATCTTATCATGAACTCATCAGAACCATGATAGAATTGAGCAATTTTTATCTTATATCAGTATAATATAGGTAATTCTATTGTGTAAGCTAAATTATTAGGATACTTCCATCATCTTGCCTTAATTTATACGGAAATAAACTTTAACCTGCCATGCGGTGCATTCTTACTCCATTAGTGCTATGCTTCACGATTACTTTGATGGTGTCTCCAATAATTCAAGCGCAGACAATTCCTGGTGATCAAGAAACACGGATCCATTACAGTCTCTACTACGAAAATTTCAAGAATGAAAACTACCGGGACGCATTACCAGATCTGACATGGATTCTCTATAACGCACCAGCATTTAATCGAAACAATGATATTAATTTTAGGCGCTCTATTGAATTGTATCAAGCCCTTTCAGATGCAGAGGAAGATCCGGCACTGAAACGCGTTTGGCTTGATTCGGCTATTGTACAGTATGATCGAGTCATTCCAGTTCTCACTGAATTGGAGGCAGAGTTTGATCCATTTATCTGGACGCGTAACCGAGGACGATTTATTCAGACAAATATGAACGAGTTGTCGGAGTTGCGCATGGATATGATCTCATCATATATGGCTGCCTTTGAAATGGAGCCAACGAGAATCGATCCATACTACCTTGATGTACTGATCTCTGATGCGCTACAATCTGGAGATATAGGCGAGGCGCTAAATTTTATGCGTCGGCTCAAGAGTGAGCGTGGTGATGAAGAAAGTATTGAAGCCTTGATTAGAAAATATTTTGATATCATTCCCCCAGAAGAACAGATTGCTTTTCTGGAAGAACAGCATGCGGCAGATCCTTCAAATGTTGAGGTTGTGACCCAACTGTTTGAATTGTATCAACAAGAAGGCTATCGTGAAGAAATGTTAAATCTTGCAGACGAGGTCATTTCTCTGGATCCAACTCCCTCAACGCTTAGGATTTTAACGCGCATGTATGTAGAAGATGGCGATAATGAACGGGCGATTGAAACGTTTCGTCAGATGGAAGCCATGCCAGATGTAGAAATCCGAGCCCAGGATTATTTTAACCTCGGGCTTGCATATCAGGATATGGAGAATTATCGGGAGGCCAGAAATTATTTCCGCAGATCTTTGGAAATAGATCCAGAATTTAGACCCGCCCGAACGGCAATTCCTATTTTATATTCAACGGCCGTCTCCGCTTGTGGAGTCTCAGACCGTGAACAGGCAGCGGTTTTTTGGTTAATTGCTGATCAATATGCCCAACTTGGGGATCAGGAAGGTGTCAATCGGATGGCCACTGCATTTCCCTCGGCTGAGGATATCTTTTATGTCTCGGATTGGACGACTGGTCAATCAACGCAGGTAAGTTATACATGTCGAGGTTTAACAATTAGTGGAACAACGACTGTACGACAGCGCAGATAATGGTCTTCCTCTTGAATTTAGTCATGATTGAGAACCTTGGCGTGGAATGATGATGGGCAAGCTCCACCACTGTCATGCGGGGAGGAACTCCCCAAATCTGAGTTTTGCACCTCAGGAAATTGTTGTGATAAGCTGAACTAAACCGATTGAAATGTCAACGATTCATTCAATTAGGGGGCGAGAGATCCTGGATAGCCGTGGTAACCCAACGCTTGAAGTAGATGTGATGACGAGCTCGGGTGCTTTTGGTCGAGCAGCCGTTCCCAGTGGTGCTTCAACAGGTGAGTTTGAGGCAGTTGAGCTCCGTGATGCAGATGCATCAAGATACTTAGGCAAAGGTGTCACCAGTGCTGTTGCTCATGTTAACGGTGAAATTGCCCAAGCCGTCAAAGGAATGCGCGTGTTTGACCAAGTGAGATTAGACCACCATCTTATCGAATTGGACGGGACTCCGAATAAAGGTAGATTGGGCGCGAATGCACTTCTTGGTGTATCGCTTGCGTTAGCCAAAGCGGCGGCCTCTGAAGCTGGACTTCCTTTGTATCGATATATCGGTGGAACAAATGCCTGCAGACTTCCCGTTCCGATGATGAATATTATCAATGGAGGCCGTCACGCCGATAACCGTGTTGATATGCAGGAATTTATGATCATGCCAGCGGGAGCATCATCATTTTCAGAGGCACTGCGCATGGGGACTGAGATTTTTCATCACCTTAAGAAAGTTCTAAGTAGTAAGGGGTATGGAACCGCTGTTGGAGATGAAGGCGGCTTTGCACCAGATTTAAAAGCCAATGAAGAAGCCATAGAAGTTATTCTTGAAGCCATCACTATGGCGGGATTTACTGCTGGTACAGATGTATTTATTGCTCTTGATCCTGCGGTGAGTGAAATGTATACCGATGGCGCATATGTCTTTTGGAAAAGTGATCCCAATCGGAAACACTCCAGCGAGGATATGGTATCACTTTGGGAGAATTGGGTGCGTCAATATCCGATTGTATCCATAGAAGATGGGATGGACGAAAATGATTGGGAAGGTTGGTCACTACTCACTCGATGTATCGGAGATAAGGTTCAACTTGTAGGTGACGACTTGTTTGTAACAAACACAGATAGACTTCATAGGGGAATTCGTGAAAAAGCTGCAAACTCAATCCTTATTAAGCTCAACCAGATAGGCACGCTCACTGAGACCTTAAATGCGATTGATATGGCACACAGAGCTGGATTTACTGCTGTGATCAGTCATCGTTCTGGTGAGACTGAAGACACCACGATCGCAGATCTAGCGGTTGCTACCAATAGTGGTCAGATCAAAACTGGATCTGCCAGCCGTAGTGATCGCCTCGCCAAGTATAATCAACTGCTTCGCATTGAACAAAGTTTAGGCGAGACTGCAATTTTCCGTGGAACTGAGGGCTTTAAACTTTAAACCGCCTCTTCTGACCTCTATGAAACATTCAGAATCCGCCCGAGCCGCTCCACATTCTCCCCGCCTATTGATTGTAGGGGGGATCATCGCCGCTTGGCTCCTTCTCCAATTTGTATGGTTTGATACCTATAGTTGGGTGCGTTATCAACAATGGCAGCAGGAGTATCAAGAATTAGTTCATGAAAATGAACGACTTGAAACAGAGATTGGAGAACTCCAAAATTTCCTAAAAACTACACCGAGCGATGAGCTAATTGAAAAAATAGCACGTGAGCAGTACGGTATGCGTCGTGAAGGTGAAATTGTATACAGAGTAACAGACTAATTCAATATGCAAGCAATAGGTATCGATCTTGGTGGTACATATATTAAGGCCGCCTTAGTACACAAGGCTTTCGGGCTTGTGAGAACCAACTCTGTCGAAACAGGTGCAGATAAAGGCAAAGAGCATGTTCTGAATCAGATAGAAGAGGTAGTCAAATCTCTTATGCGCCGTCGTGACCGTATCAGCGGAGTAGGGATTGGAGCACCAGGATCAATTGACATGGACCGTAAGATGATTATTAAGCCTGCCAATATGCCTGGTTGGGACGTTGTTGATATGCGCAAGATCCTTAAGAAACGTTTAGGCAAACGGCTTAATATCTTTGTTGAGAATGATGCCAATGCAGCGGCTCTGGGATCGGCTCGCTATGGTGCGGCTCGCAATTATGATCACTTCATTATGGTCACGCTTGGTACTGGAGTTGGCGGTGCAATTGTATTTAATAAGCGAATCTTCCGGGGTTCAACTGGTGCAGCAGGTGAGGTTGGACATGTTACCATTAATTACGCTGGTCCGCCAGATTTGACGGGCGTTAATGGAGCGATTGAGGCCTATCTTGGTCAGAGATTTCTTGTTGGACATGCCCGTGAGCATTTAGAAGATTTTCCAGAGAGTACATTATATGTGTCCCCAGGCTTAGAGAATCTCACGCCTGCTACGATTACAGATGCTGCACTCAACGGGGATCCAGGTGCGATTTCTGTGTTAGAATGGGCTGGTAGAAAGCTGGGTTGCTTTTTAGGAGGTGTTGTTAATTTACTTGATATTCGTACGATTGTCATTGGTGGCGGCGTTTCTAAGGCTGGTGATTTGCTGTTAAAACCAGCGCGTGAAATCATTCCATCCTATATTGTCCCAGGCATGCAGGAAAATGTAGTCCTTGTTCAGGAAACGCTCGGTAATGAGGCTGGAATGCTTGGCGCTGCCTGCCTTGTGTTTGACCAGCTAGATGATCAGAATCAAAAATGATGGATTCTATTCAGCCTGGATTCCCCAGACTGCCGCTATCTGTTTTCTGTTATCGGTATCCTATATAGCAGAGGCGCAGGACAGCACTGCACTTAATTCACCGATTAAATTCAGCGCCCGTGATTCATTGGTGCTTCACTTTGGCTTAGAGTCCGGGGATCGTGGGCTCTTGTCAGGCCAAGCGTCCGTTTCCTATGAGGGTATCAATCTCAATGCTCACTTTGTAGATCTACTGATTGAGCAAGATGAATTAATTGCCTACGGGTTAGAGACAGATTCTGGGCTTGTAGGCACTCCGAGATTCTCTGAGGGAAGTGAGACGCTTACTGGGTCAAGGTTAGCCTACAACATGGTCACTGGACGGGGGCGTATCACCGCAGCTCGGACGCAGTTTGAGGAAGGATTTATTCAAGCGGGAATTGCTAAGGTCCGAGAGGATAGTACCATCTTCATACAGGACGGACTCTATACCACATGTAATTGCGGACCAGAGGAAACTCCGTCATATTCTCTCAGAGCACGCAAAATGAAAATCGTTGACCAAAAATGGGTGTATACGGGTCCTATTCAATTATACATCTTTAATATACCGATGCCAGTATGGTTACCCTTTGGTTTTCTTCCATATCAGGAGGGGCGAAGGAGTGGGCTTTTAGGCCCGCAGTATGGAGAGGATGAGCGGGGATTCTTTTTGCGTGACTTGGGATGGTATTTTGCGATGAATGATAAGATGGACGCTCAGATTCGTTTGGGAATTTGGACAAAGGGCAGTTGGCAAGTAAATCCGGCATTTCGCTATAATCGCAGGGATTCATACAGTGGAAATTTGAATGTTGACTTTCTCCAAGAGCGTAGTGGAGAGCGTCAAGATCCTGATGTGGTCAAGCGAAGAAATATAAGTATTCGATGGAATCACAATCAATCGTTTTCGCCAAGATCAAGGCTGAGTGCGAATGTGAATTTAACATCAAGTAGTTATCTACGAACGATTTCGGATGACTATGACGATAACATTAGGCAGTCAATTGGGTCTTCGGTCCAGCTTAATCGAACGTTTCGTGGTGGGCGTTCTATGACATTAAATATCCGACAGAGTCAGGTGTTATCGACGGGATCGGTTGATTTATCATTCCCACAATTCTCATTTTCTCAAAGCACCAAGACTCCATTCAAGCGTGGAACAAGCGGGCGCAATCAGCGCTGGTATGAGAGGCTTCAATATAGTATTTCGACGCGTGTCAATAATCGATACGAATTTCGTCCAATTTCTGATGAGGAGTTAATTGCTAATGGTGATACCTTAGCCAATGGTCAACCTGTGAGTTATCCATGGTATGAAGCGTTATTTGATGAGGAAAAGTATCGGACTGCAACGGGTAGGTCAGATGGGCGGTTTCAATTTAATGCGACGCATCGCATCCCAATTTCTGCGCCATTTACAATTGAACGACTTCCATTGCTTGGGCAGATACGCTTGAATTTATCTCCCAATGCCAATTATTCTGAGGAGTGGTTTATTGCTTCGGAGCGTCAGCAACTAAAGGATGATGGGCGCATAGAGACGACGACTGAGCAGGGGTTCTTTTCTTTGCGCCAGTTCAATACAGGTGTGTCAGCCAATACGACATTCTACGGACTGTTTCCAGTGAAGCTCGGATCATATCAAGGGTTAAGGCATACGGTCAGGCCACGGGTCGGGTTTGCTTATCGGCCAGACTTTAGCAGTGATGTTTGGGGGTATACGCGCCCCTTACTTGACGAGGCAGGGGTTGAGGTTATAGACTCTCTATCCACGGATCTTGTTCCGCGTAGGTATCCAATTGTTCGGGGCGTTCAGAGTGGGCTTCAAAATTCGCTTAATTTCGGCTTTGACAATACATTTGAAACCAAGCATGTCAAGATAGATTCGACTGGAGCTAATCAGACGAAGGTGCTCAAGCTTTTGACGCTCAATATTTCAAGTAGTTACAATTTTGCAGCCGATTCCCTTCGTATGTCTTCGGTGAGAGTCAGTGCTCGTACGAACGTTCTAGGAAAATTAAATATAAATTTTTCTTCATCATTTTCCCCGTATAAACTCAGTTCTAATGGGCAGAGAATGATTAATGACTATGTTTTTTCATTAAGACAATTTAAGTTTGCACGATTAACTCAGTTGAGTATTCGTGGAAGTATGAGGTTAAGTGGTCAGTTGCCTTCAGGTGGTGTGAGTGACCAGGACACACCACAAATGCCACAATTTGGCACCACATCTTTTGCGGCATCAATGCCTAGCCAATTTCCTCGAACGGGTTCACTGGGTGGTGGCCAACAGCAGTGGTCTTTGGATCTGAGTTTTGTTTACCAGATTTCTCGCCCCCAGTTGATCTTACGACGCTCAGCAACCATCAATACGCGCTTTAATTTTGGTCTCACGCCCACATGGGGCGTTCAGGGACAGACAGGTTATGATTTTGAGCAGAATAAAATTGTAACTACGTCATTGAATATTTCAAAGGAGTTTGAGTGTTGGAACATGGGACTTCGGTGGATTCCATTTGGCGCATTTCAATCATGGGGGTTTGATTTGCATGTCAAGAGCGGGCGATTGGCCGAATTTTTACGTATTCAGCAACCGCGTTCAGAGCGTAACCGAGGCTTGAGGGGAGTTGGTACCCCAAGATTTTAATTCGGCTCTTCAATTTAATGAGTGGGCAGGCAGTCCCAAACTCCAATTATTTAACCTGAGATTACCCCCTAATTTTCCCCAAAATAGGTAATTTTGAACCTCACACTATATCAGAAGTTTTGCTCAGATAGGAGGGAATCACCCCACTCCAATTCCATCAGTGTCTAACTTCTGGTACAAATGATTACTGGGAATGAATCAATCCCCTTCGTTGGACGAATCAATCATTCAGAGAAAGGCTTATGATGATTCAGGTTTGATCGCCCAAAAATCGTTGATAGGCTCAAGCCCTGATCTCCGATGAAAACGACTTAGGGAGCTACGTAAAACCAATTCGGTTCCTTCACAGCGATCTTGGACATATTTCATAAGACGTTTTCCGATACCTAAGCCTTGAACATCTGGTTCAATTGCTAAATCACACAGATAGCTACAGAGAACCTCATCGGTAAGTACGCGAGCGATTCCAACCAAGCGAGCGCCTTTCCATACCGTAACGACTAAGGATGCTTTTTCAAACATGGTCCATAAGCGCTCCGGGTCTGAAACCGGGCGGTGCAGTGGGGCCCTACGATATAGCATTCGGATGATAATAGGGGAGAGGCCTTCAAGCCCTTCTTTGATCTCAAATGAGTGTGAAGAGTCAACAGGTTGTGGTTTACTCATGCTTTAATTCATTTAATGATGCCTATAATATAACAGGGCGAATGATTGAGCCAAGAGGCCAATAACGATGCATTCTGCTATGGATTCAGTACACCGATAAGCAAAATAAAATAAGATGACTGAATCATTCGGATGAGTTAAGCCGCAAGAGCAACGCTTACTTTATGAGCAGCCTGTTCAAATAACACAGCAGATTCCAGTGTAATACCACTTTTTTCCAAAACTTTTTGAGCCTGCTCGGCATTGGTTCCTTGAAGTCTCACAATTAAGGGAACTTCAATCTTGACATTTTGTGCAGCATCAACAACTCCACGAGCAACTCGGTCGCAGCGTACGATTCCTCCGAAGATGTTGACAAGTACTGCTTTTACATTTGAATCTTTGAGGATAATGCGAAACCCAGATTCAACAGTCTCAGCACTGGCGGTTCCGCCTACATCAAGAAAATTAGCTGGATTGCCTCCTGCAAGTTTAATGATATCCATGGTTGCCATGGCAAGTCCAGCACCATTGACCATACATCCAACGTTGCCATCCAATTTCACGTAGTTGAGGTTGGAAGCATTCGCTTCTACTTCTAAAGGATCTTCTTCATGTAGATCACGTAGTGCGGCGAGGTCTGAATGGCGATAAAGGGCATTATCATCTAGATTTAGCTTCGCGTCAATGGCAACCACATGGCCCTCTTTTGTGAGAACGAGAGGGTTGATTTCAGCAAGGGATGCATCGGCTCCTAAATATGCGTCAAAAAGTGATAGAATAAATCTGGTTACCTGATGAGCAGTTTTTCCTTGAAATCCAAGCCCATAAGCAAGCTCACGAGCTTGAAATGCATGGAGGCCATAAGCGGAATCTACCCAGACCTTAAGGATTTTTTCAGGGGTATCAGCAGCAACTTTTTCAATTTCAACCCCACCTTCGGTGGAGGCCATGATGACATGTTGGCTACGGGCCCGGTCCAGAGTCACACCGATATAATACTCTTTTTCAATATTGACTGCTGGGGCGACTAAGATTTTTCGAACGAGCTGACCGTCAGGTCCAGTCTGATGCGTCACCAAGTTCATTCCTAAAATCTGTTGAGAGATTTCTTTGACTTCTTCAAGACCGTGTGCGAGCTTTACGCCACCACCTTTACCACGGCCGCCGGCATGAATTTGAGCCTTGATAACAAACTGGTCACCGTAACTGGGACGCATTTCTTGAGCAGCACTTACTGCTTCGGAAACCGTGGAAGCCACTTTGCCTGGTTGCATAGCGACTCCATAATTTTCTAAGATTTCTTTTGCTTGATATTCGTGGACTTTCATGGATAAGAACGATTAAGAGTTAGGTAAGTACACATTCACGATTGGATTGTTCATCTTTCAACTATGATCATATGATTTTGACGACGATGGATCGTCATATCATCGTACGTATGCTCTCAGCATATCTACTGCTCACGGTGGTATTAGTCATTTTCTTCGTGTTAATTCATTATTTAGAGCACATTGACGATTTTCTTGACAGGAATGCGTCATTACGTAATATTTATCTGATTTATTATCCAAGTTTTGTACCCGGCATTATTCAACAGGTATCTCCGCTTGCATTATTTTTATCTGCTATTTTCACAACTAGCCGACTGTCTCAATCATTTCAGGTGATTGCATTACAAACCAGTGGAGTTGACCTGAAACGGCTTTTACTCCCTTATGTATTACTTGGTATCTGTATAAGTGGATTAATGTTTGTTGTTGGAGGGTGGATTGCTCCAATTACAAATCAAACGGTCCAATCCTATGATGAGCTTTACATCAAAAGTAGAACCCCACAAATATATATTAGTGAGATTCATCGTCGCAATGATCCGACCAGTGTCTTGACCGTAGGGTATTTTGATCGTCGATCCAATACCGCACATAGGGTTCAGTTGCAAAAATTTAGTCCGCAGGGGGAGTTGATTGAACGTGTTGATGCTCAGCAGATGGTCTGGAGTGATTCGCTCTGGAATTTTTCGTATGCGGTTATAAGATCTTTTGAATCTGGACAAGAGACTCGTACGATTGCATCTCCGCTAGATACTGTGTTAAATGTGTATCCTAATGATTTAGCACGAACTGAACGAGACATTGAATCCATGACTATTAATATAGCAACGGACTATGTGGATGCCTTGCAACGAAGTGGGTTAGCGGACATTGGCAGAGACATGGTCGGATATTATACGAAATTTGCATATCCATTAACGAACTTCATCGTGATGCTGATAGCTCTTCCTTTGGCGGTCAGAAGGAGGCGGGGAGGGCATACAGTGCAGATAGGATTCGGATTGTTGATTGCATTTATCTACCTCTCCGCACAAAAGCTAACAGAACCATTTGGGTATACCCAAGAAATC
This sequence comes from Bacteroidota bacterium, assembly GCA_026709065.1. GTDB lineage: Bacteria > Bacteroidota > Rhodothermia > Rhodothermales > Bin80 > Bin80. Next base: position 20,960 of record JAPOTS010000106.1, read on the forward strand.
ACGCCCTTGTTGGCGGTGCTTCTTCCTCACGCAATATTTTTGTGCGGAGGAGTGATTGCCTGTCTCCTTGCACGGAAATAGCTATGCTTCTCCAATATGGCCGCCCCCAAATTGGACGGGTAGGTCTGGGGTATCACTATCTTGAATATCTCCATTGGCCTCCTCAAATCGTTCAATGTTTTCGGCGAGTGCGCGCAAAAACCTCTTCGCATGTGAAGGGGTCACAATGATCCGGCTTTTTACTCTGGCAGCAGGAACGCCAGGCATGACGCGGATAAAGTCCAAAATAAATTCCTCTCGTGAATGACCGATCATCACCAAGTTGGAGTATTCCCCTTGGGCAATTTTTTCGTTCAATTCAATATTGAGTTTTGAATCGGATGATTCTACGTGTTCTTCTTGGTCCATTATATGTTAGTTTATTAGTTCAAAGGAGTTGATGTGATTTCATCCAGTCATCATTAAACGTTTTACTGATGTATTTCATACCAGAGTCTGGCAAGAGAACGACGACTAGTGAGTTTGAATTGATTTTGTTGGCGTTTTGTTCAAGCCAGTGAAGGGCACCTGCAAGGGCTAGCCCACTAGATTGTCCGGCAAAGATGGCTTCTTCTTGCGAGAGTTGGCGTGTCATGTGCATTGCCTCTTTGTCGGTCGCACGGGTATAGTCGTTGAGCAATTCCATATGCATATTTCCAGCGAGGTATTCTTTGCCAGCGCCTTCAATGAGATAGGAATACACTTCACTGGGATCAACAATGCCTTCATGAAAATATTTGTAGTACGATGAGCCGTAGGGATCCACTCCGATGACTTGAATATTTTCATTTTTTTCTTTCAGGTATTGAGCTGTTCCAGAGATGGTCCCTCCAGTACTCGCAGTTGCGAAGAAATGGGTAACTTGGCCGTCAGTTTGTTGCCAAATCTCAGGTCCTGTAGAAAAATAATGAGCTTGAACATTTGCATCATTATAGTATTGGTTAAGATAAACAGCTTTCGGAATTTGAGAGGCAAGATCTTTGGCCACGCTATAGTACGACCGAGGATCATCTGGTTCAACATCTTTCGGGCATAATACCAATTCAGCACCAAATGCAGTGAGAAAATCCTGTTTTTCTTGGCTTACTTTTTCGGTCACAGTAAAAATACACCTATACCCTTTAATTTTTGCTGCGAGTACGACACCTGCCCCGGTATTTCCGCTGGTTGCTTCCACCACTACACCTCCAGGTCCAAGGTGTCCAGATTTTTCGGCTGCTTCAATCATAGCCGTACCAATACGATCTTTGACAGATCCGCCAGGATTAAATGCTTCAAGTTTAGCTAAGATCTTGCAGGGCACATGTTTTGCTAGTTGATTGAGCTCAACCATTGGTGTGTGGCCAATAGTTTCCAATATGTTCTGATACCACATGAGTGATTTGTTTGAAAAGTCTTAAACGGATAAAGGTCACTAATGATTACGATTGATGGATATGAGTTAAGATTGGAACGAACGATCAAAATTCCTCCTTATTATCTCAAATTATGGTTTATGGTACAGTTGAATGATTGAGATTCAAAGATCGCTTTGAAATCTTCCACTTATTGCCAAGCACACTCACATTCTATTCAGTGAAAATGTTGCAGATCTAGCGAGATGTTAACTGCAAACCTACCCTGAATTTCAAACCACATTTTTTCGTACCATACGATAAAATACATGTTTGGTGAAAACAGCGCCTGAGCGTGGGACAGATCTTAACAGAACTCAGTCTGGTACAGTCCACGGTGATTAGAGATCGAGGACCGATGCAGAATATCTGTACCTTCTATACCAAGAAAGGAAGTCATTGAACTCCTTAAGGCTGAGGGGCTAAATCTCCCCCGACAGACGGTACTCTTCAAGGAGGGAACAATCATGTAACGCATCCTTCCAGATACAGAAATCCTTGAAAACCCCTCCCGATAGGGAAAGATGTGATGTTCTATTTTCAGGAAATCTAAGATCCAATGCCTATTTGGTAATGTAACCGCTGAACTCATGAATCATTGGAGAGCACTTGAACATCCGCACTAAATACCGAGACAGTGCACTGATCTTTCATATTTTGGAGGATTCGGTGTTTCACAACGTATTAATTCACAAAGCTCAGTGAGAACAGCTCCGAACTGTATAGATACAACTGAGTTCAAATTGTTCTAATTCTTACAATCTGACATGTTAGTCTATGTCTCGTTATAGAAATCCACCAATAATTGAAGCGATATGTGAATTTCATTTCGCACCTAGCTCGGGATGGGATCCTACCCTACTGGGTAAATTGCATGCTAAACTTAAGGGAGATTATATTGGTCGACCAAGGCGTTGGGAAAGTATTGATTTTGGAGTAAAGATTCAAGGAGATGCTTCACCCAAATTCCAAGTTGGAGAAGGTCCAGAGGAAATTCAATTGATTACTAAGAATGAGAAAAGAATCATTGGCGTAGGCCCAGATGTGCTCAGCATACATATGCTTTCTCCTTATCTTGATCCAGCTTATTCAGATGGGACTGGATGGACTGAGTTTCAAAGCCGGATAAAAGAAGCTTTGGTTCTACCACGATATTTGTGGGTACAGGTCTAAACCTCCGCAGAAGAAGAGGAT